>JBDLUS010000100.1:0-5525 GCA_039805165.1 Bacteroidota bacterium | reverse complement strand
CTTTACCATTTGGTATTACCTCAGGTAAAGAATACGCTGAATTAGAATGGTGGATTGATATTTTGATTACACTTCTTTGGGTGGTTTTTGGATTCAATATGTTCGCTACAATTCTTACAAGAAGAGTTAAACATTTATATGTTGCCATCTGGTTTTACATCGCAACCTTTGTAACTGTTGCAATCTTACACATCTTTAACTCATTTGAATTACCCGTTTCTTTCTTGAAAAGTTACTCATGGTACGCTGGTGTTCAAGATGCGTTAGTACAATGGTGGTATGGACACAATGCGGTTGCATTCTTCTTAACCACTCCGTATTTGGGATTGATGTACTATTTCATTCCGAAGGCGGCGAACCGTCCGGTGTATTCGTACAGACTTTCCATTATTCACTTCTGGGCCTTGATCTTCATATACATCTGGGCTGGTCCTCACCACTTGTTGTACACTTCGCTTCCAGATTGGGCGCAAAGTATGGGAACCGTGTTCAGTATAATGCTTATTGCTCCGTCTTGGGGTGGAATGATTAACGGCTTGCTTACCCTTCGCGGCGCTTGGGACCGTGTGCGTGAAAGCGCAGTATTGAAGTTTATGGTGGTTGCCGTTACCGCATACGGAATGGCAACGTTTGAAGGACCAATGCTTTCGTTGAAAAACGTGAACGCTATTTCTCACTTCACAGACTGGACCATTGCACACGTTCACGTAGGTGCTTTGGGATGGAACGGATTCTTAACCTTTGGTGTGTTGTACTGGTTGGTACCTCGCATGTGGCAAACAGATTTGTATTCGAAGAAATGGGCGAACTGGCACTTCTGGATTGGTACCCTTGGTATTTTGCTATACGCCATTCCTATGTATTGGGCGGGTTGGATGCAGAGTAGCATGTGGAAGGAATTCACACAAGAAGGACAATTGCAATATCAGTTTTTAGAAACGGTTCAAACCATGCGTCCGTTCTACATGGCTCGTTCATTGGGCGGATTGCTGTACTTGGTAGGAGCCATTATCATGGTTGTGAACTTGGTGAAGACTGCGAAGCAAGGTGTGTTCTTGGCTGAAGAAAAAGCAGAAGCAGCACCCCTTCAAAAAGTGCGCATCACTGGAAACGAACACTGGCACCGCGTCATTGAAAGAAGACCGCTTCAGATGTTGGTGTTCGCCTTGGTGCTTGTGGCCATTGGTGGAGTGATTGAAATGATACCAACGTTCTTGGTGAAGGAAAACATTCCAACCATCGCGGCGGTGAAGCCTTATACACCGCTCGAATTGGAAGGTCGCGACATTTACATTCGGGAAGGCTGTTACACCTGTCACTCGCAAATGATTCGTCCGTTCCGTTCTGAAACAGCGCGCTACGGAGACTATTCTAAAGCAGGTGAGTTCGTTTACGATCATCCATTCCAATGGGGATCGAAGCGCACAGGTCCAGACTTGGCGCGCGAAGGAGCTGGTAGCTTGAAGCGAATGGACAGCTGGCATTACAACCACATGATGGATCCATCTTCTATCTCTACAGGATCTATTATGCCTCGCTACCCTTGGTTGTTCGAAGACAAAATTGACTTCGCAGAAATAACCAATAAGATGAAAGCCATGCAAACCTTGGGTGTTCCTTACACCGATGCAGACATTGCTGCGGGCGCCGACAGTGCTCGTTCACAAGCGCAACACATAGCAGACGGACTTCAGCCTGAGTTCAAGCAAAACCAATTGCTTACCAGCGATGAGGGACTTCAACCCGATCATGAAATTTTAGCGCTTATCGCCTACTTGCAACGCTTAGGAAGAGACGCAGCACCTGTTCAAAAATAAAACTGAAGTAAGATGAAATTTATAAACTACCTCGAATCCATCACAGATGTAAGCATCTATCCGCTTGCCTCCATGTTCATTTTCGTCATCTTCTTCGTAGGCGTTTCATACCGCGTGCTTCGTGAAGACAAAGCAAGTATTGAAGAACAAAAAAACATTCCCTTAGATCTGTAACAGCCATGAAAGAAGCTATAACAGCGCTGCCAGTCAGCACATACTCTCCGTATCAAGATCCAATCTTCTACGGCTTAATCCTAGTCGCAGCAATGCTGTTGATCTACATTTTCCAATTGCAAGGTGTATTGAAAGCCGTTGCAAACAAAGCGAAACAAGACAAGAAAAAGCAATCTCAAAATTGGCCAACGGCGATATTGATTATTCTTATTTCCTTCGGATTTTCAAATTCTGCCTCTGCGGCCACTGGAGATCAGGTGCTGAAATTCCTTCACAACGGATTTGGAAACACGCCTTTCAATGCGTTATTCACCTTGATTGTGATTGAGCTGTGCGTGGTATTGTACTACAACCGCATGATTAAGTATTTAACCACTGATTTTGTTGGGTTGAAGGAAGGAGCTCCTGAGGCTCTTCCTGAAAGAGTTGGACCTTCGCTTTGGGACAAACTCAACAAGTCGGTTGAAATCAAAGACGAAGCTGCTATTCTTACCGACCACGATTACGATGGCATTCGCGAGTTAGACAATGCCTTACCACCTTGGTGGAAGTATGGATTCTACTTGACCATTGTATGGGCATTCGGATACTTATTTTATTTCCATGCTGGTGGAAACGGGCCTTCTTCCCTTCAAGAATATCAAACCCAAATGGCAGATGCCGAGAAGCAAATGGAAGAGTATCGTAAGAATGCGAAGAACCTTGTCGATGAAACAACTGTTGTTTTACTCACTGGTTCAGAAGACTTGAAAGCAGGCTCTGCCCTATTCGCTGCGAACTGCGTAAGCTGTCACGGTGCGAATGCTGAAGGAAAAATTGGTCCGAACCTCACAGACCAATATTGGAAGCACGGTGGCGACATTAAAGATTTGTTCAAGACCGTTAAACTCGGAGTTACCGGAACAGGAATGAAATCTTGGAAGACAGATTTATCTGCTATGCAAATGGCGCAAGTGACGAGCTACATTCTTTCCTTGCAAGGCACCAATCCTGCGAATGCAAAAGCACCTGAAGGCCCCTTGTACCAAGCCCTTGCGGACACTACCATAGCAACTACGAAAGTACTTCCCGATAGCACAGGCATTGTAATAAAATGATAGAAGACGAAGAAGAGTTCAGAGATTCTGTCGCACATATCAGTGCGGAAGGAAAACGTGTGTGGTTTTTCCCGAAGAAACCTAAAGGATATTTCTACAACCTTAGAAGTTACTTGTCTTGGGTGTATTTAACGGTGTTCTTCACCCTTCCTTTCATTAAATTTCACGGTGCGCCCTTGTTTATGTTGAATGTGATCGATCGCATTTACATCATCTTCGGGGTACGTTTTTGGCCGCAAGACTTTTTCATCTTCGTCTTGGGCATGCTCATCTTCGTGGTCTTCATTATTCTCTTCACGGTCATTTTTGGAAGAGTCTTCTGCGGATGGGTTTGTCCGCAAACCATCTTCATGGAAATGGTCTTCCGCAAGATTGAATATTGGTTGGAAGGAGACCGGAAGGCGCAAATGGCATTGCGTTCACAACCTTGGACTAGCAAAACCTTAACGCGAAGAATTCTGAAAATAATTCTGTTCCTCGCAGTGTCGTTCGCCATTGCGAATACATTCCTCATGTATATAATTGGAAGTGACGCCGTTTGGAACATTGCCACTGAGCCCGTTTCTCAACATGTTGGTGGATTCCTTGCCATTGTCATTTTCAGCTTGGTGTTCTTCTTTGTCTACTATTGGTTCCGCGAGCAGGTGTGTTTAATTGTTTGTCCGTATGGAAGAATGCAAGGCGTCATGCTCGACAAAAATTCCATTGCCGTGACGTATGACCACGTTCGCGGAGAACCCAGAACGAAACACATTAAAAAGACCGCTGACCAACCGCACGGCGATTGTGTCGATTGCTTGGAATGCATTCGTGTTTGTCCGACGGGTATTGACATCCGCAACGGACTTCAATTGGAATGTGTAAACTGCACCGCCTGCATGGACGCGTGTGACACTGTCATGGAAAAGACACATCGCGAAAAAGGATTGATTCGCTATGCTTCTGAAAATAGTGTGTTAACGAAGACCAAGCTTAAACTGAACAAGCGCATTGTAGCTTATTCTCTTGTTTTGTTGGCTCTTGTTAGTGTTGAAGCATTCCTCTTAATTACACGAAGTGAATTGGAAGTGAATAGCGTTCGAACGCGCAACACACTCTTTACGGTTGAACCCGATGGGAAAATTGGCAACCTCTACAACATTAAGCTCATTAACAAGACTTCCGATGAAATGAATATTGAATTCAAGATTGAAGGAAAGAATGCGAGCTTCGATTGGATCGGACATCAGAATAAATTACAACCTGGCGAAATGAAAAACGGAGAACTGTTTGTCTACGTCCCTGTTGAAGAATTGCCTTCGCAACGAAACGATGTCAAATTGGAAATTTACAGTAACGGCGAACTGAAAGCCACGGAAAACCTTGTGCTTCTGGCTCCAAATAAATTGAACAGACCATGAATTGGGGTTGGAAAATAACAATACTTTACATCTTCTTTGCTGCAGGCATTTTGACGCTGGTCTTTCTTTCGATCGGTCAAAAAATAGATTTAGTAGACAAGAACTATTATGAAAAAGAATTGGTTCATCAGGGAAGATTAGATCAACAAGCGAACTACGCCGCGCTGCCTAAGAAATGTTCCTTTCAAATTGAAAACGGAAACGCCGTGGTTCATTTTCCATTTGTGTTGAATGAAATGATAGACGCTACGGTAAAGGTGTATTGTCCAAGTAACAATGCCTTCGACGCGAGTTACAACCTAACCCCTTCGACAGATAGCGCTTTTGCATTTTCCCTTCCAACTGGAATTCCTTCACGATACAACATTGAAGTTTTCTGGAAGAAAGATGACAAGGAATATTATTTCGAAGAAGTAATCGGACATAAGCATGTTCATTGAACTATTCATAGCCGCCCTATCTATGGGCCTTTTGGGAAGTCTGCATTGCGTTGGAATGTGTGGACCAATAATCATGAGTATTCCCTGGTCGAACTCGCAAAAGGCTCTGCAAATCAGTCTTTATCATTTTGGAAGAGCCACGACTTATGCCATTATGGGAGCCTTGGTCGGAGGGGTTGGACAAATGTTCTTACCAAAAGACTTGGGCGTTTGGCCGGCGCTCATTAGCGGAAGTGTTTTAATTCTTGTCTTCCTTGTGCAATCGTTTCCCTCTTTGTTTCAGAACACACTTTTTCCCGCATCATCTGTAGCCACTTACTTCCGGAAATTCTTAAAAATGGAAAGCGTGTTCTCGCGCTTCTTCATGGGAATGGTGAATGGTATTCTTCCTTGCGGAATGGTTTATTCAGCCTTGGCTGTAGCCATTCATTATCACAATGCGCTGTACTCAGGACTGTTCATGTTCTTATTCGGAATAGGCACCTCGCCCCTGTTGGTTCTGCTTTCCAGAATTAAAATGTACTTAAGTAAATACCCGTTCTTCAAACGCGAAAAAACCATTCGAATAGCGCTGCTTATTCTTGGGCTGTTGATTGT
>JBDLUS010000099.1:0-14908 GCA_039805165.1 Bacteroidota bacterium | reverse complement strand
TTACAGTACAAATATCAGGAAGGTTAGTAATCTTAACGCGGTTATCTAACTGATTTGTTTCGTAAGAACTAAACGCGTAGTATGGATTAGGAACAATGTTAATGATGTCTAGGACAGAAGTAAGGGTATTCGCATCGTTTAAGGTAGTAGCGATATTTTTAGTAGAGAAAGTATAAATATTTCTCCATTCGTTAATCGATGTTCCAGCAGTAGAGATGTCAGGAGTATTGTATGCGTAGCTGTTATATGGCTTCGCAACACGAACGCTAATTCTAACATCATTTGGAATAATTCCTTCTTCAACTGATAGTAGTGGGTGTTCAGGATTTACTAAACCACTTCCAACCCAAGTACATCCGCGGAAAACCTTTTTCCAGTTAGATGAACTGATCGATGCATCTGAAAGTTTAGAATACAAGAACTGTCCGTTGTCATATGCTGGGCTCAAAGCCAAACTTGATGTCGGGCTGCTAGGAGAGTAGTCTTCCCACTGTAGATTCTTGAAAACGTAGATCCAGTGTTGTCCACCAAATAATGGTTGTCCGTTGTTGTTGTACAAACGTGATGAAGGATTCCAAATCATGTCACGTCCGTTTTCACCGACGAGCCAGCTATCTTCACCGAAAGCCATATTTAATCTTTCGCCTGTGCTAAGATCGATAGCGTATCCCGGGAACCATCCCATTCCAATTGGAGAAACAAGTTCTCCTTCGGCGGCGTTGTATCCAGCTTGACCTGCCTTTCTTCCGTTTTTGTCTACAGAAGGTGCACGACGAACTTTCATTTTTTCAGGGTCAACAGTGTTGTCACCGTCGTTATCTTCAGCCAATTCTGGAGTGAATTGCATTTCTAGAACAGGACAACGTGTCCACTTAGATTTGTCCTTCGTAAATACAACATCGATGTTATTTAATCCTCTGATGTTTGATTTACGTTGTTGATCTAATTGATCTAAATCTCCTTTTAATGCGTCAATGGTAGGAGCAACGTTGTTTACAACGATAGTTGCATCATTTGGATCTAAAACGGTACCTGATACGAGGCAATATGGCGACCAAGTTCCACCAGCGACAGCTTCGTATTTCTCAGATTCATCTGTGAAAGGGAAACCAGAACTTCCTTGCTCATAGTCGTCATACAAAGCTTCTGAAAGTGCTTGAGGGTCTGTTCCTTCAGTTTTTACACTTCCTGCACGTATCCAGTTTTGCTCAGTAAATCCTTCCGCGTCTTCAATTCCCAATAACCATGGTTTAGAAGGGTCGCTGTAAGACACCGATGAAGAAAGAAGTTCAGTGTAGTGCTTAACTTGAGCACCATCTACTTGGTAATCGTATTGTCCCCAAGTAACAGAAAGTCCCCAATCTAGGATTACATCTTCACTAGAAGAATTGAACTTTTTGTAAGTACCATAGATTGTTCCGTTGTCGAGATTCTCTAATTCCCAATACATGCTATCTGGGGTATCCTCACCGAATTCAGTTGTTTTAAGTCTTAATTCAAAGTCAGCTGAAGGAACTCTTAATGGGTCAACAACTTTAACTTGAACAGGACCTTTTCCAGGAGCGTAAGTCAATTCGCTAATGTTGTTGTTAGCCAAAATGATTGCTTCTGTTTCAGAGCTAAGAAGTAAGTCGTTGTTTCCGTTTCCTTTTCCTTCAATACGAGTCAATGGAACTCCATCTCCGTAATTTGAGTTTTGGATAGTCCCTCCTAATTCAGGTGAAGGAATGTGCGGAATAGCAGCAATTTTTTGGATTTCACCAATCGCACTTTTTCTAGAAGAAAGGAATGCTTCGTCTTGACCTTTCTCTAAAGCAATGTCGTATTGCGAGTAGTTGTTATAGCCGTATGCGATAACCATGAAGTAATACGTCTTGTGGTTAACAAGAGCATTATTTCCTGTAGCAAATGCATCGGTAGTTACACGGAAAGAACGTTGAATTCCTTGATCAGCACCATCAACCTTCAACTCAGGAATGATGTAACCAGTAATAGGGTCACGAGAGAAGTTAATGATACGTCCGATGCCATTTTCAACATCGCACTGTGCGATTAAGCGAGCCTTTTCAATATCTCCTAGGTCGTTCGCACTAACATCATCATTCGCTCTTTGGTAAACCAAATATCCTTCGAATTTGTATGAGCGATCTTCTAATGTTAATTGAGTTCCATCTGCTAATTCTTCAGGAATACTTGGATCGAAACCACCTTGTTCAGGACCATAGTTTTCTTGAAAGTTTGTAGAGATTGCATTGTCGTTAGAAAGCATTAAAATGATTTCTTTATCTAACTCTTGAATGGTAACATCCGGTGCATCTGGACCAGATACCAATTCGAAACAGTTATCAAACAACGCTTGCGCTTTATCATCATATTCACGAAGTAAACGCACGGACTCGAATGGGTCTCCACTATTAGCTTTAGCCCATACAACACCTAAAGTAATGTTATTATAGTCACCTGGCTTCAAAGTGAAAGGACCTGCTGCTTGAATGAAACGACGGTCATTTGGTGGATTACCTTCTGACTCTTCAGACCAATCATCGGTTATAACACCGCCTGTACCCCAATGCAATGGATCGGTATCGTCTGGGAACATATAATCTGCAGCAATATCAGTAACGTTTGGACCTGAAGCCCCGTTTCCACCGTAAGCCATACGTTGTCCATTTTTCCAGAAACCACGCATGTAGTTGTAGAAGTGACTTGGTAATGCAGGTTCTCCGTTTACAGGGTTTTGGCTGTTGTTATAATAAACAAACTTGCGCATACCGAAACGTTCATTGTCAACAACTCCGTCTCCATATCCGATACCTAAGCCTTTGTAGGGAATACCGTCTTGGTCAATCGCATCAATGATGTCAGTAGTCAAAGGGTTGTCTTTGTTGTCTGTGTCTTGGTAAGGACCTTCGAAAAAGTCAACACCTACAGCAGGAGGGTTAGAACCATATCCTAAAGAAGAAGAAGTTGGCTCATCGAATGCATCACCATTGTAGCAATAACCTAATCCACGTTGAACGTCACAACCTACATAGTCATCTGTAGATGTTCCCAAATCAGGGTCAACCCAAGATCCGAAATAAGTTTCGGTTAAAGTTTGTGAACCTTGGTTAATCAATACATAGTTGTAGAAAGTCATGTTGTTTACTTCGTCGTTCGAAGTAAATGCAAAGGCTTGTGCACGAATCTCCATACCAATTGGCTGTCCTTGTGATTCTGTGTGAGCGTTACCCTTATCGTTAAAAATCCAGTAGTATGTTTGGTCACCAAAAAGAGGTACGATATCTTCTCTACGGCGCTCAGCACAATTGATTTCTCTTAAGAAGTCATACCATGGGTAGTCACCGTTTTGAGGATTGTAAAATCCATCTTGGTCATAATCGTAGAAAGGAGCAAGGTATAAATCTTGACCAGCTGCGGTATTGCCAATTGCAGGATATTCGTAGAAATACCCCGGAATGGCATAATCTGTAGCACAATCTGTCCCACCTGCTGCGATACAATCGTAATAGGCACGATGTCTTTGTGCATCTTGACGCAATGAAACAAAGAATCTGTCATACTGCTCACAAGTAGACTCAGTCACAGAAGCTGTTCCGTCGTTTGTCAATGGTCCTGGCCAGTAGTCATTACCGTCGCCGCGGAAGGTAACTGCAGCTAACTTTAATTGTTGGTCAGGAGAAATACCACCCATCCAAAGGGCTCCAGCGTAAATTGAAGATACACCGCCACCTTTCGGCACTTCATAGGCCGCACGGCTTAATGAACGGTTTTGCCACATGGATCCACCCGTTTCAATTAACGCCTTAACGTTATTCCAAGCTAAGTCTCTTAATCCTGTTGCAGGCGCGCAAAGTGCAGCGCGAGAATCAGTAACGATTTCGTTGTTCTGAACCATTCCAGAATTTTCTAGAACAGACTTGTAAGCGAAAGTTTGGTTCGCAAATCCAAGTGCCAGAGCAACTAGACTTATGTATATTTTCTTTCTCATGCTTTTTGAATAATTCATTTTCTCAAAAAATTAAAAATCAAATCTTACCCCTAAACGAATCTGACGTGGTGAACCCAAGTTGTATGGGTTGTTAACGTACATACTGTAGTAGTTTCTGAATGAAGAAGGTGAGTTTTGTGTGTTGATTACGTTTTGGTATTGAGCAGCAGCTAAATATCCGTCGTCATCAGGTGTTCCAGTAAAGCGGTATACACTTGAAATGTTTTGTGTATTCAATAGGTTAGTCACCCATAGATATACATTTAAGTTAGCCGCTTTTTTCTTATCACCTTCACCACCGAAAGCAAGACTGAAGTTTTTGTCGAAGTTCATATCAACTGTGAACTGCCATGGTAGGCGAGCACTGTTGATACCACCTGCTGTTGTAGGACTCAACTCGCCAGTAATTGGAGTAGGGAATACTTGAGCGGTGTATGGAGTTCCAGAACCAAGGTTTGCGATAAGGTTAGCACCTGTGTTCGCGAAGATTTGTTTACCGAACCATACTGGTCCGTTGTACTCTTTTCCTTCTCCGTAACGGTAGTCAACCGTAGTCACGATACGGTGACGTTGATCGTAATTGAAAGGTGATACTGTACGAAGGTTAGGAAGACCAGCATTGATCAAGGCTAACTGAGTTTGAGTGTTAGAACCTGTACCGTCTGCGAACTGAAGGGTATAAGAGGTCTTCATCCAAAGATTTCCTGTTCTTCTCAAATCATAAGTTAATGTCAAACCTTTTACAGTACCGAAGTCTAAGTTGCCGAACGCACTGTAAGTACTTGGATAAGCTCCATTGAATCGACGAACTTGAATCATGTCGCGTAACTCACGATAGAACGCTTCAACTTTAATCGAAGATGTTTTTGAAAGTACTTGTTGGAATCCGAGTGCATAGTCAACCGTTTTCTCAGGACGAAGGTTCGGATTGCTAATTAATACGTTTCTGTTTTCCATGAACAAGTAATCAACTGGATTAAAACGGTTACTTGAAGTTGGACGTTGAGTTAAGATATCGTAGTGTGCAAAGAATAAAGCTTCTTCCGAGATCGGGAAAGAGAAAGCTACACGAGGCATGAAGTTCACAGCCGGAGTATATTCTTTAAATGCTTTGCTGGTAAGAGCTGCATCTGGATCTACGCTTAAGTATGGATTTATTTTTCCACCAGCAGCAACACTTGTGAATGGGTCGGTAACCAAAGTACCTTGAGCGTTGTACCAGTTGTCACCATCGCGGTATCCTTGAATAGCCGTTGGGTTGCGAATGTCATCTACGTATACAACAAAGTCATCTCCAATGTTGGCAGGGCGAGAAGTTCCGAAGTTATCGAAGTCAACTTCTCCAGCAGTGAATGCTTCGCTAATAACGTAAGGATCTTTTGGAACGTATTGGTTCGCATCGTAACGGTCAATACGAAGACCCACGTTGAAGATCAAATCGTCAAACGCGAATTTATCCATAACGTATCCAGAGATGTATACGGGCTCGAAAGCTCCTACAGCTCGAGTGTAATAAGATTCGCCTCCTAAGTTGTAACGCTCAGAGAAAAAGTCATCAAGTGATGGTTTGCGACCTAAAAGGTTTCCTCTATGATCGTAACCGTAATAAGTAACTACGGCGTTACCTTGATTCAATAAGTCACTTGCTCCGAACATATCTACAGTCAAGAAATCAGGGCTAAGACCATCTGTGTTAATGAAGTCAGTTCCATTTGGATCTAAACCTAAAGCTGTTCTAAGATTGTAGTCGAATTCGAATTGTCCAGATCCAACCAAATTGCTGTAATCAATGTAGGTATATGTTCCGTTGTTGAAGTACTGAGGTGCGTCTGTATTCAATTCTTGGTTGTGGTAGTTCGCGTATTGACGAGCCAATTGCCACAATCCAATAGGACTAACTTGGTAACCTGCATCTTTGCGCTGTTCGAATTCGAAACCAACTTCAATAGCGTGGTCTCCGATATCTGCAGAACCAGAACCTGAAATACGAAATTGGTTGTTGCGGAATACACTGTAGTTGTTTGATTTAGAACCAATATGCGACCACAAGCCGTATGTTCCTGCAGGTTGTTGACCGTTTACTAAACCGTTTCCACCTTGAATGTTCGTAATTGAAGAATAAGGAGAATCTCCGATTTGTTCTGTTTCAGACGTAAAATCGTTGATGGTTGGGTCGAAGAACTGATCATCAGTTATGATTCCATCGGTTCCGTTTAATACCTCTGTTACATATGGGTTTGTGTTGAATAAATCGAAGAACTGACTGGTAATTGATGCCAAGTCAGGGTTGTATTCAGAAGGAGTGAAGGTTACATTCACATCCTGCCAACCGTTTTGCTCGTAGAAATTACCAGAGCTGTTCAAAGTGTATGAAGGCTTGCGGTAAATATCGAATGTTCCAACGTGGCCATATCTGAAAAGATTGTTACCGTGTTGTGCATCTTCAGAGCGGTTATACCCTTGTTGGTAATCGGCCTGAATACGGTAGAATACATTTTTCAAATTTGAACTTCCCGACTCCTCGTCCGCGTTTTTGAAGCGCTGTGCGAATTTCGCATAAGCTCTCCAGTCCAAACCAGTGTTTTGTTGGTTATTCTGCCAGTTTGATAACATGTTAGCATAATCGAAACCGTTTCCGCGGCTTAGGGCAACATTCCCACCAAATGTTAAAGTTACATTCTCCGATGCGTTCAAGTCGATTTTAGCAACAACGTTTGCTTGTCTAGAACGCACGTTCATGCGGGTATTGATTTTTTCGAAATCGTCAGCAGTAAGGAAGTCTGCATTGTACAATGCTCCGTTTACTGTACCGTCTTCTTGGACGTTCTGACGCAATGGGTTTGCTAGGATAGCTTGACGTGCATCTTCTTTCATACGATATACACCACCGAAAGTTGGACCACCGTCAACAATGTCTGAGTAATTTCCAGAAAGGAAGAATCCAAGAATTGGACGACCATTGGTTCCATCTGCTTTTTTTCTGAAAAGGATAGGACCAGATAATGAACCTTCCAAAAGATTGTAACCGTAGGTATCGAGACCAACAGCCTTGTCTCCAACTTTGAAACCTGAGGTAATGGCTTCAAAACCTCCTGTGTACTCAGAAGATGCAGAACGAAGTGAGATGTTAATTACACCTCCTGTAGCATCTCCAATATTCGCTGGTATACCCCCAGTAATAACAGACACCTCCTCGATAGCTGATTTTGGAAGTGAGGTCGATCCTCGAACTTTCATTCCGTCGATGTATATCCAGGTAGATCCTGTGCGCGCTCCACGAATAGAGATTCCACCGCCTGTTCCAGCAGAACTTACCCCTGCAACAGTTTGTGCAAGGCCAAGTGCATCACGACTAGGCATTTTTTCTAATTCTTCACGAGTAACGGTTCCCCCTGACGCGCCCCCATCTTTATCGATAAGAGGAACACGGTATTCCTTAATTTCTACGGTGCTCATTTCAACACCCGGACTCAATTCAGCGTTGGCGAATTGAATTTTTCCGGCTGAAATTGGAATTCCAGTTTGACTTTGGGTTTGGTAACCAACAAAGTTGAACTGAACCTCGTATGTTCCGGGATCAATAGGTTTAATAGTGTATTGTCCATCTGGATCGGTTTGTCCACCTGTAATCAGATTTCCATTCAAAAACAGAACGACATTCACGAAAGGAAGAGGCTTCTTCGTCTCTTTGTCAATGACTTTTCCTTTCAAAGTTCCACCGTTTCCTTGTGCAAGCGCACTTGACACTGAAAGGGCAATTAAACTCAAAAGCAGGTAAAATTTTCTCTGCATAAAAACCGGGTTAAGGAATTATTAAAGTATACAACGGGCGCTAAAATAAGACAAGCTTAGGTTAATTCCCAAAGTTCGTTAAATCAATCTTTGTATTTTTTTATTGTTAGCTATGATTATCAGTGTGATAGGTGGTTTGAACCTAACTCTTTGGTAAAACTAAATCAACGCATCTGAAATTCTTCTTTTTTTTGATTTTTTCCGACACGAAATGAAAAGTTTTTTTTCGTTTCTAAGGTATTTATTGTCTTCTAATCCACATTCGTTTGTACCAGGGCTTGTTGCCAATTCTTCTCATTCGCATAGACTTTTTCATATGTCGCTTCATCTGTCTCTTGCCTTTTTTGCCTTGAGCATTTTGATGTTTTTCAACGTTTTCTAAATAATCGCGCTCAATTTTATCGTGTTGTTCTTTTTGTTTAGCACGCGCGTTTTCAGGAGTTATTACGTCGTTTCCGGGTTGGCCAAATGCAACGAAACTTATGAAGAAAAAGACAAGAAATATAAGTTGCTTCATTTTCTAAACTCGTATGTGTATTTCGTGATGAGAATATCTTTCGACCCCATGTCCTGATCCAATGTTGCTTCAATGAAAGAGGTTGGAGTATACAATATTTCAATTTCACGCACTAGAACAGCGTTTGAGTAATAAGATACTTTAATCAAGTTTCCTATTCTATCATATTGAAAAGTCTCTCTTTTTGTTTCTTTGTTAGAGGAACTTTCTATTGTTGCGATCTGTGCAATCCACCCCTTATCGTTGTAAGTGTATTGTTTGCTGAAACTCTTGCTGCTCAGGGTTAATTCCTTTTCCTCTCGGGTTACAAATCCTGCTGAATCACGGTATACGAGATCAATGGAATAAGGCAAGCCATAATTGTTGAAGCTCTCCTTTCTGAGAATAAATCCTGAAGGCTCGCTATACTTGAACGATTCTGAGTTCACAGTTACAGTTAATCCGGGAACAAGTTTGAGTTTTTCAATGCTTTTGTTTTCAGAAACAGAATTGTCTATTCGTTCAACTCTACCCTTGCTGTCGTAGAAAAATGCTGTTGTAGCATAGCCGTTGCGCCCCAACTCATTTCTATTTTGAACCAATCCTAATTCATTTCGGTCGAAAACAATCTGAGTGCTATCAACTATACTTAAAACACTTGTAACTGCATCAATCTTGGCAAGCTGTCCGGTTTCATTGAAATGAAAGACAGTAATGTCTGGCCGATTTTCGATTGCTTTTCCCGTGCGTTTAATTTGGCAAACTCCTGTTATGGTTGAAATTTTATTCTGCCAAAGAAATTCTTGACTGAAAAACATTTCCTGCTGAAAAGCCTTTCCCTCACGATTGTCAATAATTTGAGCCTTTCCAACTTGGATGATTAAAACCGAAAGTAGAATTAAGAAATTTCTGATCATGATGCAAACATAAAACCGAAGTGAATAAGTTTATGCATTGGTGGAAAAGCTTTGCAGTTGAAATGAGTTAGTTTTAGATAGAACGAACGTACTTTTGGGCCATACTATTTCAATATGAAAGATCAGATTATTTTCGATTTAATTGAACGCGAAAGAGTTCGCCAAACCAACGGAGTGGAACTTATTGCTTCTGAAAATTACGTAAGTGATGAAGTGATGCAAGCAATGGGCTCGGTCCTGACTAATAAATATGCAGAAGGACTTCCGAAGAAAAGATATTACGGCGGCTGCGAAGTTGTAGATGAAGTGGAGCAAATTGCCATTGATCGTTTGAAGCAATTGTTTGGAGCATCTTGGGCGAATGTTCAACCGCACAGCGGCGCGAATGCGAACAGTGCGGTGATGTTAGCCATTTTGAATCCCGGTGATGCTATTCTCGGTTTGGACCTTTCTCAAGGCGGACACCTTACACACGGTTCTCCGGTTAACTATTCTGGAAAATTGTATCGTCCATTTTTCTATGGTGTTGAAAAAGAAACCGGGCGTGTTGACATGAATAAGGTTCGTGAAAAAGCAATTGAATGCAAGCCTAAGCTTCTGATTTGCGGAGCAAGTGCATACAGCCGCGATTGGGATTATGCTGCTTTTCGTTCAATTGCCGACGAAGTGGGGGCAGTTTTAATGGCAGATATTTCGCACCCCGCAGGATTAATAGCAGCGGGATTGTTGAATCATCCATTTCCACATTGTCACATTGTGACTTCCACGACTCACAAGACATTGCGAGGTCCACGGGGTGGTGTAATTATGGTTGGAAATGATATTCCGAATCCATTAGGGGTTAAAACCATGAAGGGAGAAATTCGTTCTCTTTCTTCTGTTCTCGATAGTGGTGTTTTTCCGGGAATGCAAGGCGGTCCATTGGAGCACGTTATTGCTGCGAAGGCGGTAGCTTTCAACGAAGCACTAACAGAAAACTTTAAAGCTTATGGAAGGCAAGTCATGGCAAACGCAAATGCCCTTGCAGATCATCTTACCGCGAAGGGTTATGAGATCGTTTCAGGAGGCACGGACAACCACTGTTTCCTCATTGATCTTCGAAACAAAAATATATCTGGAAAGGATGCAGAGCATGCTTTAGTAAGTGCTGAAATTACCGTGAATAAGAACATGGTTCCTTTCGACGATAAATCACCGTTTGTAACCAGCGGTATTCGAATTGGCACTCCAGCAATTACTACACGCGGGTTGAATGTAAGCGATATGGTCTTTGTAGCAAATGCAATTGACAGAGTCATTTCAAATGCTTCAAATGAAGATGTGATTCGAGCAGTTAAAATGGAAGTTCACGAGCAGATGTCTGCTAGACCGCTATTTGTGTAATTTCAAAAGGTCGTCTTTTGAGTTTGGGCGTTCATTTCCACGCCAAATAAAATCCTCCAATTTGAATTGTGAGGATTTTGTTTTTTGAATGCTGTTGTACAAACTGTTAGGTTCGTTTTCGAGTGTTACTTTTTGAATTGTTTTTTCTTTCAATTCAATTCGAATATTTGAACAGTCAGTTCTGTTAAGGCCAGTCAGTTTGGTGCGTTTGTTTTTTTCTTCAGTTGAGAAATAAGCGAGTTGTCCGTTCCCCATTATATGAACTTCGTGAAGATCGTTACTAACGAATTGTCCGTGTAGCGATTTTCCTTTGATCTGATTGAAATAGCCGGGTACAACTTCAGATGCTAAGAAGCTTTTTTCGGGCACAAAAAGAAAATCTAAACTGTCGTTTTTAAAGTGCAGGTTTATCTCTGTTCCTGTAAGTTGATTGGCATCGTTCCAGAGCACAGGGGAGTGGAACATTCTCATAACCGAATCTGCTTCTGACAGTGACAGAGAATCACATTTACCTTGCAAGTCTTTACTGTACAGAATCACATTGTGATAGGCTTTAATGTCGCGGTTTTTATTACTGGTTTTCTTGGCAAAAAGAGTGTCTGCAACAATGAAAAGTGTGTCTTTATTTTCGAGTGTTTTTTCGAGAATGCTTTTCCCTGTTACCCAGGAAATTTCATTCTTTTCTTCATGTCTTCCGTAATTGCCTCGAATGGTTAAATCGGAATTTTTGTCAACGATGATTACATTCTGAAAAGCCTCGCCCCATTTGTCTTTTCCATTGTAGAAAATACTGTCTCCAAAGAGCGTTTGTTCTTTCGATTTTACTCGTGCATTTTTCTTGAAACTGCAGGTCTCTGTTTTCGAATTGAAGAAACCGTTTTCACATTTTATTTCAAGGTCTTTTCCTGTAATTGTCGTTGGGCCGAAGAAGTATGAAATTTCAGTTATGGTATTGTACAACATTGTATCTGAAACGACAGTGTAATCTTTGTTTTTCACGGTCACTTTTCGACGGAAAGTGAAGTTGTTGGAAGGGCTGTGATATCGTCCCGTTTGAGAAACCAATTCGTTATTGTTTTTACTAGAAACAACTTTTCCTCCACCGGAATAAGTGGCAACTTCTGACTTCATGTTGTAGGCCATGTTGGGTGAAGTGAGTGTCATTGCCCCATCCGAAAAAACACAATTTTCATTCAACGTTGCAGACTGCGTTGCTTCAGTGAAAAAGAGTTTTTTTCCTGAAATAGCATATTCACCGGGCTTATTCACACGAATGTTTCCGAAGGCTTGAAAGTTGCCATTGCTAAATTTATATGCCGAGTCACAATAGAAATCTGTGCCATCGAAATTCAAATGAACGTGTCCAATTAGGCGTTGTCCATTGACTAGATTTTTGTTAAATGCAATTTTGTCGGCATGAACCAATTGCACGTGTTTGCCTTGTCCTTCTGCGTTCTGCGAAATCAGAATTGCGGAAAGCGCAACAAGAAGTATTTTAACAAAGTTGTGTATTGTTCGAGATTTATCTAACAATGGTTTGCTCACGGTCTGGGCCAACAGAAACATAGGTAATTGGAATTTCCAATTCCTTTTCAATGAATGCAATGTAAGCCGACAACTCTTGCGGGAATTCTTCGATGGTTCTAATTTGAGTCAAGTCGGTATTCCACCCCTTTAGCGTAGTGTAAATAGGCTGTACTATTCCATCTAATAAATCGTATGGCATCTCATCTGTTTGAACACCGTTTATTGCGTAGTGCGTGCAAACATGAATTTCATCAAATATGCTAAGTACGTCGGCTTTCATCATATACAATTCGGTGATTCCGTTTAAGCGACAAGCATAGCGAAGAGCGGGAATGTCTAGCCATCCGCAGCGACGAGCGCGTCCTGTTGTTGAACCGAATTCGTTTCCTTCTTTACGCATGCGTTCCCCAACTTCATTTTCTAATTCGGTTGGAAAAGGGCCACTTCCTACGCGCGTGCAATAAGCTTTGAATATTCCAAAAGCTGAGCCAATTGAATTAGGCGCAACACCCAATCCCGTGCAGGCTCCAGCGGCAACGGTATTGCTTGAAGTAACAAACGGATAAGATCCGAAGTCAATATCGAGAAGTGAACCTTGAGCACCTTCCGCTAAAATCTTTTTGTCTTCACGAATGGCCTTGTGCAAGTAGTTTTCGCTATCGATAAAGGTTAGTGTTTTTAGGACTTCAATTCCCTTGAACCATGCCGCTTCCATTTCATCCAAAGAATATTCGAATTGAAAATGGGAAAGCATTTTTTTGTGCTTTTCTACAAGGGTGTTGTATTTCTCGGTGAAATTTTCTGAAAGAATGTCACCAATGCGAAGTCCATTACGCCCTGTTTTGTCCATGTATGTTGGTCCAATTCCCTTGAGGGTAGATCCAATTTTAGACTTCCCCTTTTCGGCTTCAGACGCAGCGTCTAGAAGTTTGTGTGTTGGAAGAATGAGATGCGCTTTTTTCGAAATAAGAAGTCGTGAAGCGACATCTACATTTTTTGCATTCAACTTTTCAATTTCGGTAGCGAAAACGATAGGGTCAATTACAACTCCGTTTCCAACAACGTTAGTTACGTGGTTGTGAAATATACCGCTTGGAATAGTGTGAAGAACATGCTTTGTTCCGTTAAACTCGAGGGTGTGGCCCGCATTGGGTCCGCCTTGAAATCTTGCTACGATGTCGTATTTTGGAGTTAATACGTCTACAATTTTTCCTTTTCCTTCATCGCCCCATTGAAGGCCTAACAATACGTCTACTTTGCTCATTCTGATTTGTAAAGCACAAAAGTAGTTGGTTATTCAAAATAAGCCTTATTTTCTTCAAGGAAATTTTCCAACTTACTTCTCATAATGAGTCGGCTAATGACTTTCATGTTGGAATCTAGGGCGATTAGCGTTGGGGTAGAGGGCGAAGGATAGTGTTTCGCTAAATAGGGCCGCTTGTCCATGGGAGGAAGAACATTGACCCATGGTTGTTGATGAGTCGATAAGTGATTTTTCCAGGGTGCCTCTTCTTTATCAATGGAGATAGCATAGACTTCTAAGCCTTTTTCGTGATATTTTTTGTAGATTTCTTGAAGTTGAGGGTGGAACTCTTCGCAATGCGAACAATTGCTTCTCCAGAACATGACTAGCGTGATTTTGTTTTTCTTACAGATATCTTCCAACGAAACTAATTTCCCCTCTGCATTGGGGTATTTCAGTTCTGCTGCCTTTTTCCCCGGCGCGCAGTTTTTTAATGATTCGATGAGATTTTTTGTGTTTACGCTGAATGAAGCATTGTCAGAGCAACCGTCGGCGTAATTGTTCAAATAATAGGAAAGACCCTCTTCATTTTTGTAATCTAACATTTTATTCAAAATGAAGGAATGTAGGTATTGGTTCACGGCTTCGTTTTCACCCATTCGACCCAACAATTCATCAGTGAATTTTTGAGCGTATTCTGTCGGGTAGCTTTTGTAGAGTTGATTGAAATATTGGTTTAATCCGCGAACAAATGCATAGTGAAATAGAATAATTTCATTGTTGTAGTCGACGTTTCCGAGGAAATGCTTAAAAAAGATAGTGCTGTCGAATTGCAAGAAATCATGCGGAAGTCTTCGACAAAAGAGAGGAGCACAGTTGGAATAGACCTCTGATTTTTTTCCTTCTTTCGATTTTGCTAAAGCGTCACTATTGATGATTTTTTGCTTGTTCAGAAAGGCAGGATGTGTAATTGATTTGTAACTGTCGTAAGTAAGTTGTTGATCTGCATAAAGCGTAGCTAAGGCAACATAATCTGATTGTTCCGATGATTGGAACAATGTTATTGGCTGACCATTTAACTTGGAAAAATCAACGTTCAAATCAACGGATTTAGGAAGTGTTTTTGGGTTGATGTAGAAATCTGTCCAGCACTTTCCTGTTCCTGAAAATCTAAAGCGGTATTGGCCAATGTGTGAAGGTGTGAAGCTTATTGAAACGGCTCCCGCAGCATCCATATCGGAGGTTGATATAATTTGCCACTGATCTTTTTCAAAGGCTTCAAAAAAGACTTTTTTATTATTCTGAGCAGGAATATTTTCAACATGAAGACTCAGACTGTTTTGTCCGAATCCAACCGTGAAGCTCAAGGCTAATATGAGGGTGAGGATTGATTTCATGGTGAAAAAAAAAGGTCACCGAAGTGACCTTTTAGAAGAGATTTAAGATTATTTACCTTGAGAAAGTTTCTCCATTTCTTTGTCGAAAGTTTCTTTGAATTTCTCGTAGTTGTAGTCTGCTTTCAACTTGTCGTTTTTAGACAAACCGCTTTGGTAAGCATC
>JBDLUS010000098.1:0-4490 GCA_039805165.1 Bacteroidota bacterium | reverse complement strand
TTTTTATTACACAACACAGTCTCATCACTATCGAATTCAATCTCAATATTGAAATGAATATTCTTTGTTTCCCCTATCAGCATTGTCCAATTTCGAACATTTGAATCTATGTATTTCATTGAAATTAGGTCCATATTACATTGCAAATTACCGGTCTGTGATCTTGACCAATCGAGCAGTTGATCGGTCATTGTCAGAATAGAACGAGCTTTAATATGAAGCGTTCGAAGCATTTCATTTTTTGTTTCGTCAGATATGCCTTCCTTCAAGCACGCCTCAGTGGTCATAATGGCCCCAGCCATAGGAGCGCGGAGGTCATGAGCAATAACCGACATAAGTTGGTCCCTTGAGAATCGAGCAGCTAGCAGCTGATTGTTGTTTTCAATTAGGATATTAGTATTCACAATTAATTGCCCCTGCACTTTATTCATCGTCTTAATGAGCAAATAAATAATGAGGATACAACTAAGTGCTACCCCAATAATATTGGTTAATCGATCCAGAAACAAGTGTTCAGGATTCCAATGGTTTTTTCCAATTGGATAAGCTATAGCCGTGAGTAGAATTAAAATTAGTAGTACAGCTGTAACCAATGAAAAGGCTGTCTTTTTTTCATTTTCCTTAAATGCCATAAGCACTGAGACAATCACAGGAAAAAAGAACATAAAGGATAGCGAGTTTATTCCGGTGAGTAAACTAATAGAGGTTATAATGACTATAATTTGAACGGCGTTAAATAGTTTCGATAAATAGAGGAATTGCATGCGCATAAGCATGTAGGCTATGCATACGCCCGGGACACTAAGTACCGAAATCCATGCTTGTGTATAGTCTCCTAGCAATACACTGATAAAGGAAAATACCAATGAGAAAATTGCAACCGAGAAAAGTAACCACTTATGAATGGTTAATGCATTCTCTTCTAGTAATCGGGTTGATTTTGAAACAACCTGATTGTCGCTTGATCTGCTTTCTGTTGACATGTTATACATATTTCAGTAAACCTAGACCAAGGGCTCTCGGAAATAGACACTAATTGTCATGCTTTGCAAGAAAGCCTATGATAGATGTTGGAAGAATGAAAAAAAGGTAAAAGAAGATACGAAAAGGGTAAGAGAAGGTAAGAGAGGGGAAAATGTCCGAAGGACGAATGTTGCGGAGCAACAAATGTCTTTGACGAATGCTTCGCGAAAGGTGAAAAATGATAGAGTCGAAAGATCTTTTAACTAAGGGTAAGAAAAGTGAAATTTGTTTTCAACAATTAATTTTCATCATTTTTCTGGAATTACTTTAGGATTTATTACCCATTATGAAAAATAGATTAATCTTCTTTTTTGCATTTGCATTAGCGATGGCAACTATTGCGAGTTGCACTGAGCAACAGACACAGTCTGTTCAAACCTCAAATAAGGTAGTTCAGAATGTTGGAGAGGCATCAGCAGGTCAACTTGATTGGTGTGACGATTTGATTGAAGATTATGTCGCGCGTTCAACCGATGAACTTATGGTACTTGAAAGAAAAGATACTTCAGTTCATTTTGGATGGTACCTTGATCGAATTGAAAATGAATTCGGAAAGAAATACATGATCTTTCATTTAGGCCATGAAGTCAGCGATGAAGGAAATACCAACGTACGTTTCGTGACCAACGGTTGGTTGTATGTCGATAGTCTTGCGCGGAAGCTTTATGTTTATGATTTTGCAACGGATACAATTATTCTTTGGAGGTAAGGGGAAGAGAAGTTAAGAGAGGGTAAGAATGTCTTCGACGAATGCCTTCGGCGAATGCTTCGCGAATGTCTGCGACGGCGGTGCAACGAAAGGTTCAGAAATAATATTGGGTCGAATTATCATTCGACTTCCGATATTTGCTGAAATTTAATTGAAATGAAATTGAATAGTTTGAAAATTATTTCAGCAGCGCTAATGGTTGCCGTTTTGGTGAGTTGTGGGAATGAAGAGAAATCGAATGAGTCGAATCAAAATGGTTTGTCTGAATATTTTAATTATTCAGATCCAATAGAAGGTGGTGGTGTGAAGTTGATTCCGATTGAAACGCCGGTTGGAACTTTCAAGGTTTGGACGAAGCGTTTTGGAAATAATCCGAAGATTAAAATTTTGTTGTTGCACGGAGGTCCTGCCATGACGCACGAGTACATGGAATGCTTCGAGACGTTTTTTCTTCGTGAAGGTTTTGAGTTTTATGAATACGATCAACTAGGATCATACTACAGCGATCAGCCAACTGACAGCAGCTTGTGGACCACAGAGCGATTTATAGAAGAGGTGGAACAAGTAAGAAAAGCAATAGGAGCCGACCAATCGAACTTCTATGTGCTAGGAAATTCATGGGGAGGAATCTTAGCCATGGAATACGCTTTGAAATATCAAAGTAATTTGAAAGGTCTTATCGTCGCCAACATGGTGGCAAGCGCCCCGGAATACGGAAAGTATGCCGATGAAGTTTTGGGCAAGCAAATGCCTCCGGAAGTTCTTGCGGAAATCAGAGCATTGGAAGCGAAAAAAGATTTCGCGAATCCAAGATACATGGAGTTGTTAATTCCGAATTATTACAACGAACACATCTGTCGTTTGAAAGAATGGCCAGACGGATTGAATCGTTCCATCAAACATGCAAACAACACCATCTATACGCTTATGCAAGGACCGAGTGAATTCGGAATTAGCGGTCGACTTGCCAAATGGGACATTAAAAATCGCTTACACGAAATAGAAGTTCCAACTTTAATGATTGGGGCGAAATACGACACTATGGATCCAGCTGCGATGGAAGAACAAAGCAAGCTCGTTCAAAAAGGAAAATTCTTGTATTGTCCGAATGGAAGCCACCTTTCCATGTGGGACGACCAGGAGGTGTTTATGAATGGGGTGGTTTCGTTTGTCCACGAAGTTTCGAACCAATAGATAAAAGAGGATAAGAAAAGGTAAGAGAGGGTAAGAGAGGGTAAGAGAAGGTAAGAGAAGGTAAGGCAAGTAAGGGTAAGAGATGATATATGGGCTGAGAAATGATTTTTCTTTAGGATTTGTGAAAGAGAAATTCTATTTGTTTTTCACAAACATGCAAAAGATAAAATGCTGATTATTCCCTGAAGGAGTTTGGTGATTTTCAAATTCACAATGAATCGAAGTGAAGCCATACCCATTGAATAGCGCATTCATCGATTCTTCATTGTATTGCTTTATTTCAAGACCACTACATTTCAATGGGCCGTCGGTTGAGAAAGTCCCAATAATCAAATTTCCACAAACCGATTTTTTAACGCGTTCCAAGTATGTTTCAATGTCCTTGTTTTCAGTTTGAAAATGAAAAGCCGCGCGATCGTGCCAGATATCATATTGCTGCCGGGGCTGAAATTCAAGGATATCTGAAACAATCCATTTAACCAGTTCAGCTTTTTCCCCCAATCTTTTTTTTGCACGGTTTATTGCAGCTTCTGAAATATCTAAAACAGAAATGTTGGTATATCCTGCTGCCAATAAAAAATCAACCAATTTGCTATCACCACCGCCAATATCAATGATTGCAGCGTCTTTCGATGCATGCGTTTCATGAATGAGTCGCAAAGAAATTTCAGGTTTGTCCTGTGTCCAACTGACTTCGTGGGGTTGTTTATTCTCGTATATATGCTCCCAGTGTGCTTTTAATTCCTGATTCATTGTGCGAAGAAATAGAAACTTAAAGAATTCGCAAGTGATGAGAGTCACGGATGAAAAAGTAAGAATAAAGAAGGTGTAGGGGCGAAAAATCTTTCGACCTATGGCAGAATGTCCGAAGGACGAATGTTCTCTGAACGAATGCCCTTCTGGCGAATGTCTGCGACTATTTTCTTATTAAAATTTGTCCAATGCAATTTGCACCGTGAATAACACAAGGCTGAGAATCATACCCCCAATAAAGATGGCTGAGCTGATTTTCAGAAAGGGATATTTACGTGAATGAAGAACCTTTCCAATTTGATAGATATCTCGAATCATAGATTCTTGAACTTCTTCTTTTGTCTCCATGATTTGTTTCATGCGTGTGTCGTATTCTTCTGGCGTATAAGCACTGAAGTGCATGAAGAATAACGGATTGAAGTTTTTCGAGTCGAAGTCTGGACGTTTCTTAGGCAATGACAACGGAGCCACAACCATTACTGCCGTAATGATGCATAAAACCGAGGTTGCCAACAAAGACCAAACTCCCCAATATCCCATGGCAGTTTCAATACGGGCAAGGGTAATGGAGAAAATAATACAGTTACTTGCGATAATGATATTCGCTTTCTGATCAGCAAATGAACTTAACTGAACATGGTGCTGCTGCGTTGTGCGCAACATGTACATCCAATTCGTGTTGTCGTGTTTCTCGGTACTCATTGACGCGAATATAACTTTTCAAAGTGAACTTAATGTTAACAACACGATTCCAATGACATAGTACTAAATTCAAAAGTTAACAGAAGGAAATAATGCCTTCGGCGAATGT
>JBDLUS010000097.1:0-3967 GCA_039805165.1 Bacteroidota bacterium | reverse complement strand
CAGGAGGTAATGTTTCTGCAACCGGACAAGAAGGAGAGGTTAGTGTCATGGTTATTTTCACAGCAGCGTCTTCCGCAATGTCAATTCCATAGATCAACCCCAATTCATAAATATCTACCGGAATTTCCGGGTCGAATATGGTTTTTAGTTTGGCAATAATTGCTTCTGTTAATGCGGCCTTCTCCATAATTAATTGCTTTTTTGTTGTGCTTGAAAAACAGTGGCGTACAAGAGGATTTGCTTCACCATGGCTGCCAGTCCATTGCTTCTGGTTTGACTTAAGTTTGAAACTAAACCGATGTCATTCATGAAATGAATGTTTGCTTTTAAAATTTCATCAGGCGTTTCTTCGTTGAAAACACCAATGACCAAGGCTACCAATCCGCGTGTAATAATGGCGTCGCTGTCAGCTTCGAAATGAATGGTTCCGTTCGATTGTAACGATGCTTTCAACCAAACTTTCGATTGGCACCCAGCCACAAGCAAGTCGTCTTTTTTCTCATCATCGGTTAGGCCTTTCATTTCTTTTCCTAACTCAATAATGTGCTCGTACTTGTGCATCCATTCTTCGAAAAATGCAAACTCTTCAATTATTTCTTGTTGCTTTTGCTCTATCATTATCTCAACATATTTACGCTTTTATTCAGCGCAGCAATAAATAGTTCAACGTCTTCAACGGTATTGTAACAAGCGAAAGACGCTCTTACAGACCCCGTGGTTCCTAGCTTTTCCCAGAGGGGTTGTGTGCAATGGTGTCCCGTTCTTACAGCAACACCTTGCTGATCGAGCAACGTTCCAATATCGGCAGAATGAATTCCTTCCACATTAAAACTCAATACACCCACTTTGTTTTCAAGGTCGGCGTAAATAGTGGCACCTTCAATCTTTCTTAATTCTTCAGTAGCCAATTTCAACAAGTGAAGCTCATGCTTATGCATGTCTGCTCTTCCCACTTCCTTGCAGAATGAAATGGATTCGTTGAAGGCAATAACGGCTTCAATGTTCGGAGTACCCGCTTCGTATTTGAAGGGCAATTCGTTGAAGGTGGTTCCTGTTACAGATACCTTTCGAATCATTTCACCACCGTATCTGTATGGAGGAAGTTTTTCCAACAATTCTTTCTTTCCCCACAAAACACCAAGCCCTGTTGGGCCGTACATTTTGTGCGCAGAGAACAAAAAGAAATCGCAATTCAAGGCTTGAACATTTATGTCGAAATGGGCTACCGCTTGCGCGCCGTCTATGACAACATAAGCTCCTGCGCTCTTTGCAAGAGCTATTAATTCTTGAACAGGATTGATGGTTCCCAATGCATTCGACACATAATTGAATGCAACGATTTTCGCTTTGCTTCCCAATTCTCTTTTCGCGTAATCCATATCCCATTCGCCCGAAGGGGTCATAGGTATGTAACGAAAAACAGCTTTCTTCTTTTCCGCCAACACTTGCCACGGAACGAAGTTCGCGTGGTGTTCCATTTCTGTCACCCAGATCTCATCGCCCTCTTCAACTTCATTTTCTAAAATGGTTGAAAGCATGTTCACACTGTCTGTGCTTCCTTGCGTGAAAATAATTTCTTCACGGAAATTTGCGTGCAACATTTCAGCCAAAGCAGAACGCGTAGCTTCGAATTTTTCAGTAGAGGCATTCGCTAAAAAATGCGCACCTCGGTGAATATTCGCATTCCACTTTGTGTAATACTCCGTCACCGAATCAATGACGCGCTGCGGCTTTTGAGTGGTTGCAGCGTTGTCTAAATAAACAAGTGGACGTCCGTATACCGTTTGATTCAACGTTGGGAACTGATTTCTCAATTCTCTCATTTTATGTTGAAGGGTATCGTTGTTCATATCTTAAAACCGAATGATTATTCGGTTATGATTTCATTTTGAATAAGTGTCGCAAGAACGTATTCCTTCCAACTTGGAATAGAAATACGATTCATCACATCTGAAGTAAATGCAGAAACCAAAAGTCGTTTTGCAGACTCTTCGCTCAAACCTCTTGCGCGCAAGTAGAACAAGGCTTCTTCATCGAATTGACCCGTAGTTGTTCCGTGGCTACACTTCACATCGTCGGCATAAATTTCCAATTCAGGCTTCGTGAACATGCTTGCGTTGTCGCTCATCATAATGTTCGCGTTGCTCTGATAAGCGTTCGTCTTTTGCGCATCTATGTGAACATAAACTTTTCCGTTGAACACGCCTTTTCCGTTTTCAAACAACACCCCTTTGTACAGCTCGTTGCTGTAGCAATTAGGAACTTGATGGTCTACAAAGGTGTGATTATCGATAAGTTGATCTTGCTTTGGGAAGTAGGCACCGCTCAAAAATGTTTCGCAATGTTGTCCTTCAATTCGAATGTTCAATTCATTGCGCACCCATGTTCCGCTGGCAGTAACAGTTGTGATTTTGAAGACACTTTTTTCCGCTTGAGAAATAGACTCTCTCAACAAGACGCATTCGTTCTTTGATGTGTTTTGAAGTTGGTGAATCTCGAGTTGAGCAGATGCTTCAACATGAGCGTATATATTCACCAAGTGAAATGACTTTTCTGATTCTCCTTTGAAGTCAACAGTGAATTTAGCAACCGATTTTTCTTTCGAAACAATGAACACGTATGGCGCACTCATGCACATGTTCGAAGAGTTTCCCAATTCAATGGCTAAAACTTCTTCAACTAATTTCCCCTTTTCAACTTCAATTAAAACAAGATCGTTCGAAGCGTTTTCAGAAATAGCATCGAAGACATCTTTTCTGTTTTCTTTCGACAATAAAGAAAGAAGAGTTTCTTGCTGATTAGCAGAAAGATCCTTTCCCAGCGTAAGTTGAATTCCTGTAATGCTGGTGGAAGGAAGAGTTATAAATCCGTTTTCAATGCGAATTGCATTTTCTAACGCTGTTGAATTTGCGTTGCGTTCCGCTTGTTTCCAAGTGGTATCAATGGCTCCAACACGTGTGTATTTCCAAGACTCTACGCGGGTAGTGGGCATTGGAAAATCAGCAACCGAATGTTTGTTCGGTTTGAAGCTGAATGTGTTTGTGGGTTTTATTTCCGCTACAATACTCATTTTGCGTCTTCCGTTTCTTTTAACCAGTCGTAACCTTTTTCTTCTAGCTCTAGCGCCAACTCTTTCGTTCCACTCTTCACAATTTTTCCTTTGTACAAGACGTGTACGAAGTCTGGAACGATATGATCCAAAAGTCTTTGGTAGTGTGTAATCACAACGAATGAACGCTTGCCGTCGCGCATGGCATTCACACCTTCAGACACAATGCGCAATGCGTCAATGTCCAATCCACTGTCGGTTTCGTCAAGAACGCAAAGCGAAGGATCGAGCATAGCCATTTGAAATATTTCATTGCGCTTTTTCTCTCCACCACTGAACCCTTCGTTCACCGCTCGGTTCGCAAGTTGACCGTCTAATTCAACCAATTCAGATTTTTCTTTCACCAGTTGCAAGAACTCTTTCGCTGTTAAGGCTTCAAGTCCTCTGTGCTTGCGAACCTCGCCAACTGCTGCTTTCAGGAAGTTCATATTACTTACTCCTGGAATTTCTACGGGGTATTGGAACGCTAGGAAAAGTCCTTCTCTTGCGCGTTCTTCAGCGGGCATGTCTAGCAAATCTTTGTCGTTGAAGGCTACTGAACCTCCGGTTACTTCGTAGTCTTCTCTTCCCGCAAGAACAGATGCAAGAGTACTTTTTCCAGATCCGTTCGGACCCATAATCGCGTGCACTTCGCCTTCACCAATGGTTAATGAAAGTCCTTTCAGGATTTCTTTCTCTTCAATGCGCGCTTGTAAATTTTCAATCTTTAACATAGTTATCTTTTTATCCTACGCTTCCTTCCAAAGAAATGGCGAGTAGTTTTTGTGCTTCAACTGCAAACTCCATTGGGAGTTTATTCAATACATCTTTTGCATATCCGTTTACAATCATGCTCACGGCTTGCTCTTCATCGAGTCC
>JBDLUS010000096.1:0-7030 GCA_039805165.1 Bacteroidota bacterium | reverse complement strand
CACAGCGTTTGTGCACCATTCGTTTGGCGCGCAAGGCGTTTCCAAACATGACCCGTTACGGTCTTGACAATTTGTGTCGCGAACTGAATATTACCAACGCCAGCGCGCACCGCGCAATGGGCGATACCAAGGCTACCGCAGAGTTGTTCGACAAGGTTATTGAAGAGATTGGTTTAGACGGTGTGAATTCCATGCTAGGAAGAGGCCACGCCGAAGCCTACTTGCCGCATCACCTTCCAGAAGACACAATAGATAAGCTTCCCAAAGCAACGGGTGTGTATTACATGCGCGACAACAAGGGAAAGCCCATTTACATTGGCAAAGCAAAGAACATTCGCAAACGCATTAAAGAGCATTTTCAAAACGGAGAACCGGAAAAGAAGATTTCTTTTTCGAATGAAGTGCATCACATCGACTATGTGGAAACCTCATCTGAGCTGGTGGCTTTTTTGTTAGAGGACCAAGAGATTCGCGCCCACATGCCAAAGCACAATGCCGCACAGAAGAAGAAGCGTCCGAAAGTTGGACTCTTTCAATTCGAAGACCAGCAAGGGTATTTGCGGTTAATGGCTGCGCAGCTTTCCGGACAAGCCACTCCGCTTCGCATCTTTCCAACTCTTCCAGCCGCGAACAAGTGGTTGGTGAAGTTCTGCAGTTACCATGGTTTTTCGTTGAAGGCCATTGGCATGTTTAGCGAAGAAGAATTGTCTGCACGTGAAGAGCATAACACGCGCATGCTCGAAGCCATGAAGCAAGCCTTCAATCCGCAGCACGCTATTCTAACTCATCGCGGCAGAGAGCACGGCGAGTATGTTTTTGTTTTGGTCGAAGATGGATTGCCCAAAGGTTACGGTTTCATAAATGAACACGTAGACACCATTACTTCTGTAGACGATTTAGTAGATCGAATTACACCTTTGAAAACTTCGGAATTGAGCGCTGGTTTTATTCAGCATTTTATGGATGCCCCGCAAGGACATCGCGTGAAACCGCTTACGCAGTCAGGCGTTTGAAGAGATACTTCGAAACAATAAACGGCACAACAATCAGCATTTGAACAGCGTTCAAGTACTCGTTCTTCAACCGAATTTCTTCCTTGTATAGTTTCCACACGTAACGTTTTGAAAGTCCGTTTGCATCGCATCGCGCCACGGTTTCATTCACGTATTCCACCTTTACATTTTTATTTTTTAGGTGGAAGTGAAACTCGTAATCGCCCAAGATTTTGTACGTTGTATTGAAGTTTCGTTCTTGAAATAATACACGCTTATAGAGCACACCTTGTTGGTGAAGCGTATGCTTCCAGATCATTCCATCTGGAAATGAAGGCATGTGAATTTTCGTCGTGGCACTGTGTGAAATCCTTGTGTTTTCAATGTTTCCAAAGACGAGGTCTGATTGCGCACCGCGAGAAATTAAATTCGAAAGGGTGTTTTCATTCGCCAAGATATCGTCGCTTCCTAAGAGGTAAATCCATTCACCCTTTGCAGCAGCAATGCCTTTGTTCATGGCGTCGTAAACACCGTTGTCTTTTTCGTGAATGAAGGTAATGGGGAAAGTGTAGGAAGGAAGCGAATGAAACGCTTTGGGTTCATTTGCTCCGTCTACAACAACAACTTCAAGTTGAACGTTTTTTTGAGAAGCAATGCTAGCGAGGGCCTGCGCAATGCGTGCGTCTCGGAAGGTTGGAATAACAACGGTGCATTGCATACGGAAGCGTTAGGCGATGGCTTCTTCTATTTCCTCTGGACGTGGAGACTCGATGAGTTTTTTTCCTTTGCACAGAACAATGCGTGAACTGTATTTGCGCATGGCATCGTAGTCGTGCGAAGCCATAACCACAGCGGTTCCGCCTTCGCTAATCATTTTCAATAAATCTAAAATGCCTTTGGCTGTGGAAGGATCTAAGTTCCCCGTAGGCTCATCGGCAATAATCAAATGCGGAGAGTTCAACAACGCTCGGGCAATAGCCAAGCGTTGTTGTTCTCCACCACTTAATTCAAATGGCATTTTTTGTTTCTTTTCTGAAAGTCCAACGAGTTCCAACACGTCGTCTATGCGACTGTGAATGGCGGAACTTTTGTTCCATCCCGTTGCACGCAACACAAATTCTAAATTGTCAGAAACCGAACGGTCGGTGAGCAATTCAAAATTCTGAAAGACGATTCCCAATTTTCTTCGAAGCTCTGAAATGCGCTTCAGCGTTAGCTTGCGCAAATCTGCGTTGCACACTTCACCCTTTCCATTTTTCAATGGAATGTCGGCATAAAGTGTTTTCAATAAACTCGATTTTCCACTTCCTGTTTTACCAATGAGGAAAACGAATTCACCGTCGAAAACTTCGAAGTCTATATCTTCCAACACACATATTTTTCCTTGAAAAATAGAAGCGCGTTCGAGCGATACAATGCAATTAGTGTTGTCTTTCATTGAAGTCATTTAGTCTACCTTGAAGGCTTTCTTGCTCACTTTACCGTTGATGGTAATTTTTTCAATAGTCATGTCAAGTGCTTGTCCACCCGCATTGATTTGAATGGTTTTCGGGAAGATCATTCCGTCTACAGTCATGAAATCTTTGAAGTTTGTTTCAGAAGTTACAGCTCCTTCAGGTCCTTCTTCAACAGAATAGGTTGAAACCAACTGACCAGACGCTTTGTCGAAATATTCTGTTTTTACCACTTTCTTTTTCTCGTTCAACGTTTCAAGCATGTACACTTCTTTTTCATTGCGCATGATGCTTCCAGCAAGATTCAATGAATATCCGAAATCAGCCATGTGATCGCGAAGGAAGAAATCGGCTTCCATTTTCGCTTTCAAGATATCGGCAGGTGCAACAGGTGCTTCTTTGCCCATGGACTTCATCACTAAATTCGTTCCGTCGAAAATCTGCGTAGACAATTTCATTGGTCCCATGCTTACTTCAACACGAAGCATTTTGTTGTCGAAGGTCAAAGTTTCAATGTTTATCGAAGTTCCTTGAACGCTCATCTTACCTTCTTGCTTCATTGATTTAACTTTCTTGAATTTGTCTTTTCCTCCGTTTGCAGCATAATAGGCTTCAACAACAGTAGCAGCGGAAACACCAGCAGGTGGAGGAATAATTCCTTTCGATACCGTTCCATCGGTATTGAATTGCATCACTTCTCCGTTCTTGCTGAACGGCTTCAACTTGTCTAGAATGTCTTTGTTTCCAACAACTGAAATGTAACAGTTGTTTGGCTTCAAGTATTTTTTCGCTGCCGCTAAAACGTCTTCAGCAGTAATAGCGTTCAAACGCTCGAGGTATGTTTCGTAGTAGTCTGGAGGCAAGTTGTATTTTGAAATGTTGTAAGCGAATTGCGCAACTGTTCCTGCGTTTTCAAGACGACGAGCGAATGCACCTGACATAATGCTCTTCGCAGACTTCAATGTTTCAGCAGAAACGGCTTCGTTGCAAAGACGATCCATTTCGAACAACAATTGTACTATAGCGCTGTCGGATACATCGTTACGCACGCTAGCACCTGCGCTGAAGTTTCCGATTACATCGTCTGGAACCATTGAAGAGTATGCACCATAAGTGTATGCCTTGTCTTCACGAAGGTTTTGCATTAAGCGAGTTTGGAATCCGCTTCCACCTAAAATATTATTTAACACTGTTGCAGCTAAATAGTCTGAAGAGGTAATGTTCAACGGCACTGCGTAGGTCACATCAATCACACTTTGCACCGCGCCTGGCATTGCAACGAACGCCACTTGATTGGCTTTCAATTCTGCAGGAGCAGGGTAAGTTCTAACTGGAACAGCGTTACCTGTCCATGCACCGAAGTATTTGTTCGCTTGCGCAAAAGCTTGCTCAGGTGTAACATCTCCAACGATTACCAATGTCGCTACAGAAGGCGAGAAGTACGTTTGGTAGTATCCCAATAAGTCTTCACGCGTAATGTTGTTAAGCGTGTTTTCAGTAACGAATTCGCCGTATGGGTGACGCGCACCGTAGCGCACAACGTTTCCAATTTTATCTGAAACAGAATTCGGATCGGTCTTCTCGCTGGTTAAACCAGAGATCATTTGCTTGCGTGTTTTCTCTAACTCGTCGATTGGAAAGCTCGGGTGAAGAAGAACATCTTGCATTAATCCAAGAAGTGTTTCGCTGTGCTTACTTAAGCAAGAACCTGAAACGCTTGAAGCAGAAGTGGAAAGTGATCCACCAATGAAGTCAATGCTTTCATCGATTTGTGCTTTCGTCTTTGTGTCTGTTCCTGCAGAGAGAAGATCTCCAGCGATAGAAATATATCCAGCTTTGTTTCCTTCTGCAATAGGTGTAAGGTTTAACGACAGCGAGTATGTTACGTTGGGAAGCTTGTGGTTTTCAACCACAATCACTTTCATTCCGTTGTCTAATTTGTTTACCGTTGCTTTTCCGATCTGAATTTTCGGAGCAGGGGCTGGCTGCGGAACAATACTTCTATCGAGCGGAGCCTGTTTAGGAGCAGTTTTCTTTGAAGGTTGCGCAATGGCTGTAGAGACAAGCAATGCGGCAAGGAGTGTATATATGAATTTCATTTTCGTTCGAATCTTAGTTAGCAGAAAGTTTTGGGTCGTTTAAGAAATACAACACCACGCGATTTTCAGGGATGTAGTATTTACGAGCGGCATTGCGAAGGTCTTCGCGAGTCACTTTCATGTAACGCTCAATTTCTGTGTTAATCAAATTTGCGTTTCCGTAATAGGTGTGGTAATTCGCAAGGCTTTCTGCGATACCCGCAACAGTGCTATTTCCAGAGACGAAGTTGCTTTCAATTTGGTTGCGAAGTTTTTCGAATTCCTTTTCAGTAATTAATTCTTCTTTCACTTTGTCGAACTCTTTGTTCATTCCGTCTTCCAACGTCTTTGGATCGACACCCATGTTGGTTAATCCGAACGCAAGCGTCAATCCTGGATCTTCCAAGTTGAAAGTGAAAGCACCGCAGTACAATGAAAGTTGTTGCTCTTCAACCATGGATCGGTTCAAGCGAGAGCTCTCTCCGTTTGAAAGCAAAGTGTTCAACATGTCTACAGCGTAGAACTCAGGTGTTCCTTGTGCAGGAATGTGGTACGCTTGAACAATCATTGCCAGTTCGTCTTTACCATAGATGGTATCGCGAACTTCTCCGGTGTTGATGTCTTCTTTCACGGTTGGACGAGGAATAGCATTTGTTCCTTTTGGAATGTCGCTGAAATATTTCGCGATAAGTTTTTTCGTTTCTTCCACATTCATGTCACCAGCGATAGAAAGAACCGCGTTGTTTGGAACGTAGAATGTTTTGTAGAAGTTCACGAAGTCTTCGTCTTTCGCGGCGTTCAAGTCTTCCATGCTTCCGATTGGAGACCAAGCGTAAGGATGCTTTTTGTAAGCATGCTTCAACGCTTCAGGAAGAAGATTTCCGTATGGTTGGTTGTCGTAACGCATGCGCTTTTCTTCTTTTACTACTTCGCGTTGTGTTTCAATTCCTTTGTTTTCCACCTTCGCGTGAAGCATGCGCTCGCTTTCTAACCACAGGCCTAGTTCAAGCTGATTGCTTGGCATAAGGTCGTAGTAGAAGGTACGGTCTTGCGTGGTGTTTGCGTTTAGTCCGCCACCAGCGTTTTCAACATATTTCGCGTATTCGCCGCGACCAATGTTATCTGAACCTTCGAACAACAAGTGCTCGAAGAAGTGCGCCATTCCTGTTCTACCTACTTGCTCGTTTTTCGAACCTACGTGGTAAAGAACAGTAACAGCAACGATAGGCGTGCTGTGGTCTTCGTGAAGAATGACGTGCAAGCCGTTTGGCAAGTCGTATTCAATGAATTTAATGTTTTGTGCTTGTGCAGCGAAAGTGCTGAGTAAAGCAACAAAGAGAATTACTTTTTTCATGTGTTAAAATATGGTTTGAAATACCGCTAGCGAAGATACTAAAGCGGGGCTTAGGTTGGGAGGCAAAGATTCGATTACGAAAGATACACGTGGTGTAAGATTCATGGAATGAAAGATTCGCGGAGCGAAAGGGGCGACAATTTTAAGAAGTTATTTGTCATTTAATCCTATTTCATATCCAAAGAATGCTGCGCATAATCCGAGGTGAATTATCAGTGCTGCCTTTTGCCAGAGCGGACGTTCCTTCCATGTTTGATTTGGGTTGAAGGGGTCGAAGGCTAGCGCCACACCCAATGAAATTGCTCCTTCGCTGAATTCGCCACGAAACGCCTGATAGATGCCAAGTGCTGTGAATCCAATGTAAAGGAAACGCATGATTTTCTGATTGCTTTTCATTTTTTTATTATTTGTTGAAAGAGTTTAGTTTGAGTATTTCATTGCTCCACTTCACAGCCGAAAGTCCAACTTCTTGATTGTATTCATCGAACAACTGCTGAATGTGTCCATTTGCGAATTTGTCATACGCTTCTTGCATGGTGCCCGATTTCGCGAAGTAGTGGTCTGTATAAGGGTAGGAGATGAGCGTGGCATTTCCGGGGTGGAAGTGGTTTACCGTGTTCACGATTTGTTGATGGTCGGCTTTCGAAAAGGCTTGGAAATCCGACTCTCCGAATTGAACCAAAACTTTCGCTGTTGTATTCTTCCAATTTTCTAGATGCGGATAGTCTTGTATCTGTCTCCAGTATTCAGCGTTTCGATCGTAGATTTTTCCTTTTCCATCATACCCCCAAACGCTTCTTAATACAGAGTCGGCTTTTGCATTTTTGGCCATTTCTTCAAGACTTTCCTTCTGAACGAAATACCTGTAATTCAAATCGTACTGCTCGACAACAGATTGCTCCACTTCAATTGGATTCATTCCCGCTAAAGCGTTTTGAACTCGATACATTTCCAATTGATATTCAAACCAAGACTTGGCGGTGGTGCCATAAACGACAACTCCTGCAACATTGTTTTTTGCGCTAATGGCAGGAACAATTATTCCTCCCATGGAATGACCAACAATGATGATCTGATTGGTGTCGACATACGAGAGTGATTTCAGTTTTTTCAATCCGACTTCGAAATTTTCAATCTCATCCATTAAATCAC
>JBDLUS010000095.1:0-15047 GCA_039805165.1 Bacteroidota bacterium | reverse complement strand
CTGTGTCTACTACAATGTATCCGTTTAGTCCGTGTAGTACAACCAACTTCTCGCTGCCTACGTGAACAACGCTATCTGAGCAATTGTATAACATAACGTTCTCTCCCACTACACCGTTGTTGTGTTCGTCTGAAGACAATTGTGTGTGAAGAGATCCCCAAGTTCCAAGGTCACTCCATCCGAAATCGCTCAATACTACATTCACATTTTTTGCTTTTTCCATAATACCGTAATCGATACTAATATTTTCGCAACTGCTGTACATGTTGTTAATGAAAGCCATTTCTTCTGCTGTTCCGTATTTTCCTTTTCCTTCTTCGAACTGTGCGTACATTTCAGGAAGATGTGATTGGAACGCTTTCATGATTGACTCAAGATTCCAAACGAAAATTCCAGAGTTCCAATAGAAGTCTCCACTTTCAATGAAGTCTTTCGCCAATTCCAAATTAGGTTTCTCGGTGAAGGTTTTTACTTTCTTCACGCGATCATTGTCTACTTCTTTAGCATCGGCCCATTGAATGTATCCGTAACCAGTGTCAGGGCGTGTAGGCTTAATTCCAAGCGTTACGAGGTTACCCGATTTATTCGCTTGATTCATGCTGATTTGAATGTCCTCAATGAACGAAGCTTCGCGAGTGATGAGGTGATCGCTTGGTGCAACGACAATGTTTGCATCGGGCGTGCGCTCTGCAATCCAGAAGGCCGAATAAGCCACACACGGGGCAGTGTTACGCATAAAAGGTTCACACAACACTTGCTCCGGCTTTAAATCTGGCAGTTGCTCTAATACAAGCGCCTTGTATCTTTCGTTCGTTACTACTAAGATGTTCTCTTTCGGAACAAGGGGTAAAAAACGATCGTACGTCATTTGAATGAGTGTGCGTCCGGTTCCAAGAATATCGTGAAACTGCTTTGGAAAAGCGGTGCGACTCATAGGCCAGAATCGTGAACCAATTCCGCCTGCCATGATTACGCAGTAGTTTTTTGAAATATCAGTCATGTACTAAAAGTATCAAATTATTTTGGAAGTTTTCCAACCATTTTAGAAGGAACTACAATCTCGTCATACTCCTCAGCAGTCACATGACCTAAACGAATCGCTTCTTCACGAAGAGTCGTTCCGTTTTTATGAGCAGTCTTAGCAATCTCTGCTGCTTTGTAGTAACCAATCTTCGTGTTCAACGAAGTCACAAGCATTAGCGAGTTGTTCACCAACTCTTCTATGCGCGTGTAGTTCGGTTCAATTCCGATTGCACAATTCACATCGAAAGAAACGCATGCGTCTCCCAAAAGAATTGCACTCTGCAAGAAGTTGTACGCCATCATTGGCTTGAACACATTCAACTCATAATGTCCTTGTGTGCCACCAACAGTAATCGCAACATCGTTACCCATCACTTGCGCGCAAACCATGGTTAGTGCTTCGCATTGTGTTGGGTTTACTTTACCTGGCATGATCGAAGATCCTGGTTCGTTCTCAGGGATATGAATTTCTCCGATTCCGCTGCGAGGACCGCTTGCCATCATGCGAATGTCGTTTGCAATTTTATTTAAAGAAACAGCCAATTGCTTCAATGCGCCATGTGTTTCCACAATACCGTCGTGAGCTGCGAGTGCTTCAAATTTATTCGGGGCAGTTACAAAAGGAAGACCACTGAATTCAGCAATTTTCGCTGCTACTAATTCAGAGTATCCCTCAGGTGTATTAATTCCTGTTCCTACTGCGGTTCCACCTAAAGCCAATTCACCTAAGTGAGAAAGCGTATTGTTCAATGCACGAAGACCGTGATCCAATTGCGCAACATAACCGCCTAACTCTTGTCCCAAAGTAACCGGAGTAGCATCCATTAAATGCGTACGTCCAATCTTCACCACATTCATAAACTCTTTCGACTTCGCAGCAAGTGTGTTGCGAAGTTGAGTTACTCCAGGGATAGTTACTTTCACAACCGCTTCGTATGCCGCCATGTGCATAGCAGTTGGATACGTATCGTTTGAAGATTGTGATTTGTTTACATCGTCATTCGGATTCAACAACATTTGTCCTTCACCCAATCGTCCACCCGCTAAAACGTGCGCGCGGTTCGCAACCACTTCATTTACGTTCATGTTGCTTTGTGTACCTGAACCTGTTTGCCAGATAACCAACGGGAATTGATCGTACAATTCACCACGAACAATCTCGTCGCAAACTGCAGAAATTGCATCACGCTTTTCAACAGGCAAAACTCCTAATTCGCAGTTGGCGTGTGCCGCAGCCTTTTTCAATGTCCCGAAAGCTTTCACTATTTCTCTCGGCATGCTTGACTCTGGTCCTATTTTAAAATTGTTTCTAGAGCGCTCTGTTTGTGCTCCCCAATAAACATTAGCGGGCACTTTTACTTCGCCCATTGTGTCTTTTTCAATACGAAAATTTTCCATGATCGTTATGTGTTAAATTATAAATCGTCGTTATCGGAATGCTGAACTCCTTTTCCTTGTCCCATTAAAAATGCTTTCAAGAAATTATCTATTTCACCATTCATTACTTTTTCTACATCGCTGGTCTCTTCACCCGTGCGAACATCTTTCACCAATTTGTATGGTTGCATAACGTAGTTACGGATTTGTGAACCCCACTCGATTTTCTTTTTCCCTGCTTCAATTTCGTCGCGTGCAGCGTGACGTCTCGCCAACTCGGCTTCAAACAATTGTGACTTCAGCAATTGCAAAGCCTTTTCTTTGTTTTGAAGTTGTGAACGCGTCTCGGTGTTGTCGATGATGATTCCTGAAGGCTTGTGTTTCAAACGCACACCGGTTTCAACCTTGTTTACGTTTTGTCCACCTGCACCTCCTGAACGGAATGTGTCCCAAGAAATATCTGCCGGATTGATGTGAATATCAATGGTGTCGTCTACAAGCGGATAAACATACACACTCACGAAAGAGGTGTGGCGTTTTGCGTTTGAGTCGAACGGAGAAATACGCACCAAGCGATGCACACCGTTTTCACCTTTCAACATACCAAATGCAAAAGGACCTTCGAATTCGAGCGTGCATTGTTTTACACCCGCAACATCTCCTTCTTGAAGATCGAGTTCTTTTACTTTGTAGCCGCTCTTTTCACCCCACATGATGTACATGCGCATGAGCATACTTGCCCAATCGCAACTCTCTGTACCACCTGCACCAGCAGTGATTTGAAGCACAGCGCTTAAGTTATCTTCTTCAGCAGAAAGCATGTTTTTAAACTCAAGTTCCTCGAGCTCGGTTGATGCAAGTTTATATTGCTCATCGAGTTCGCTCTCGTCTACTTCGCCTTCCTTGAAAAATTCATAAAGCACTTGGGTGTCGTCAACCGCAGATTGACATTTTTGATAAGCATCTGTCCACAATTTTTTATTGCGGATTTGCTTCATGGTTGCCTCGGCTTTTTTCGGATCGTTCCAAAAGTCGGGGTCTTGTGTTAGTTTTTCGTCTTCACGAATTTGGAGGAGTTTTACCTCCACGTCAAAGATACCTCCCGAGCGCTCTCGTGCGCTCTTTCAGTTCGTTGATCGCGTCAATTGTTATCGCCATCTGGAATGAAATTTTATAGCGCGAAAGTACGTCAATTAATCCAAAAAAGTGTCAAAACTTTCACTCGACTCGCGAAGAACTTTAAATACTTCTTCCGTTTGAAAACCCTTTCGAATAAGGGCTTTCGCGGCATATTGATTTTTCAACCTACCTTTCTTTTCATATTTTTTTTGTAGGGAAGGAAGTAGCGCTCTTATTTGCAACGCATCTCCTTCACTTGGAAGATTTCGAATAGCATCTTGAATGTTTCGGGAAGAAACGCGTTTTGCTTTCAAATGCAATTCAATTTTCCGCTTACTCCACTTTCGAAATTCAAAGTGGTCGTGCGCAAAAGCTGAAGCAAAACGAGATTCGCTCAAAAGATTTAATGAAATGAGTTCAGCCATTATGACTTGTCTATCGTTTTGCCACACGCCATACTGAATGAGTTTCTTCTCCACATCGAAGGGCGCGCGCTCTGCCTTGTCGCAATACCGCTGAATTTTCAATCGGCATTTTGCTAAGTCTATGGGCGCTTCATTTTGCATTTTTCTAAATTAGAAATAATACTAGGCTCAGCGTGAAATGTTCAAAGGATTTATGAAATTTCTTTGTTAAATTTGTGAGAGAATCGAAGAATTAAAAATGAAAGAGGAATTAATAGGCCAATTGCGCGACTTACTTCAAGCTGAAGATATTATGTTGGTGCGTGATCAAGTAAAAAACATTCGCAGTAATTGGAAGGCAGAAAGCGTGAAAGAGCGTCAGTTGCAATGGGAACAATTCAAAGCTGAAAATGCAGAAGGTACGGAAGTAGATTTTGTATACACCCCTCATGAATTGGAAGGTTCTCTTCAAGAATTATTAAAAGAATACGAAGACAAAATTCAAGTAGCTGGAAAGGCGCTTGCACAGGAGCGCTCAAGAAATTTCGAGATAAAATCTGACTTGTGTGATCGCATGGAGCGACTTTCCAAGAACGAAGAAAATATTGGAAAGGCTTTTTCTCTTCAAAAAGAAATTAAAGATTATTGGGACAACACAGGTGATGTTCCTGGAGATAAATACCCTGCGTTAATTGAACGTTGGCACAAAGCCAATCAAGATTTTTTCTATCACATTAACATCTACAAAGAACTTCAGGCGAACGATTTAAAAGTTAACCAAAGGTTGAAAGAAGAGTTAATGGAATTAGCGAAAGGTCTTTCAACTATTGAATCGATAAACGAATTGGAAGTTGAAGTTCGCAAGCTTCAACGCGATTGGATGCAGATTGGTCCTTCTCCGAAAGAAACGTTCCAAAAAATGGGCGACGATTTCTTTGGGATTCTTCGCGTTGAACAAGAGCGCATTCAAGCACACTACGATGCATTAAGTGCGAGTAGCAATGAAAACCTTTCGAAGAAGACCTTGCTTATTCAACGCATGAAAGAAATTCTTGAATTGGATCTTTCTCAAAGCAACAGTTGGAACAAGTGGACGGAAGAAGTTTTAAAACTTCAGGAAGAATGGAAAACCATTGGTTGGGTAAAGAAAAAAGAGAACGAAGAAATTTGGCAAGAGTTCCGCGGATTGTGTGATTTATTCTTCACCAAGCGCAGTACTTATTTTGAATCTCGCAAAGAGGTTTACGAGAAAAATAAAAAAGCGAAAGAAACCATCATCAGCGATGCGAAGACGCTTCAAGACAGCAGCGATTGGAAACTAGCCACTGAAGGAATTAAAAAACTTCAAGACAAGTGGAAACAAGTTGGTGGTGCTGATCCGAAAGAAGAACAAAAGTTATGGCAGCGCTTCCGCTCTGCGTGTGATGTTTTCTTCCAAAGAAAGAAAGAGCATTTCGGAGAGCTAACAGGAATTCAAGAAGAGAATTTAAGATTGAAAGAAGCCTTGCTTACCGAAATTGAAAACACTCCTCTTTCTGGAAATAAAAATGAAGACTTGTCTATGCTACGTTTATTCAATGAACGTTGGCAGGCACTTGGACACGTTCCTCGTGAGCAATATGCGAAAATGCAAGCACGTCACAAGGCTGCCTTCGACGATAAGTATGGCAAGTTGAATGCTGACCGCAAAGAAGCTGATATGACCCGCTATAAGTCGCGCATTGAGACAATCAAGTCTACAGGCGACAAAGGGCTAAGCAGAGAGAAAATGATTTTGCGTGATAAGATTGACAAGTTGAAAGGCGACATCAAGTCTTACGAAAACAACATGGGTATCTTCACCGGTAAAGGTGCTGAAGGGATGCGCAAAGAAATTGAGAAAAAGATTGTTGCTGCGAAGCGTGAGATTTCTGAAATCTTAGAAAAGATCTCTCTGATTCAAAACTAAAAATTGAATTTCAATTCATAAAAAAACCTCGGAAATTCCGAGGTTTTTCTTTTTCTAATATTTCTAATTAGTGCTGAGCACGATGTCTGAAATCTTCGTAAGCCAAACGCTCAACTTTCACTGAACAATTCGCTTGAACAACTTTCATTACACCATCTTCATACAACATGTCGTATACATTCTTAGCTTCTTCTTGCTTCGCAAGTGTTTGCTTCGCTAATTGATCTAGACGCTCTTCATCTACAGGCATGCCATAAGATTTAAAACGATCTACCAAAGAAGCTTTCACGTAATCCATTGCATCGTCGACCGATACTTTGATTTCGTTTTCTTTGATGATTTTATTTTCAATCAACTGCCACTTCAAACCGTTTGCATATCCAGGGTATTCCATTTCCAACTGAGCCATTTCGATTGGCTTTTCGTTAGTCATGATAATGAAACGCTTAAGGAACTCGTCTGGCAATTCAATAGAAACCATGTCAACAATGTCCTTAGCGAAGTCACGCTTGAACATCCATTCAGAATCCTTCTCGAACATAGCTGCTAAGTCCGCTTTCACGCGATCTTTCATTTGCTCTTCAGAAGTTACTGTTCCTGGCTCGAATAGTTTATCGAATAATTCCTGATTCAACTCTGCTGGTTGCATGCGCATGATTTCAGAGATGGTCACTTGGAATTTAGAATCGATGTGGTGAAGTTCGTGGTGCGTAACACCTAACATGCGAGAAAGATCTTCGTGATCGCTGTTCAACATGAACGGATCAACTACTGCGCTCTCACCTATGTTCTTTCCAACAAACAACGCTTTGGTTGCTTCGTCTTTGATGTATTCTAAAAAGATAGAAGTCTTGTTTGTAATACCACCGTCTTTCACTGAACCGTCTGCATTCAACTCAACAATCTCTGCCATGATCATGTCTTCAGTCTCAGTAACTTCTGGTTTAGAAAGCTGCCCGTGACGACGCGCATACTCTTTCATTTGACGAGAGATAAGCTCTTCGTTCACATCAACTTCCAACTTTGTGAAGGTTTTTGACTTGTCTAAATTCAAATCGAACGTTGGTGCAAATCCAATTTCATAAGTGAATGTGAAAGTTGAAGGGTTGTCCCAATCACCTACATCATCACCTTCTTTTGGAATTGGGCTACCTAACAACTCAAGTTTGTTTTCAGAAACATAGTTTCCGATTGCCTCTTGCAACATTCTGTTTATTTCATCGGCAAGCAAAGACTTTCCGAAACGTTGTTTCACTAGAGATGCAGGAACTGCACCTTTACGAAATCCTGGTAATTCAACGCGCTTACGATAGGTCTTCAGGGCCGTTTCGTAAGTTTCGTTGTAATCAATAGGTTCAAGAGTCACCTTTAACTCTCCTGTTAGAGAGCCGGTGTTGAGTTGTTCAATATTCATAACGTTAGATTGTTCTTCCCGGTGGGAAGTATTATTCAGCTAAAACCATTACTTGGTTGTTCAATACCTCTACGGTACCGCCAAGCACATCAAAAGTCAATTCTTTGCCTTGAGCATCTTTCACACGCACGCTTCCTTTTTTCAATGAAGAAATTAAAGGGGCGTGGTTGTTCAAGATTCCCAATCCACCTGAACTTCCTGGAAGGAAAACATAATCTGCTTCACCTTGGAAGAGTACGGTTTCTGGGGTAATTATTTCAACGCGCATAATTGCTCTTAATTCTTAGATTCAGCCAACATTTTCTTACCAGCTTCAATAGCTTCTTCGATGGTACCTTTCAAGTTGAAAGCAGCTTCTGGATACTCATCACACTCTCCGTCTAGGATCATGTTGAAACCTTTGATTGTTTCTTCAATTGGAACCAATACCCCTGGGATACCGGTGAACTGCTCTGCCACGTGGAATGGCTGAGACAAGAAACGCTGCACTTTACGAGCACGGAATACCGACAATTTATCGTCTTCAGACAATTCGTCCATACCCAAGATCGCAATGATATCTTGTAATTCTTTGTAACGTTGTAGAATTCCTTTTACACGTTGAGCGCAACGGTAGTGCTCGTCACCAACGATAGCTGGAGTTAAGATACGAGAAGTAGAATCCAATGGATCTACCGCAGGATAGATACCTAACTCGGCAATCTTACGGCTCAATACTGTTGTTGCATCTAAGTGAGCGAAGGTTGTCGCAGGAGCAGGGTCAGTCAAGTCATCCGCAGGTACGTATACCGCTTGAACCGAAGTGATAGATCCTCTCTTTGTAGAAGTGATACGCTCTTGCATAGCTCCCATTTCAGAAGCCAAAGTTGGTTGGTAACCTACCGCAGAAGGCATACGACCTAAAAGAGCCGATACCTCAGAACCCGCTTGTGTGAAACGGAAGATGTTATCAATGAAGAAAAGGATATCACGTCCACCTGATTGCTCATCTCCATCACGGAAGTACTCAGCAACTGAAAGACCGCTCAATGCAACACGCGCGCGTGCTCCAGGAGGCTCATTCATTTGTCCGAATACCAATGTCGCTTGGCTATCAGCAAGGGCTTGCATATCTACTTTCGATACGTCCCATCCGCCTTTTTCCATTTCGTGCACGAATGCATCGCCATATTTAATAACGCCAGACTCGATCATCTCACGTAACAAGTCATTTCCTTCACGAGTACGCTCACCAACACCAGCAAATACAGAAAGACCTGTGTATGCTTTCGCGATGTTGTTGATCAACTCCATGATCAATACGGTCTTACCTACTCCGGCACCACCGAACAATCCAATCTTACCACCCTTTGAATAAGGCTCAATCAAGTCAATTACTTTAATACCTGTTAAAAGGATTTCAGTAGCAGTAGACAAATCTTCGTAACGTGGAGCAGCGCGGTGAATTGAATTACCGTTTTCATTGCTTACTTCTCCAATACCATCGATAGCTTTTCCAACAACGTTGAACAAGCGACCTTTGATTTGATCTCCAACAGGCATTGTGATGGTGCGACCTAAAGCCACAACCTCAGCACCTCTTTGAAGACCTTCCGTTGCATCCATTGCGATGGCACGAACAGTGTCTTCACCCACGTGCTTTTGGCACTCTAGGATTAGATCATCGGCGCCAGCACGCTTGATAGCAAGGGCATCTAGGATGTTAGGGAGTTTTTGACCGGCAGGGAAAGAGATATCTACCACAGGGCCAATAATTTGAACTACTTTACCATTTTGAGTTGACATAGAAAGATGTATTCAGGTTGAATTTCGGGCGCAAAAGTAATACAGGAAGTCCAATTTTCTACTGAAAAATGTCTTGAATTGCCATTTTTTATTTTTCGTCTTGAAAAACGTGGGCTGGGCAATAATTCCGTGCAAACTCCTTTTAGCAGTTCGAACCGCTTGCAAAAGACCTTACTTTTGCACCATCATTGACCAAAGCATGAATAATCAAGGAAATAATTCTGAAGAATCTCTTAATTCTTCGAATCTTTTAGTTGTTGTCTTCAAGTGGAGAAAACACCTTTTTATAGTAACAGCGGCAGCAGCTATCATTTCTGCGGCTGCTTCTTTCATTATCACTGAAAAATACAAAAGCACGGTTGTGCTTTTCGCATCGCAGCAGCACAGTTTCGGGGAGCAACTTTTAGAAGACGTAAAGAAATCTGACGTACTTGCCTACGGGGAAGAAGAGGATGCGGAACGCCTCATGCAAATTATTAACTCGGATCAGGTTCGAGGTCGAATTATTGAAAAATACAATTTGTGGGAAGTCTATAACATTGGCAAAACAGATCGCGGTGCCAATACTTTAATTGGAAAAGAATACAACGAGAATGTATCTGCCGATCTAACTCGCTTCGGTTCCATTGAAATTACCGTACTCGACGCTTCTCCAGAGCGCGCTCGTGACATTGCGAACGACATTGCCCAATTGACAGACTCTGTAAGCAATCAAATGCGAAGCGACCGCGCCATGTCTGCTTTCTTGTATGCCAAATCTTCTTTGGAGACCCTTCAAAATGAAATTAAAATATTGGAAGACTCTATGCAGTATCTCCAAGAAAAAGGAGTGTACAGCTACAAGGACCAAATTGCTTATTTGACCGAACAATACGGAACAGCTATCGTTGAAGGACACCCCGATCGCGCGCAAGAAATTAAAGCTCAGATGGACTTCCTTTCGAAATACGGAACACGTTATAAAAAGATTGAAAGTGAAATTGATGGTGGATACGAGAAGATGCAAATTTTGAGAAAGCGTTATGACTTGATGAAAATTGACGTTGAATCGGACATCTCTTCTCACCTCGTAGTAGATAAAGCAGCTGCAGCAGATAAGAAGTCCTATCCTATCCGTTGGCTCATTGTTGTTGTTAGCGCCATGGCCACATTTGTCTTCGGTGTGGTTGTGATTTTAGTACGCGACAATATTGAAAAGTTGAAAAAGGCGTAAGCAGTGAAATCTTTCACAGCATTCATTCAAAATAAACCCATTATTTTTTGGGGAAGTTTATTCGCTCTCACGCAAGGCATTGCTGTTGCTTTTGAAATTTACCTTCTCTTCATATTACCAGCGGCATTATTTGCGCTTTGGCTAGCCATTCATAAAATTGAATGGGTTTGGTTTTTCAGTGTAATGGCAACTCCGCTGAGCATTAACCTCGAAGAAATGGAAGTGGCGCACATTGGCATGTATTTGCCTACTGAGCCCATTATTGCAGCGCTTCTGCTGCTCATGATTTTCAAAATTCTTTCAGGAAAAAGTGTCGATCGAAGAATTTTCAGCCATCCGTTTACATACATCATTGGTGCTTATTTGTTGTGGATGGTTTTCACAGCAGTTACGAGCGAATATCCTTTGGTTTCATTCAAATTCATAGCAACACGTCTTTGGTTTATTTCGGGATTTTATCTTCTTGGCGCTCATCTCTTCCAAGACCTTTCCAACATAAAAAAATTCTTTGCGAGCTACCTAGCGCCATTGTGCATTGTCATTATTTACACGGTTACAAGACACGCCCAATTCAATTTCGATAAAGAGAGTGCACACTGGGTTATGGAACCTTTGTTCAAGGATCACACGAGCTACGGTGCTGTGTTAGCGATGTTCTTCCCTGTCTCTTTTGGATTGCTCTTTGTGAAAAAGAAAAGTCCGCTTGTGACCTTCCTTATCTATTCTGCACTCTTCATTCTAACCGTTGGACTGGTTTTATCATACACCCGCGCTGCATGGGTTTCAGTGGTGGTTGCATTTGGGGTATTCATTGTAATGATGTTGCGCGTTCCTTTGAAGTATGTGCTCTATGGAACAGTCATCTTCGGAAGTGTTCTTCTTTTTTCGTGGGACAGTATTCAACAAGAACTAGGACAGAATAAGCAAGAGAGTAGTGATAAGTTAGATGAGCACGTTTCGTCTATTTCAAATGTGTCTTCAGACGCTTCGAATTTGGAACGTTTGAACCGCTGGCATTGTGCCATGGAAATGTTCCGAAGAAGGCCTATTACTGGGTGGGGGCCAGGAACTTATCAATTCGTATACGCGCCTTTTCAACAAGCGAAAGACCGCACGATTATCAGCACGAATAACGGCGATGGTGGAAATGCACACAGCGAGTATCTTGGACCTTTGGCTGAACAAGGTGTTTTAGGAATGTTACTCTTCGTTTCGATTTTCGTTTACACCCTTGTTCTCGGATTTAAACTGTTCAATGCCGCGATTGAAAAGGAACATCGTGTAATCATCATAAGTGTCTTCTTAGGGCTCCTCACCTACTTCGTGCACGGAACGTTGAACAACTACTTAGACACAGACAAAGCTTCTGTTCCGTTTTGGGGATTCATTGGAATACTGGTCGCAATGGACCTCTTCCACATAAAGAAAAAAGAAAATGCTATTTCCAGCAAATAGCTAGAATTGCAACGTCGTCGTTGAATAGACATTCACCTCTGAAATTATTAGCTGCTGTTTCAACTGCCATGCAAACATCTTTGGCGTGTGTTCCAATTAGATTTTTTTCAATGCCTTCCATTTCGAAATAATCACCTTCGGAATTATTCACTTCAACCAATCCGTCGGTATAACCCAACATAACATCACCGGAACATAAAACGTGTTTTACTGCGCTCACTCTTGGCAATTCGGGAAGCATTCCCAATCCAATAGCCGTGGCGCCGAAATGTTTGAATTCTCCATTTGTTTTAAATACAGGCGCATTGTGACCACAGTTCACATATTCCAACTCTTGACTTTCCGAATTATAGACAGCCAAGAAAAATGTGATAAACTTCTCTCCTTGCGCTGCGTCCCAAACGCGCTTGTTTAATTTGTTGGCAAGCATTTCCAAATCCGGACGTTTTTCCTCGAAGGCGTTTCGAACATAGGCTTGGAAATTCGACATTAAAAAAGCTGCTGGCATTCCCTTCCCGGAAACGTCTCCCAAGCAGAAGACCCATTCTTGTTCGTTAAATTGAAACACATCATAATAATCTCCACCCACTTGTTGATGGGCTCTGTAGATCCCTTGAACATTCCATTTTGCTGTGTCTGGAAAATGACTGGGCAAAAGCAAGTGCTGCATTTCTGCTGCTAGCTCCAACTCTTTTTTCAATCGTTCTTGCTGAACTAAATTCGTGAGTAGCCTTTTGTTTTCAAGTGCAACACTCAACACAGAAGTCAACGTTTGAAGGAAACGCATGTGCTTAACGGTAGGACTCATTCCACGCGCATCTTCTGTATTATCTCCAGCAAGAGCGATAGCAAGCGGTTGATTGTTGTGTAACACAGGAATAACGACATCGTAGGATTCGTGAGAAGCGTCTTCGGAAAGAGCTACACCGGAATTCGCACGAAAGAAATCATCAGCGGGAATAATGAATTCCGAAACATTCATATCACCGTATTGAAGAAGGCATTGCCAATCTTCTCGTTTAACAAAGAGAGCCAATTTCTCAATTCCTAAATGTGTTTGCACAATATTTTGAAATTGAGCAATCAAATCCTCTTCAGAACTATTTGCATTAATAGCCTCAGTAAGTTCCAACAATGCATTCAATTTGAAATCGCGTTGCTTAATTTTCGATGAGAGTCGCTCAGTATTTGACATCTTTGCAAAGTAACAACAAAGTATTCAATGCGCATTGCTTTCACGGGTCCAGAATCAAGTGGAAAAACCACCTTTTCCAAATGGCTTTCTAATGAGCTTTCTAACTCCGTTTGCATCTCCGAATTCGCGCGAGAATACCTTGAGGAAAGAGGCATTACAAGAGCCAATGCGAATGACTTTAAAAAGATTGTGCAAGAGCAATGTCGGTTCTTCCATGAATGTTCAACGAACGAGCATCACATATTCGACACCGATATTTTCGTGCTTCGCGTTTGGAACGAAGAAGTTTATAAATTGAAAATGCCAGAGCTTGAAATTCTTCCAACATATAAAATGGACATTCACTTTTTGTGCGCGCCAGATTTTGAATGGAAGGAAGATCCGCTGAGAAGTGCGCCAGATGAAAGCGAAAGGCAAATGCTTTTTGAAAAATACAAAACCGAGCTGATTCATCATCGAGCTCGGTTCGTAATTCTTCAAGGTTCGTTTGAAGAAAAGGTCAATACGATTATTGATTCTTTGAATAATCTTGGCTCAATTACATTGAAACAATAATGAACTCCGTTCTTCTATTCTTTTGATGCTCTTCCTCGGGGCAGTTAGACTTTACATTTCCCTCACATGGACAGTTCACTTTAAGTCTTGACTCGCCATAGCCTACACCCTTGATTCTCTCTGGATTCGTTATTCTCTTCTTGATATAATCTGCCGATGCCTTTGCTCTTTTATCAGATAAAGCTTGATTAGATGACTTACTTGATCTACAATCAGTGTGAGATCCCAATTCAATCTTCATTGAAGGGTATTCATTCATCACCTTTACAATCTTATCCAATTCAATAGCTGCATCTTTTCTAATAGCAAACTTTCCAAGATCAAAATAAATTGGATTGATATCTATCATTTGTGACAAGTCATTTCCCACTTGCAATTTAATTAAAGCAATATCGAGCATCTCACTCACATTTACTTCGCGCGATTGAATCGGAATTTGCAACTTCACTATTTTGGTCAAATAACCCTCCTTCGAAAGTGTGATCTGCATGTTCATACTATCACCAACTTTGTACATTGAATAGATTTGTTGCGCAGTTCCTTTCGAATCAGAATTTAAATTCTGAATTGTTTTGAAGGTTAGGTCTTCCAATTTGATTTTAACATCTGACAAAGGTGTTTCCGTCGCCTTTTCTTCAACATTGAAAAGCAAAACAACTGCACTTTCTTTTAGACTAAAATCCTTCTTCACCGAAGTTTCCTGGGTAATTAGTTGTGCTTCTTCGGTTTGAAAACCATCGTGCTTAACTTGAATAGTATACTGTTTCCCTGAAAGCGCTGGAAGCACATAATGACCACTTTCATCTGTTAATACTGACGTAATTTGCTTTCCTTTTTCATCAATCAAAACAACATAAGCACCTGCAATTGTTTTCTTGCTTCCATCAAGTGTTACGACCCCTGAAATTTCAATTTCAATAGGACCTGTGTACGTGAATGAATAAATATCATCTCCGCCTTTCCCACCGGCTCTGTTCGAAGAAACAAAACCCGTTTTATTGTCCGACTTCAAGATAAAAGCAAAATCATCGTTGATACTGTTCAATGGACTTCCTAAATTCACTACTTCGCCATTCTTATTCAACATAAATACATCTAAACCTCCAAAACCGATATGGCCGTTTGAGGAGAAATAGAGCGTACCATTACTTGAAACAAAAGGAAACATTTCGTCGCCATCGGTATTCACATTTCCTTCGACTCTCTTCGGAGTGCCCCATTTTCCAAATCCTAAAACTGGAACCTCATAGATATCTACACCTTTAGAACCAGGCATATCAGAGGCGAAATACAAAGTCTTTTTATCCGGAGAAAGTGCTGGATGTCCAACTGAATATTCTGCAGAGCAAAAAGGCATAAGTGTTTCTGAAATACCTCCGAGCACATCTACAGCGCCAAAAAACATAGAGAGGTTGCGTATTCCATTTTGGTCAAATCTCGTCTTACCTGCATTGTTTCGGGTAAAATAAAGACCCGTACCACCATCAAAACACAACGGTCCTTCGTGATACTTTGAACAAATGGATCTTAACATTCCTGTTTCAGACAACTCTCCATCA
>JBDLUS010000094.1:0-3330 GCA_039805165.1 Bacteroidota bacterium | reverse complement strand
AACAACGGTGTAGTGGGAGAGAACGTTATGTTATACAATTGCTCAGATAGCGTTGTTCACGTAGGCAGCGAGAAGTTGGTTGTACTACACGGACTAAACGGATACATTGTAGTAGACACAGGTGTTTCATTGTTGGTCTGCAAAAAAGAAGACGAACAAAAGATTAAGCAATTCGTTAACGACATTAAACTCAACAAAGGCGAATCATGGGTATAGTGAAATATATCTTTTCGGTGTTGTTTGTTGTGAGTGCTTTTTATTGCGCTGCGCAACCCGATCCTGACCCAATTCCAATGCCGCCCCCACCTCCAGCTGCAAATCAAATAGAAGAACCCTTGGTTTTTCCTGAAGTAATGCCAGCTTATCCCGGAGGAGAAACGCAAATGTTCAAGGACATGGCTACGGCTATGATTTATCCGCAGATATGTTTAGAAAATGAATTCCAAGGAAAAGTTTTCGTTCAATTTGTGGTTGAAAAGAATGGTAAGATTTCAAATGTTAAAGTTTTGCGTCAGCCCGAAGGTGATTTGGGGAAAGTATTGGCGAAAGAGGCCATACGAGTGGTTAAGAATCTGAAGGACTTTTCACCTGGATCTTTGAATGGTGAACCGAAAAGAGTCGTTATGACTTTGCCCATTGTTTTTAAGATGAAATAATTTCTATGAGTAATAATTTAATCCTTTGCCCAAACGAAGAATGGGTGTTGAACGACCTAGTTGCTGTAAGAACGGGTGGAACGAAGGTTTCACTTTCCGATGTGGCGAAGGAAAAAATTCAAGCATGTAGAACTTTTTTAGACTCGTATTTAGAGACGAGCGAGAGCCCGGTTTATGGAATCAATACAGGTTTCGGTTCGCTTTGCAATACCGAAATCTCGATGGAAGATTTGAATCTTCTTCAAAATAATTTACTTCGTTCACACGCATGTGGAATGGGCGATCAAGTGCCTGAAGAAATTGTTCGTCTCATGTTAGTGTTGAAAGCAAAGAGTTTGTCGCACGGACACAGCGGTGTTCAATTGGCAACCGTTGAATTGTTGTTGGAATTTTATCACAGAAATATTTTACCAATTGTTTTCACGCAGGGTTCATTAGGAGCAAGCGGAGATCTTTCGCCATTGTCTCACTTGTGTCTTCCGTTAATTGGTGAAGGGAAGGTGATGTACAAAGGATATGAACGCAACGCTGCCGATGTGTTGAAAGAAGAGGGCTTGAAGCCTATTGCGCTGCAATCGAAAGAAGGATTAGCGCTCATCAATGGAACGCAGTTCATGTTGGCGTATTCAGTAGAGAATTTAATTCGTGCCGAACATTTGTTTGATAAAGCTATAACCATTGCAGCTATGTCTGTGGATGCGTTCGATGCTCGTCCAGAGCCATTCATTGATTTAACACACCGTGTTAGAAATCAAGAAGGTCAGCAGATTGTTGCTATTGCCATGCAAGATGCTTTGAAAGGAAGTGAAATACAAGTTCAGAAAAAAGCGCACGTGCAAGACCCCTATTCGTTCCGCTGCATTCCGCAAGTGTTGGGTGCATCGCACGATGCAATTGCCTACGTGTTGACCATTGTTGAGCGTGAGATCAATGCAGTAACAGACAATCCAATTATTTTTCCGGAAGAAAATCAGATTATCTCTGGTGGAAATTTCCACGGGCAACCTTTGGCTTTAAGCATGGATTTTTTAGCCATTGCTTTGGCGGAAGTAGCGAGCATTTCGGAAAGAAGAACTTACAAACTCATCTCGGGTCAACGCGGGTTACCCGCTTTCTTGGTGAAAGACGCTGGACTGAACAGCGGATTCATGATTCCACAATACGCTGCCGCGTCTATTGTGAGCCAGAACAAACAACTCTGCACGCCTTCAAGTGTAGACACGATAGACAGCAGTAACGGTCAGGAAGATCACGTGAGCATGGGGGCGAATGGCGCAACCAAATGCTATCAAGTGGTGAAAAATCTGCAGTCTGTATTAGCAATAGAATTGTTGAACGCAGCGCAAGGCCTTGACTTCAGAAGACCATTAAGGTCTTCCATTCCGGTAGAAGCACTACATGCTGAAATTAGAAAAGTTATTCCGCACTACGTGCAAGACAGATATCAGCACGCTGATATGGAATTGACTTATCAGTTGATTGGTCTTTGAACTTAATGTTCGATCAATAAATTTCTGTTAAGAATAGTTTGTCCTTTTTTCAATTGAAGTATATACATGCCTGAAGGCAATTCTTCAATTGAAAGTTCTCGTTTCAGTTGACTCTTATTCCAGCTCTTAACTTCTTGTCCTGTTGAAGTGAAAATTCTTGCTTCATCGAAATTGGCCGATTGAGAAATCGTGAAATGTTCGCGCGCAGGTTGCGGGAAAATATGAATGTTCGCCTCCAATTCATTCACCGAAGTCAGCGTGGTGAAATTGTCTGTTTGAATAGCGCATCCATTCGCATCTGAAATAATACAATAGCTAGTAAATATCTCCGGAATGAATGTGTCCTCGTTTGTATCGCCATGAAGCCAATTCCATTGATAGGGAGGTGTGCCTCCATAAGTTGTCATTTGCACTTCACCAACACCCAAACCACCTTCAACAAAGAGCTCAACGGAATAGCTTAAAGTATCTGGTTCGTTAACGGTAACATTCACCAAATATTCGCATCCATTGGCGTCTGTAATGGCAGTTGAGTAAGAACCCGAGTACAAATAAATTGCACTGCTTTCTAAATTGAATGGGTCGTAATTCCAACTGTACGTATAAGGTTCTGTTCCACCTTGCACATTGTGAAAAATAGATCCTCCTAAATCACCGTGACAAGGCACATCTTGAACGGTTGGTGAATCTGTAATTTCAGCGGGTTCGAAAATGGTGTCTTGAATTAAAAACACACAGCCGTTGGCATCGGTAACTTCCGCAGTGTAAATTCCCGCACACAAGTTGGGCAGATTATTCCCACCAACGGAACCATCACTCCATAAAATTTGGTAAGGTGCTGTGCCAGAAATGAAGGTCAGATTTAGGCTTCCGTCACAAAGTCCGAAACAAGAAACATCTGTCGAAGTAGACTCGATGACAAGTGGAGTGTATGAGTTCAATACTGCGGGAAGTGTTGTTGTATTACCCGCGAAGTCTGTGACTGTCGCAGAGTAGGACCCAGGTCCACCTTGAAAACTGCTTCCGGTAGATCCATCTTGCCATACGACATTGTACGGAGGTTGTCCGCCAGAAATAGTCAAGGTAATGGAACCAATGCCATTGTTATCACAGGCAGGTTGAACAATGTCATTGCTCACCTGCAAGGCAGGATACAAGGTTAACGATGTATTTGCCGTAGCATC
>JBDLUS010000093.1:0-19951 GCA_039805165.1 Bacteroidota bacterium | reverse complement strand
TATTCGGAGCCGGATTTACAACGCTAGAAGAAATTCCTGCATTGTCAGTACCAGTGGTGAAAGACCCTGCTTCAATAATTACATCTGATTTCAAGGCTTGGTCAGATCCGTTCGCAATAGCTAAACGAATGTGATAAGTCTCGCCACACTCCAAATCGTATTGAGCGGCTATTTTAACTGTGAATCCATTTAAATTAATTGGAATTACACCTGGACCATTGTCTATGTAATAAGGCGCATTCAATACGTTATTCACCGAGCTAATGGTAATTGGAAGTGGTGGAGTTGATTGCGGTACAATGGCAATGTTTACACTACCACCTGGAAAAGCAGCAGGGCTCGCATATGGACCTGTAATGCCAGGGCCACTTAAGAAGAAGGCGAATACATCATTGTACTGACTATTCACCCAAGTCAAATATTCATCAGAACCAAAGATGTAATTGAAATTCAAACTATCACCGATAGCCACGAAATCAAATTCCAGTGAAGCTATGTTGTTTACGGATCCTACAGTAAAGCCTTGTCCAATTAATGGCGGAACAGAGTTCGCAACCGATAATAAATCGGGATCTCCAGAAATATTCGGGGTAATAGCAGTTCCGAAGAAATTAGGAACAACCTCTTGCGCATCTGAACATCCAATTACAATTCCTTCAGCAATTTGAAAGTTAGGATCTGTATTGCCGGTCATTTCACCCAACTGTTGAGCGATTCCGTTAAAAACAGGATTGGCATAGGTTACGCCTGGACCCAAAAGTGCTTGCACCGCTTGATCTGCGGTAACGTAAGTAACAGCGATCTGTGCGTTGACAGAATGAGCAACTACAAGCGCAAAAAAGAATAATATTTTTTTCATCCGAAAAGTTTTCTTCCAAAATGACAACAATTGCAATCCTAAAGTTGCCTTGGTAGGTTTATTCTCCAAATATAACAAATCCGCGTTAGTTTTGCCTCATGCACGAAGTCATTAGAATTGAAAACCTAACCCGGTTCTACACCATTGGTGAAGAGACGGTGCGTGCACTCAATGGAATTAATCTTACCATTGAAAAAAATGAGTATGTAGCGTTAATGGGACCTTCCGGTTCTGGGAAGTCAACACTTATGAACATTATTGGTTGCTTAGACACACCTACGTCTGGAGAATATTTCTTGAACGGACCAAACGTTGCACAACTTTCAGACTCCGAATTGGCTGCTATTCGAAACAAAGAAATTGGTTTTGTCTTTCAAACATTCAATCTTCTGCCAAGATTAACCGCTCTTCAGAATGTGGCTCTTCCACTCGTCTATGCTGGAATTCCAGAAGCCGAACGTTTGAAAAAGGCCAAAGAAGTTTTAGAGCAAGTAGGTCTTGGAAATCGCATCACACACAAGCCGAACGAACTTTCGGGCGGACAGCGCCAACGCGTTGCGGTAGCAAGAGCACTGGTGAATCACCCCTCAATAATCTTAGCCGATGAACCCACGGGGAATCTCGACACCAAGACCAGCGAAGAAATCATGCAACTCTTCGACATTATTCATCAAGCCGGAAACACTATCGTTCTAGTAACGCACGAAGAAGACATTGCCCTTCGTGCGAAACGCGTGGTTCGCATGCGCGACGGAGTAGTTGAAAGCGACTTAGCCCAAGTATAACCTCTCGTGGCGTATATTTGCCACTCATTTTTTCACCATGAACATCAAAGAAATAATTTCGTCACTTCCAATAGGAACCACAATTCAACTCAACGGTTGGGTACGTACTTTTCGTAACGAGCAATTCATTGCTCTAAACGACGGTTCTTGCATTGCGAATTTGCAAGTAGTTGTAAATGCAGATTCTCTCTCGGAAGAAGACAGTAAGCGCATTCACACAGGTGCTTGTATTTCTGTTCACGGAACACTTACTGAAAGTTTAGGAAAAGGACAAGCGATAGAGCTTACAGCATCTAAAGTTGAAATTTTGGGCGAAAGCAATCCGATGGAATTTCCAATTCAAATGAAAAAACATTCATTGGAATTCCTTCGTGAAAAGGCTCATTTGCGTTTCCGCACATCTACGTTCAGCGCGGTGTTCAGACTTCGTCATCAATTGTCTTTCGCAATACACAATTATTTCAATCAAAACGGATTCGTAAACATTCACGCGCCAATCATTACCGGAAGCGATGCTGAAGGCGCTGGAGAGATGTTTACCGTTTCCAACTTCGATCTAGAAAACCCACCACGAAAGGAAGACGGAACAATAGATTTCGGAGAAGACTTCTTTGGAAAGCACACGCACCTTACGGTAAGCGGACAACTTGAAGCAGAATTAGCTGCGCTCGCACTTGGAAAAGTATACACCTTCGGTCCAACGTTCCGTGCAGAAAATAGCAACACGAGCAGACACCTTGCAGAGTTCTGGATGATCGAACCTGAAGTTGCGTTCAACGACCTTGCTGCTAACGCAGATTTAGCAGAAGACTTTTTGAAGTATTGCATTCGCTACGTTTTGGAAAACGGAAAAGAAGATTTGCTTTTCCTTCAAGAACGCGAAGCAACAGAAGACAAACAGAAGCCAACAGAGGAGCGTCAAACCGCGCCGCTTATCGAGCGCCTCGAGTTCGTTGCGAACAACACCTTCGAACGCATCACCTACACGGAAGCGATAGACATTCTCTTGAATTCAAGTCACTACAAAAAGAAGAAATTCAAATACCCAATTGAATGGGGAATTGATCTTCAAAGTGAACACGAAAGATATTTGGTTGAAAAGCATTTTCAAAAACCTGTTATTCTAACCAACTACCCTGCTGCCATTAAAGCGTTTTATATGCGTTTGAATGAAGACCAAAAAACCGTGGCTGCTATGGATATTTTGGTTCCGGGCATCGGTGAAATTATAGGTGGAAGTCAGCGTGAAGAACGCTACGATGTGCTCCTTGAAAAATGTAAGCAGTTCAACATTCCGGAAGAAAGCATGTGGTGGTATTTGGAAACCCGCAAGTTCGGTACATGTCAGCATGCTGGATTCGGATTAGGCTTCGAAAGATTGGTGATGTACGTTACCGGAATGACCAACATTCGCGACGTAATTCCTTTCCCACGTACACCCAAGAACGCTGAATTCTAAACTGAAATTTTATTTTTGGATCAAAGCTATCCAGACTGACGTCCTGTAGTTATCGATGCGCGTCCATATGGGACGAACCACACCGTTAACCGCCGAGATGTTATTGTAGTCCCCCAGGAAAACGCTTGCATTCGATTCGAAGGGCTTCTCGCTGATTCGCTCGTTGGCCCATGTTTTTCCGCCATCACTAGAAGACGCCAAATAAACATCGGTATTGAAATCGGTATAGTTTCTTCTGTCGTAAAACACTGCAAATAAATTTCCAGTTACCACATCAACAGTCATCCAAGGAAAAAATTGAGGCGTGTTCGTTTTATCGTTGTTCACGCGAACAGCTTCCGTCCAATGCTCTCCTCCATCGGTCGATGAAGAAACAAAAACATCTACATCTCCGTTGCGTTCGTCGCTCCAACACAAATAGAGATTTCCTCTGTTAGGACCATTGCTTAAGTCGCTCAGTAAGATTGGCATACCGTTGGCGCGATAGACACCAGGAATGTCTTGGTTCCATCCGCCAGGAATTGCCATGATGACTTTTGATTTTGGCAACCACGTTGCCCCGCCGTCAACCGATTTATTGAAATAAATAAACTCGCGATGTGCCCAAGCCACATACACTTCGTTGTTCAATCCACCTGCCGGAACTGCACCTTCCGTGGTGTTGTCATCATCTATACATCCGCCCTCGACATCACTTAAAGCGATAGGTTTCGAAAAACGAGCCTCACCTTTTTTTCCTTTTGAAAAAAGAATTCTCGAATGATCATTCGGTTCTTTGCTATCGTATTTATCAAACTCTGTCCAAGTAACATAAATTTCACTTCCGTCTTTCGAAGTGGTTGCCCATTGCTTGTCTTGATCTTTCGGCGCGTTCGTGCCAATAGCAATACCGTCTGACCAGCAATTTTTCTCACATGAAAATTTCTTTTCTTTTAGTTCCTGAATCACAATAGACTCAAGCCATCGGGAACTGCTGTACCCACCGTTTCCCGGATCTCCCAAATGCAGATAGTAAAAGTCACCCTTTGGAGAAGCTACAATAGTTGGATCACCATATACACCATGGGAAGATTTCATCAAATCATGATCCCATGTAACACCGCCATCGCAGCTTTTATAAACGTTATTCAATATAGAACCTGCAACCATTCTTTTCGGATTGGTTGGATCTATTGCAATACTTGGTTCACAAGGATTAAAGGAAGAGAACCTTCCCCTCGTTGAAAGGAGTTCTACGTTCTTGTAATCACTTTGTGCATTCGCACTTAAAGCAAGAACACAACTAAAACTTAGAATGAAATTTTTGAGCATATTCTTTGGCGAAATAAGTTAGAATAACACTAGCGCCAGAACGTGCTATGCTTGTTAGCATTTCAGGCATGGCCTTATTGTAATCTATCCAACCTCTTTCAGCAGCTGCCTTTAGCATAGCATACTCGCCACTTACATTGTACGCAGCAATAGGTAAGGAAGAATAATTACTCAAATCGCGAATCACATCTAAATAGCACAAGGCCGGCTTCACCATTAAAAAATCTGCACCTTCTTCTTCATCCAATTCCGCCTCACGCAGGGCTTCATTTCTATTGGCGTAATCCATTTGATAAGTCTTCTTATCCCCACTCTTTGGCGCGCTATCCAATGCCTCGCGGAACGGTCCGTAAAAAGCACTGGCATACTTCGCCGTGTATGACATGATACCCACATTCACAAAACCGTGATCATCTAATGTGTCACGTATCTCTCCTACTCTGCCGTCCATCATATCGCTCGGACCAATGATATCAAATCCCGCTTCAGCTTGAGCCAAAGCCATGGCAGATAAAATCGGGAGCGTCTCATCGTTGACAATCTTTCCATCAATTACCAAACCGTCGTGTCCGTCTGAACTGTATGGATCCATTGCCACATCTGAAATAAATACAGCCTCTGGAAAACGTTTCTTCAACTCACGAATAGCAGTCAGATAAAAGTTTGATGCATCCAAAGAATACGTAGCGTATTTGTCTTTGTATTTCTCATCCACAGCAGGAAACAAAATGAAATTTGTTACACCTGCGTTCATGCACTCTTCTACTTCTACCATTAACTTTTCCAAACCAAATCTGGAAATTCCAGGCATGCTCAAAATTGGCTGAACCGCATGTTTGTCTTCCAACAAAAAAAGCGGATAAACCAATTGCTCGAGAGACAATCTCGTTTCGCGAACCATTCCGCGAACGGAGGAGTTTACTCTATTTCTTCTTGGACGAATGCGCATTATAACAATTCAGATTCAACTTGAGACTTCAAGATATTGAACAACGAATCTTGTTCTTTAGCCAACTTCAGCACTTGCTCGTCTTTCATTTCCTTGAAAAAAGCATCGTCCTTAATAGCAGCGCCTTCCGGAATTTCCTTTAAGTTTAATTTGTAGTTGACCACTTCGTCTTTCAACGTGTTAATCATAGATACTCGCTCAGACAATTCATTCACACGAATAACTCCAGCGCTGTCCAATGGGTTTTGAGTCAATGTAGAAATCTCTTTCTCAGCTGAAGCAATTTCTTTATCTAAGTCTGCAACCAATGCATTTTGCTTCGACAAAACACCTTGTTGTGTCGTGCGCGCTTGCTTTAAAATTTCAGTTTCAGAATCAAAACATGCTGTTAATCCAATTGTAAGCGCCACTCCTAAAACCACTGCTAACTTTTTCATATTTCACTATTTAATTTTTCCATTTACATCCGGATTTTTCGGCACCGGATCGTAGCCACTTTTTCCCCAAGGATGACAACTTAAAATTCGTTTTCCTCCCATATATATTCCCTTAACAACACCCCATTCTTGAATAGCCTCGACAGTGTATGCACTGCAGGTTGGCTGGTATCTGCAATTCGAACCTAACCACGGAGAAATAAACCCCTGATAAAATCGAATCGGCAAGATGAAAAGCCATTTCAAGAATCTAGACAAAGTTACTCGTATTTAGTTCACGGAAAGTTAATGTATGACAAGAAAATCGCATAGAGAATTGCAGGTACTAACAAGATTCGCGTAACCATGTTCGCGTGTATGCGCAGAAGGCGATTCAGCGTAATTGAAATAAGAAGTATCGCGGCGATGCAAATGAGTTGCCCTAACTCTACACCAATATTAAAACCAATTAACTTCCCGGCTAAACTATCTCCTTTCATTAACGTCATCTTCAATTCTGTTGAAATAGCAGAACCATGAATAAACCCGAAAAGTGAAATAACAAGTATTGTTTTCCAAGGAAGGGTGGTTGTCTCAGTGGGTGAGATTAATCGTTGAACTCCACGAATTACAATGGTCAATGGAATTGCAAATTCAACCCACTTCATTGATAGCATTGGCAATCCAAAAACAACAGCAACAGCGGCAAGCGCGTGTCCTAAAGTGAATCCAGTAATCGACCACAAGAGCATACGACGATCGTTGAATGTGAGTCCAATAGCAAGCGCCCATAAAAACAAGATGTGATCAATGGCACCCTCGTCAATGATATGAAATATTCCGTGCTTTATGTCCTCGAGAAGCGTCATGAAAAATACACCTCTTAATATTTCTTCTTGAATTTCTTCTTCTTGTTGTTGTTGTTACGCTTCTTATTGTTGCGGTAACTGTCTTCAACAAAGTCGTTGTATTTAGATCCCTGAATTGTCTTTACTGCGTGAATCTCTTGGATATTCTCAACAGAAAGTTTCGCGTCACTTAAATATTTCAAGTCTTCTAAAATCACATCGTCTGTAATTGTGGCGCGATTCCAGTTCAAAGCATTTTGCTTCATGAGCGTTGCAATAGAGCGCGTGAAGTTCATCTTCTCTTCTCCGTCTTCCATTGCAACACATTTGTCAATCATCTTCTCTACATATCTTCCGTAATGGCCAAACTTAACAGGTCCTTGCGGATAGCTAATGCGATCTGGCTTTACTGCAAACTGAGAAGGTTCTGGCTTTGGGTAAGGCGAGTCTACATCTAGACGAAAGTCGCTCATGATGTGCAAGTGATCCCAAAGTTTATGATTGAAATCCTCCATATCACGCAAATACGGGAACAATTGTCCCATTACAGAAATAATGGCTTTGCAACAACGGGCACGTTCATCGCGATCTTCAAGTGTTAGGGCATACTGCACCATCTTCTGAATATTTCTTCCGTATTCGGGCAAAGTAATTTCAGGACGCGCACTATTCATCTCTAACGGCACAACAACATCTGGCTTCTGAAAGCGGTGAGGATTCATAATAAATTTAAATGAGGTCTAACAAATATACACTACAATTAAGCGCCTACAATTTTCAGTTTGGCGAATTTCAACAACAACTGCTTTTGTCCTTCTGAAGGAAAGAACACGGTTGCCTTTTCATTCGGGCTATCACCTTCCACTTTAATGACTTTTCCTTTTCCGAATTTCTCGTGCTGAACTTCCACCCCTACTTGAATTTCATGCGGCAAAGCCCAATCTCCGGCAGGCAAAGGCACTGAAGCATTCATGTCTACTTTCTTCAACTTACTCGTATCAATTTGCGGTGGCATTGGCGGAGGTGTTGGTGAAGAAGGTGGGAAAGAAGACTTTGGTTTGTCTTGCAGTGGCAGTCTATTAATTCCGCCGCCGAACTTACCGCGTTCTTCACCGAAATCGAATGACTTCGATTGAGGAGGCGTTTTCTTTCCTGACGTGGTTTCCAAAAATTTCTCGTCAATTTCTTCGATGAAACGAGAAGGTTCGCAATAAGTGAACTGTCCCCATTTGAATCGCGAATTTGCGTAAGAAAGAATGGCTCTCTTCTCGGCACGCGTTAACGCAACATAGAAAAGTCTTCGCTCTTCCTCTAGGTCTTCTCGTGCATTCAATGACATTTGCGAAGGGAAGAGATTTTCTTCCATTCCAACGATGAATACATTTGGAAATTCTAGACCCTTCGCAGAGTGAATGGTCATGAGTGAAACGCTTTTCGTTTCATCTACATCTGAGCTCTCGGTGTCTGTGAGCAAAGCGACGTCTATTAAGAAATCAGAGAGCGACGCCATTGAGCCGTCTTCGGTTTCTCTTTCAGAGAATTCCTTTAATCCGGCGAGTAATTCTTGAATGTTCTCAACGCGCGCTACTCCTTCGGGAGTGCGGTCTGCATTCACTTCTACCAGCAAGCCTGAGGCTGCGGCAATGTGCATACCGAGGTCGTAGGCAGGCTTGGTGGTAAGCTCCGTTGCGAAGCTTTGGATCATGGTTACGAAGTCGTTGAGCTTGTTCGCAACGGCACCTGAGATGCCCACTTCAAAGCAACGTGCGATCATTTCCCAAATACTAATCTCACGCTCGGAAGCGCCAACTATCAATTTCTCTAATGTTGTTTTTCCTATTCCGCGTGCAGGGTAATTGATTACGCGCTTTAGCGCTTCTTCATCTTTGTGGTTGGCAGTTAGTCGGAAGTAGGCCAACAAATCTTTGATCTCTTTGCGCTGATAGAAACTTAAACCTCCGTAAATTTTGTAAGGTATGTTCAACTTCCTTAAAGCTTCCTCCATTGCACGTGACTGCGCATTGGTGCGATAAAGAATTGCGAAATCGTGGTAGGTTCCTCCGTCTTCCTTCTGCAGTTTGAAAATGGTATTCGCTACGAACATACCCTCTTCATTGTCCGTTGGCGCTTGATGAAGACGAATCTTATTTCCTTCATCATTCGCTGTCCAAACATTCTTCTTAATCTGATTTTTGTTGTTTCCTATGATGGAATTCGCCGCTTCAACTATGACCTTCGTTGAACGGTAATTCTGTTCAAGTTTGTACAACGAATAATCGGGATAGTCCTTTCTAAAATTCAAAATGTTCTGAATATTTGCGCCGCGGAAGGCATAGATACTTTGCGCATCGTCACCTACTACACAAAGGTTTTCCGTCACAGCTGCCAATTGCTTTACAATCAAGTATTGCGAGAAGTTGGTATCCTGATACTCATCTACCATGATGAACTGAAACTTATGCTGATATCTATGAAGCACATCTGCATGATCACGGAACAACACGTTGGTCTTGAAAAGCAAATCATCGAAATCCATAGCACCTGCTTGAAACAAGCGCTGATCATACTTCCTGAAAATCTCTCCCATCATCGGGCGCTTCGCAGCGTGATCGTCAGAAACCAACTCTACTTGTTCCGGATAATCTGCCGCACCAATTAAATTATTCTTGCAGGAAGAAATACGACTCTGAACCATTCCTGGTTTATAAATCTTGTCGTCTAGCGACATCTCTTTCAAAATATCTTTAATGAGCCCCTTGCTATCTGCGGTATCGTAAATACTGAAATTCCTAGGATAGCCAATACGATCAGCTTCGGAACGAAGAATGCGGGCAAAAACACTATGGAAGGTTCCCATCCAAATGTTACGCGCGTTGTCCTCTCCCATCAGATTTGCAATACGCTCTTTCATTTCGCGCGCCGCTTTGTTGGTAAAGGTCAACGACAGAATACTGAACGGATCTACTCCATTCTGAATCATGTGCGCAATGCGGTAAGTCAAGACACGCGTCTTTCCTGAACCCGCTCCTGCAATAACCATTAATGGACCTGAAATGTGTCGAGCTGCGGCACGCTGAGCGTCGTTCAACTCACTTAAAAAATCTCTTTGACTCACCTCGCAAAGATACTTTTCCGAGATTGAACACCCCGCCAAAACTTGCACTTTCCAGAAGAAACTTATCAACGCTTTGCGCTACTTTTGCGAAAAGCCTTAAACATGTCTAAAATTTTAATCGTCGACGATGAAGCTGCCATTCGCAGCGCCCTGAAAGAAGTCCTTGAATATGAGGGATTCGCTATTTCCGAAGCGCCCGATGGAGAAACCGCATTGAAAATGGTTCTCAAAGAATCTTTCGATTTAATTTTTTGCGACATCAAAATGCCCAAACTTGACGGTCTCGATTTTTTATCTGAATTGAAAAAGGAAGACATTCAGGTTCCTGTGGTGATGATAACCGGACATGGAACCATTGACACTGCCGTGGAAGCAATCAAGCGCGGTGCCTACGATTTCATTCAGAAGCCGCTCGACTTGAATCGCGTTTTAGTTTCCACCAGAAACGCAAACAAACACGATGCACTTGTAAAAGAGACTAAGACCCTTAAAAAGAAACTTAACAAAGTCATTGGGTCGAATATTATTGGGGAAAGTAAATCCATTCTTGAGATCATTAAAATGATCGATACGGTTGCTCCAACCGATGCACGTGTACTTATCACTGGCGGAAACGGATGTGGAAAAGAATTAGTAGCTCGTCAACTTCATGAAAAAAGCAACAGAGCTACCCAGGCATTTGTTGAAGTGAACTGCGCGGCTATTCCTTCAGAATTAATTGAAAGCGAATTGTTCGGACATGAGAAAGGCGCCTTTACTTCGGCTGTAAAAACCAAACCTGGAAAGTTTGAATTAGCAGACAACGGCACCTTGTTTCTAGATGAAATCGGAGACATGTCCTTATCTGCGCAAGCCAAGGTTTTACGAGCACTTCAAGAAAATAAAATCACTCGTGTAGGTGGTGAAAAAGACATGAAAGTAAATGTTCGAATTCTTGCTGCGACCAACAAAGATTTGAAAAAAGAAATCGCATCAGGAAATTTCCGTGAAGACTTATACCACCGACTTTCTGTCATCGTAATCAAAGTTCCTTCATTGAATGAAAGAAAAGACGACCTTCCTCTATTGGCCGATCATTTCCTTCAACAAATTGCAGACGAATACGGACAACCTAAAAAGAACATCAATGCTCCGGCCTTAAAGGCATTGCAACAACACGACTGGACAGGTAACATCCGTGAATTCAGAAATGTGATTGAGCGATTAATCATTCTTTCAGGTGATACAATCGATGAGAAAGCGGTGAAGCAATATGCTACCCCTTACTTCAACTGATTTTTCTGAGGTATCATAAATGGCACGTAGGCTAACAGCACTGCGATACTTCCTACCGCTAAGAACGAAATATTTGGGGTTTGCGGTGGCATAAGAAAAGTTGTACCTATAATTAGCAAGGTGTAACCGTATAAAACAAAAGAGACTTGATAGTGCTTTAATCCCAGCGCCAGCAAGCGATGATGTATGTGATTTTTATCTGCAATGAAAGGAGATTTTCCATTTAAAATCCGAATAGTAAAAACCCTCAACGTGTCTATTAACGGATACGCCAAGACCGCCATTGCAAAGATGGGCTTCGAAACAATCTGCATTGCAACAGATAATTTCGAGGGCGGAAATTCAATCAACTTCATGGCAAGCACATACATTGTAATTCCAATAATCAATGAACCTGAATCCCCCATGAAAATGCGAGCAGGTTGGAAATTGAAAATTAAAAAACCAAGCAATGAGCCGGCCAATCCTACGGCCAACAAAGCCAAAGGCATATCCCCAGTTTCATAAAACCAAAGAGTAAAGGTTACGCTTCCAATCAATCCAATTCCACCGGCTAAACCATCGACTCCATCAATCAAATTAATGGCATTAACAATTACTATGTAAATGAAAATGGAAAGAATAACGCTCAACCAATAAGGCAATTTATCTACTTCGAACAAGCCCCAGAATTCAGTCAAGCGAATGTCAGCTAACACAACCAAAGTTAAGCCCACCAACATATGAACGACTAATTTCTTCAGAGGATCTACACCAACAATATCGTCTTTCAATCCAATAAAAAACAAAGCGAACATAGAAGCTAAGATGTACTTGAATTCATTTAGCGCTTGAAGGGGATTGTAATTTGCACCCAACTCCCAGGCCTCACGTGAAGGAAACCAAAGGCAATAGGAAATGATTGTTGCAGCGAATATCAGAATGCCACCTAGAGTTGGAATACTTTTGCGATGAAGCTTTCGCTCATTACCTGGCTCGTCTACCAGATGCTTCATCTTCGCTACTTTGATAAGCGGCGGTGTTGCCACTAAAACAATGACAAACGCACTAAGAAAGGCGAAGACGATATCTTTCAATTTAGTTCCGGTTAGGTTGAATCAAATGTATTCAAAAATCGCGATAAACAGCGTGTAATCCCGTGCGAATTCCAAACATCAGAATTGTTGCGTGTTGCTTCACTAAATCGTTCGACTTATCATCTATTCTATCCGAATAGGAAACAATAAATTCAGAATTGGTTTTAGGGTTAATCCAATACCCAACTTCGACGTCCCATTGTTTCAAATTTCGATTGATCCACAAAGGCATATCGCTGCGCTCTTCCAATCTATTCTGATCGATGTAGTTCCATTTCACACGAGCGAAATATCTTCCGTAGCGATAGCGCGAACGCACAACATATTCATACATGTTATTCAGCGGATGTCCCACTGTTTGATTCATATGCGTAGCATTGGTATACAACGCAGCAAATGAATAAACGTCGCTCTGTACACGGTTGTATTCAATTCCCAAATCAAAATTCTTAACTCCTAAATTATAGGCCTGCAAGCCCAGTTGCAGAGCGCCATTCTTTTTATAATCTCCCAAAGCATCGGCGTATGCTTGCGCATAGACTTCAACATTCTGAGACAATCTAACGTTTGCATCAACTCCCAAATTAAAATTGTTTCTCGTTGAATTCGCTTGAGTCAAACCTGTTCCAATCAAAGGAGAATAAAAATTCACAGGCAAAGCCTGCGGCATAAGACTCGAATCATATTTATTCCAAATCACGGACTCAAAAAGAGAAAGCTCAATCTTCGTAGTTGGCTTCCAACTTAAGTAAGAAAAACTTCCTGCCTTTCTTCGGAAAGTAGACTCGGGGGTATCTCCTAAAGGCAGACGCTCGAGGCTTTGCAAAACATTCCATACATGAGAGTATTTCACATTTCCTTTGGCAATATCAAATTGAATATATGGATAATTGTACATTCCATCTGACCAAAGCAAAGAGCGATAACCGTTTCCAATCTTATGCTTTCCATAGCCCATATGAAGTCTCAAGGCCTTCATCGGTTGCACGGTAATCCTTGAAAACGAAGAGGAATAATCGACTACATCGCGAATAATTGTAAAATCCTTATCCCTTCCAAATCCGGGAATAACTCCTAAACTATCTACGTAATTCTTCAAATACTTCGGCATGTATTCTTGACTTTCGTAGAATCCTGTTTCGATAGAAACTTTCTCTCCGAAATCTGCTTGGACCCAAAGTCCACGTGTGTTGCTAATAATCCGCTTTGAGCGCGGGTAGTTTAATGTGTCTGTAAAATCTTTTCCTCCAGCGATGTTGTACAGAAAATTCATGCGAATATGGACATCGCCTTCGTGGTATTCAAAGAGGTGCTTCCGCAATGCGATAGCAGCCGCGTCATGATAAATTTTAACGCTGTCTTTCAACTCACCTTCCATTTTAGAAAGTGGTAAATCATTTCGCATGTACGGTTGCATAGACAGGAAAACGGGAGAATCAGTCCTCAGCGCTGCTTCTCTTGCCGAACGCGTAAAGCCAAATCCAGTTGGAAAAGCAGAAGGCTGTGCGAAGCAAATTAGCAACTGCATTGCAAAGGTCACCGACAACAAAATTTTCAATTTCATCTCAAACTAATTTTTCAATTCTCACGAACATCTAGTGCATCGCGTAATCCATTTCCAACCATCATAAACGAAAGTACTAAAAGCATGATACAAACTCCCGGTAAGAATGCTAAATATGCCATGTCAGTCGTTAAGTAAGAATAACTCTCGCGTATCATATTCCCCCAACTCGGTGTTGGAATCTGCGCTCCCAATCCCAAAAAACTCAATCCTGCTTCCATGAGAATAGCAGAAGCGAAATTTGCTGCTGACATCACAATAATGGGAGAAAGAACATTCGGCAATACATGACGAAAAATAATTCGTGAAGAGGAATTACCAATGGCCTTGGCGGCTTCAATGTATTCCTTCTCTCGAATACCCAAAACCTGACCGCGAGTAATTCGCGCTACTTCCACCCACATGGTTAATCCTACTGCTACAAATACCTTCCAAAATCCCGTTCCGAAAGCGAAACAAATGGCCATCACCAAAAGCAATGTCGGAATAGCCCATACCACCTGAATGAAATAAGAGATGACCGCGTCTACCCAGCCTTTGAAATATCCTGCCCACAATCCAAGAGTAACTCCAAGCAACAAAGAAATAAGAACAGCAATGGTTCCCACTAACAGCGAAATTGAAGCACCTGCCATTAATCGAGACAACACATCTCTTCCGTATTTATCTGTTCCCAACCAAAATTTCTTTTGCGAAACAACTTCTCCTTTGGAATCTTTTTTCAAATCGCTCAAAGCGAAATTCACTGTCTCACCTCCCCCATTTTTCTCGAACAATTCAACACGAATTGAATCACCTATCGTCTCGATTTTAGAAATGGGAATCCATTCTTTTTCCTCGCACTTCCTTGAAACAAAATTTACTGAAAAACCAGGCTTGTTGAGAGCCAAACTCAACTTTTGATCATTTGCATTTTCAGTCTTATCCAAACGTAAAAGAGAACCAAAAACAGATACCAAAACCATGAGAAAAATAAAAATCAAACCCGACATCGCCAGTTTGTTTTTTACGAATCGCTGAAGTGGTGAATTGGATTCCATGGTTACTTCAAACTTACTCTTCTCTCTTTCCATTTCGGAACGAAAAATAAACTACTTATAAAGATGAGAAGACTGAAAAAGGGATAAAGCAGCATCTGAGAAATAGCCAAGACAATTTCATTCGCACGCATTCGGCTTCCAAAAACATACTGCATTCCAACTATTTCCACAAATACTTTCAAAATCAAAAACTTCGCGCAAACCAGATGAAGCGACAACTGAAAAAGCCCGAAAAAAGCTAGCACATGTATGGCGCTGAGAAGCGCGAATGCCATGTGTAAAACAGTCGATTTCGTAAATGGAAGTTGCGTTGTTTTTCCTGCCCAACGGATACGCTGATGTAAAGCTTGTTTCCAGGTGTTTACCGGAAATATTTCCACAGAACAAAACACTTCCCAAGACAACGAAACGCTTCCCTTTTCTTTCAGTACTTCACTCATTAAAAACATATCGTCGCCACTGGACACGCTTTGATGCTTTTCAATTTTATCGAGAAAAACACTACGCTTAAAAATAAGATTCGCACCGTTGCACATCATCGGCAATTTCGCCTTGGCGCTGAGATGTGTCATGAACTGTAAGTACCGCCATTCGTTGCTTTGAAGTATACCAAGCAAAGAATTTTCAGACCGCATAAACACAGGAAGTATGACTAAGTCTTCCTTCAATTCGAACAGAAAAGAATTAAATTTCTCTTTTCTAAAATTTACGATCTGAACATCTGCGTCTAAAGTCCAAATGTATTCCGTCTTCGCCTCCTCAATGCCCAACCTCAGCGCTGCTTTCTTTCCAAAAACATCTGCACCCAACGCGAGTAACTTCCAATTCGCCTGTTTGAATTCCTCAATCCCATCCATTGCCCCTTCCACTGAATGGTCATTGACCAAAATGACTTCTTCCACACTTTGAGAAACTTCTTTCAAAGACAACATGAATGCAACGAACTCATCGTCGTCTTTTTGACTCGCATCGTTGATATTCCGAAATGGAACGACTATCGATATTTTAGAAGAAGTGTCTTTCACGAAACAGATTACCTTTGAGGTTCAAAGTAAATTCATTTGAGCACAAAAGAACGAATCATTTTAGGAATTGATCCAGGCACTAGCATTTTAGGCTATGGTGTTATTCGTGTGGAAGATAAAAAAATGACTTTGCTGACCATGGATGTTGTTCGCATGGACAAGATTTCCGATCATGCGCTGAAACTCGAAAAAATCTTCACACGTTGTGTCGAAATTATTGAAGAGTTCCATCCAGATGAATTGGCTATTGAAGCACCCTTTTTCGGGAAGAACGTACAGTCTATGTTGAAATTAGGTAGAGCTCAAGGCGTGGCTATCGCTGCTGCGCTCAGTCACAAACTCTCTGTGGTAGAGTACGCTCCTAGGAAAATAAAGCAAAGCATTACTGGAAACGGTAACGCCTCGAAAGAGCAGGTTGCTGCTATGCTTCAGCAGATTTTAAAAATCAATCAAGCCGACATGCCAAAGAAAATGGATGCAACAGACGGAGTTGCCGCTGCCGTGTGTCATTATTTTCAAACCAGTTCACCTCTCGCAGCCAAAGGGAATTACAAAAGTTGGGACTCGTTTTTAAAGAATAATCCTGATCGAATTCGATAGAATTCTTCAACATCCAATTCTTCAATAATTCGAAATTATTAATCTTGTTTGTTCAAAGGGTATAACCTATTTTTGAACAAATGCTAAACCGCGCCCTTATCACATTGTTGCTGCTTTGCGCTTTGCAAATGCAATCTTATGCTCAAGTACTTGGCGTTCCTTTGTACTCATGGGATTTCTCAGAAGGACTTCCTGCAACGTGGACCAATGGAAGCACATCTAATATTGGGGTTTGGGAATACCGCGGACCAAGCACAGTGCCAAGTAATGCCATCACCTCAAGAGGTTCTTGCGCAGGAGGAAGTTCGGCATTTAACTCGGTAACCCAAAGCAACGGGTTCATGATTTTCGATTCGAACTATTGGGATGATAACGACAATCAATGTGGTGGATTTGGAACAGGACCAGACCCGGGTCCTCATACCGCTTGGCTCATTTCGAATTCTTTTTCTTTGACTGGTGTAACCGGTGCCGTTGTGACCTACCAGCAACAATTCAGAAATTACAGTTCAACTATTAAAGTTCAGTACTCCATTAACAACGGAACAAGTTGGGTAGATATGATTACGCAAACTGACTTCCCAGGTGCTACTGCTGAATGGAAGTCTGCCACCTTCCCAGCGGGTGCGATAGGACAAACAAACGTCAAACTTCGTTTCCTCTATTCTGGAAGTTACTACCATTGGGCCATAGACGACATTACCGTTTTCAAACCGAGCATTAATAACCTTTCCATTAACAACACGAGGTACACGACATTTGGTAACACCTCGCCTGTTCCTCCGAATGATTTTCACGATTTACCATATGACCGCTATCCGAAAACAATGCTTGTGCCTTTCAAATTCAATGCGAAAGCAACCAATATTGGAAGCGCTACACAAACAGGAACCAATCTTAACGTCAAGGTCCTCAATGCAGCAAACACGGCTTTATACAACCAAACTACAGCTAACACCAATGTTGTAGCCGGAGCCACAGGGAATTACACTTTAACAACAGGATTCACACCTAGTGTAACGACTGGTTATTTTAGAATAGCCTATCAAATAAATCAAACTCAAACAGATGAGGCTCCTTCGAACAACAGAGACACGCTCGATTATTTCGTTACCGATTATCAATACGCTCGAGACGAAGGACCAATGGAAGACGAATTTACTCCAAGCGCTCTCTACGCAGGTCAAACATATCAAGTAGGAAATATTTTTCAGGGTAGATCAAACGCAGTGAAGTGCAGTTCCATTGCTGTGGCTGTGGGACCTGGAACCGCTATAGGCACTACTATCCAGGCAAAAATTTACAGAACAGATTTTACCAATCTCCAAGCAACGACGGTTGTTTATCCCGTAAACGCGTGGGATATAAATTCACTCGGCCAACAAAAACTAATTACACTTCAACTGTCCACGCCATTGCAGTTGATGGTAGACAGCATATACATCGTAATGGTAGAAAACACCGTGGGCTCGCAGGCCTTTAAAGTTTGCAGAAGCGGAGCGGCAATTGACCAAACAAGTTTCGTGCGCTATCCTGAAAACAATGGATTATTTTTTATGGCCAAAATGCCTGTGGTTCGAATGAACCTTTTCACGTTGGCGCAAACCGCTGGATGTATGAATCCTCTTGCCAACAACTATATTCCAACTGCAACAATTGATGACGGATCATGCGATATTCCGGGTTGCATTTACCCCGCTTCATCAAACTACAATCCGAACGCCACTTGGTATGATGGCTCCTGTGTAGTAAATGGATGCACGATTACAACTGCGTGCAATTATTCTCCGATAGCTACCGTTAATGACGGTTCATGTATACTTCCTACTACCTACTATGCAGATTCCGATTCGGATACTTTTGGAAATTTAAATTCAACGCTTTCAGCATGTTCTCAACCTTCAGGATATGTGACCAATTCAACCGACTGCAACGATAACAATAGCGCTATTGGGCCTACTGCAATTGAAATCTGTAACACGTTCGACGACGATTGCGATGGACTCACCAATGAAGGAATCACATTCATCACTTACTATGCAGACAACGACGGTGATAGTTTCGGAAATCCGAATGCGAGTTTGAGTGCATGCTCCCAACCAGTAGGATATGTTACCAACAATAGTGATTGCAACGATGCGAATGCTATTATAAAACCAGGCGCTGTCGAATTGTGCAACCTTGTCGACGACAATTGCAACGGTCAAGTGAACGAAGGTCTTGTATTCGCAAATTACTATATCGACACCGACCAAGATGGATTCGGCGCTGGAACAGCAATCAATTCATGCACACCTATTTTCGGCAATTATGTAACAAACAACTTCGATTGCAACAACAACAACGCTAACATTCGACCTAATGCGGCTGAAATTTGTAATTCGATTGACGATAACTGCAACAATCTTATAGATGACGGACTTACTTTCGTAAATTATTATATCGATACAGATGGAGATGGGTTCGGAGCGGGAGTCGCAACAAACAGTTGCATTAACCCTGGTTCCGGTTACTCCACCAACAATTCAGATTGCAACAACACCAACGCTTCTATTCGCCCGAGTGCATCTGAAGTTTGTAATGAAATAGACGACAACTGCAACAACGTAATTGACGAAGGGTTACAATTCTCAAACTACTATTTAGACGTTGATCATGACGGTTACTACCTTTCAATCTTAAATGCCTGCATTTCTCCGGGAGCTAATTATAGTTTGACCAACATCGCCGAAGGAGACTGCAATGATAATAATTTCAATATCAATGCTGGTGCCCAAGAAATTTGCGGAAACTTCATTGATGAAAACTGTGATGGGATTGACGCAATCTGCATTATTACAGGATGCACTAATCCAGTAGCAATTAATTTCAACACAAATGCAAACCAAGATGATGGAAGCTGTTTAATCGCTGGATGCACCGACCCGAATGCAGACAACTTCAATCCACAGGCAAACAACAACGATAACTCATGTATCTATTACGGCTGTATTGATCCCTTCGCAAATAATTTCGACCCTACGGCTAACTCCAATGATTTCAGCTGCGAATACAACAGTGCTGCAATTTCAGTTTCTGATCTTTCAATCTGCCAAAACGAGACCATCATTGTTTACAATCAAACCTTATTCGCTTCAAACGATTCTTGTGTAATTAACTTCGGAGACGGAACAATAATGAACACTTGCAACGCTAGCTACACTCACACCTATTTAGTGCCTGGAGATTATGTTGTTGAATTTATCTATTTCCAAGGGAATACTTCTTCATTCGCGTCATCTGATTTAATTTCAGTAAATCAACTACCCGACACTGCTTCAATTTCATTAAACTTCCCTGAATTGACTTTGAACTTCAATCAAATTGACACGTTCGAATGGATTTTCAACGGAGAAACGACAGATATTACTGATGCAACTTTTAACGCAGCTTCAAATTATTCTACTGATGGATTTTACCATGTTAAACTTCGAAATGAATTTAGTTGCGAAATCTATACAGATTCAATTTACTTCGTAATTCCAACTTATTCCTACAACCAAGCAAATCCTTGTGGACCCAACGATGTCTCTTTCGAAAATTCAACTGTCGCAAGTCAACCGCTCGACTGTCATTTTGAGAACTCAAAT
>JBDLUS010000092.1:0-4878 GCA_039805165.1 Bacteroidota bacterium | reverse complement strand
AGTGCGAAAAGAGATTCGCTCGCGGTCTTCGTATTCGCCATTCAACCAGCCCACGCTGCGCAAGACATTTCCACCTATAACGAAATCAATTCCGTTCTTTAAACGCTCTTTGTGACGGAATTGCAATCCGCTCTGATAAGGAATGCGATTGCCTGTCCACCAAGCCATAGATGCATCGCGTGGTTTGTCGTAGGTTGTTCCAAACGTAGAGACAAATGTTTCAGGTTCTTTTCCTGGATAAGCGGTGCGAACATGAATTACTCCGTTCAACGCAGCACTTCCGTATTGCACAGACGACGCGCCTTTCACGACTTCAATTTGCTCCGCCAATTCAAGCGGAACATAGTTCCATTTGATGTCGTTGCGATCTGCTGTGATCAAGGGTTGATTGTCTACGATAAGCAGCACGCGTGTTCCAGCACCGAAAGCATACCCGCTTCCTCCGCGAATACTGGCTTGCCCGTCAATAATGGTAAGACCAGGAAGTCGTTCTGCGGCTTTCGCCAAATCGGGAGTAATGCGCTGAATAAGTTCAGTGGCTTTAATAACGTCGATGCTCAATGTTTGCAATTCGAGTGCTTGCAAGTATTTCGAAGAGCCAATAACCACGGTTCCGGTAGAAGAGCTTTGTACTTTCAAAAAGATACTCAATCCCGCTTCATACATGGCATTCGTTACAGCGAACGTGCTGTCTGCATGTCCAAGGTGTCGAATGGTTATTGAATCAAGGATATCTGTTTTATTCAATTTGGAAGTCCCCGATAAATCTGTGACACCAATGGTTACTCCTTTCGAGAAAAGCATTGCTCCGGGCAAAGGCTCGCGAGAAGTTTCATCGAAAATGCGAACTTTTAAGGTCTGCGCTGAAAGGGACGTCGCAAGAATTGTTAGGAGAAGGATAAGGCCGAAACGCATGTTGCTAAGATACAAAGATGTGAAACAAGATACTTCGTAAGATTTTTCAAAAGATGTGTTACAAGATGCAAGCGAGATTTTTCAAAAGATGTGTTATAAGATGCAAGCAAGATTTTTCAAAAGATGCCTTCGGCAAGTAGTTCCTTAGCGAAGCTTCTTTCGCAGAATCTTACGCAGTATCTATTTTTGAATCGTTTCACTCAAAAAAGAAATGCAAATCTCATTAAACTCCACCGGCTTCTCAATATTCACCACGTGCCCGCTATTCGGAACGACAATGAGTTCGGAAGAAGAGAATCGCAAAGCGAGTTTTTTTATGGAAGGAAGAAACATATGATCTTCTGCGCCCATGACGTAGAGCGTCTTTGCGGGAGTTTCTTTTTTTCGGAAGGAAGAGAGAAGCGGGTTTACTTGGGAGACTAGGCCAAACCATTTTTTGAATTCGGTTTGCTCCAGTTTTTTTGCTTCTTGAATGAATAAATTTCGCGCTTCTGAATTGCTCTTCTTAGGCATAATGATGAACGCGAAAAAGCGATATAAAATCAGATAGGGAATGATAGACTTGAACGTATCGCCGAAGCGCATGAGTATTTGTCCGCGTACGTTCAACTTCATAGTAGCACCCGCTAGAACCATTGATTTGACAAGGTTTGAAGCGCGTTCGCTAATGTCACGAATGACAATGGTTCCCATGGAAATGCCAACGAAGTGGGTGCACTTGATTTTCAAATGTTCCAATACTTCAATGACTTCGTTGCCTATTTCTTCGAAGTTGTATTTCTCTTTTTTAAGCGGACGAACGTTTTTCGATTGTCCGTGTCCGCGCAAATCAATGAGTAACACGTTGAAGTGTTTTTGAAACGCACGAATCTGTTTGAACCAAATGGCACTGCTTCCTCCAGCCCCGTGAATAAAGGTTACCCATTCATTCGAACTCGAGTGATTGAAGATGGAGTAGTGAAGAATTTGTCCGTTTGAAGAATTGATCACGCGCCTAAAGATTGTGCAGCTTGCTTCCCAACCATTTCAACTGCTGTGCGCACCATTCCAGCAACGTCGTAACCACATTCTGCATACAACTGATCTTGTGTTCCGTGCTCTATGTATTGGTCTGGAATTCCCAGACGTTTTACTTGAGCGGTGTATCCGTTATCTGCCATGAATTCAATCACAGCACTTCCCATTCCACCTTGAACACATCCGTCTTCAACAGTGATCACATGCTTGAATTTTCCGAATACTTCATGAAGCATTAATTCATCAATCGGTTTCGCAAAACGCATGTCGTAATGTGCAGCTGAAATGCCTTGCTCAGCAAGGTTCTCGCATGCTTTTATCGCATAGTTTCCAATTGGACCAATGGTTAAGATAGCAACGTCTTCCCCAGATTTAATCTTCCTTCCAGTACCTACTTTAATTTCTTTCATAGGTGTTTTCCAGTCGGTCATAACTCCGTTACCTCGAGGGTAGCGAATGCTAAACGGACCTTGGTCTGGAAGCTGTCCGGTGTACATTAAGTCGCGCAATTCGCTTTCGTTCATAGGGCTTGAAACAACCATATGAGGAATGCAGCGCATGTAAGCTAAGTCATATGAACCGTGGTGTGTAGGGCCATCGGCACCTACCAATCCGCCGCGATCTAAACAGAAAACGACATTTAATTTTTGAATGGCAACGTCGTGAATGACTTGGTCATAGGCGCGTTGCATAAAGCTTGAGTATATGTTACAGAAAGGCACCAATCCTTGTGTTGCCATTCCAGCAGAAAATGTCACCGCGTGTTGTTCAGCAATTCCAACGTCGAAAGCGCGCTTAGGCATAGCCTCCATCATCAATTTCAATGAACATCCGCTAGGCATTGCCGGAGTAACACCAACAATCTTTTCGTTCTTCTCTGCTAATTCAATAATCGTGTGTCCGAATACATCTTGATACAACGGTGGTTGCGGATTTTTCGGAACCACTTTTACAATTTCTCCGGTCTCTTTGTTGAAGAGTCCTGGCGCGTGCCACTTCGTTGGAGAACCCGCTTCTGCTGGCGCGTAGCCTTTTCCTTTCTTCGTAACGCAGTGCAAAATTTTCGGTCCAGGGATGTCTTTCAAATCGCGCATCACCTTCACCATATAATCCACATCGTGCCCGTCAATTGGACCGAAGTATCTCCACTTCAACGATTCGAAGTAGTTGCTTTCTTTGATTAAAGTTCCTTTTAAAGCTTCAGAAATTTTGTGTGCAATGTGTTGGGCATTCGGTCCGAATTTAGAAACCTTTCCAAGCAATTGCCAAACATCGTCTTTCACCTTATTGTAGGTGTGCGAAGTGGTAATATCAGTTAAGTATTCCTTCAGTGCACCCACATTGGGATCAATGCTCATGCAATTGTCGTTCAACACAACAAGTACATTGCAATCCGCTGTAGATCCGTGATTCAGGCCTTCGAAAGCTAGTCCTGCAGTCATGGCGCCATCGCCGATAACAGCAATAACTTGACGGTCTTTTTCTTCTTTTACTTTGCTTGCAACAGCCATTCCGATAGCAGCAGAAATAGAAGTTGAACTGTGTCCAACACCGAAGGTATCGTATTCGCTTTCGCTTCTTTTCGGGAAGCCAGAAATGCCTTTGTAAATTCTATTTGTATGGAAAACGTCGCGTCTTCCGGTTAAGATTTTGTGTCCGTAAGCTTGGTGTCCAACATCCCAAATCAATTGATCGTAGGGCGTTTCGAAAACATAATGAAGGGCAACGGTCATTTCAACCACACCCAAACTTGCACCAAAGTGACCACCTTTTTCAGATACAATGTCAACAATGTATTGGCGCAATTCAGTACACAACTGTTTAAGTTGTTCGTCTTTTAATCCATTGCGAAGTGCAATCGGGTTATCGAATTGAGCGAGTAGAGGGCCTGGTGTGAATGTCGACATATTAAACAAAGTTAACAAACACGAGCCAAGTTTGTTCAAGTAAAGCTTATTCGAAAATAAGTTTTCGATGTATTACTGAACTTCCGCTTTGAATTTGGACAATGTAGAACCCTGCAGGTTGTTTTGCAATCTCGAAATTGTGAGTCCCAACATTAAGGTTTCCACTGAAGATTTTATCTACTAAATCTCCGGCTGAATTGAATAAAGTTACCTCAGTTTTTCTGTGGGCAGCACTTCCCAACACAAGTGTTGTAGCATCATTTGCTGGATTTGGGAATAAATTTATTTCGAGTGGCGACTCGGTAATTTCAATGAAATTCCCAAGTGTGTCAACTGCGGTGATATTAATGTCGTCTAAATACAAATTGTTTCCGCCGTAACTAATGAATTCATATTTCAGTTGGAAACGATCAGTCATGTAACTTGAATTGGTAAGCGTTAAGGTTTCTCCGCTCCATTGCGCTGTAGAATTAGGCGTGAAGGCCAAGTTGGAGGCATTTCCTGTTGGAAGGTTGGTGGTTCCTTTACGAATTCTAGCAAGTGTCCATGCAGTTCCGCAGTCCCCTGAAGCGCTTATTCTAAGACGATCATCAGTCTCGTTCACACGATTTGCATACGCCCACTTGTAACTCACAAAAATGGTATCGATAGCACTCATGTCAAAGGTGTTCGAAATGAATTCATCTACATGTCCAGATTCACTGGTGAAATTCGATAGTTTCAAGCCTTTGGTCCCGCTGTAGTTGGTATTTACCACTTGCCATGTTTCATCTCCATCTGGGTTATTGATGAACCAGTTGTTTGCAGGCCACGTTCCTTCAAATCCCTCTACTAGTGGGGTATTCAAGCCAGAACTACCTAATACAGTTATGATGTTTGAATAGGTTTTTGAAAGTTCATCGGCGCCATTGCTTACAGTTAGCGTTACAGTGTATGTTCCAGGAATGTCATAGACATGAGTTGGGTTTTGGTGAACTGCAGGGTCGCCACCTACCAAGGTCACGCCATCGCCGAAATTCCAATTCCATGAGGTAATCCC
>JBDLUS010000091.1:0-5867 GCA_039805165.1 Bacteroidota bacterium | reverse complement strand
AAAAAAAATAACACTATTATAAAATAGCATCAAGCTTTTCTGAAAGCACGTTCTTCGGAACAGCACCTACACTCTTATCAACCACCTCTCCGTTCTTGACGAAAATGATTGTTGGGATATTTCTGATTCCAAATTTCGCGCTGATCTCTGGATTGTTATCTACGTTTACTTTACCTACAACCGCACGACCTTCGTATTCAGAATACAATTCGTCAACGATTGGACCTACCAGTTTACATGGACCGCACCATTCTGCCCAAAAATCAATCATAACCACTTTGTCTGAACCATCAACCAATTCGCTGTAGTTTGTGTCTGTAATTTCAACTGCCATATCTGTAAGTTTTTTATGTTTCTTAAATGTTGTGTTTCGCAAACGAAACGGGGCACAAATGTAATACTATCTTTCTTTCAATTTCAAGAAAAAAAACATCTTTTCTTTCACAATTTCGAAATAAATCGCTGTTTTCTAGGTCAATGAGGCCGAGTTCTTTGATTTTTTCCGTAGCGAAAAGTAAAGCAATGTAACTCCTCCTAGCATAAACAACACAGCAATAATTTCCGCCTGTGTGGCTTGAACACCCAAAAAGTCGAATTTATTGTTTACGCGTATCTTTTCAATGAAGAAACGCTCCAATCCGTTTAAGATTAAGTATCCCGCTGTAACCACGCCCGCCGCGCTCACTCGCTTGCGAATGGCCCACAGAAAAGTGAATATCGCAATAGCAGCAACAATCTCATACAATGGCGTTGGAAAAACTCCCGGAACCAAATGTGTTCCGTATCCAGGATACTGATTCGAGGTCATTAGTTCTCCTACTCTATTCACGTTGTTCGGATAGTCGTACGACCAAGCCCAATCAGGTAACCATGAAAGCCATCCCGGCTTTGGACTTAAGTTCTCAATTCCCCAATCGCCATCACCACTGGTGTGACAACCCATTCGTCCGATACCATAAGCCAAGATCATTCCTGGAGTCGCTGCATCTGATAAGACAAGCAAAGGTATCTTCTTCATCTTGGCGTAGGTGAGCACCACAATTGCCCCCATGATTAAGCCACCATATACGGTTAGACCACTGATGAAACTCTCCAATGAAGGATGGGTGAAGAACTCGCGCAATTCCGCAGGATTCTCAAATAAGTGAAACAACTTAGCGCCGGCCAATCCGCCAATAGCTGCAAGAAACGTAATGGTTCCTGTGTATTCGCCAGCGGAATACGCTTCCATTTTAATTTCAGGTTGGGGAAGTTGCTTTTTCTTTTCAACGTAGTATCGGTAATACGCATACCCTCCTCCAACTAGAATTCCCAACAATGGATATCCACTTTTAGAGAAGATAATATGCTGTGGGGAATTCACGCCGTTGAATAAACGCGCACTATTTAAAAGCAAGTAAACCACTTTCCATCCGAGAATAAATCCCATTAATCCGGAAAAGAAAATGTCCATCATGTTCGGCGCTCCGCCAATCACCACCTTGCGTGTTCCGCCTTTAACGAGTCCGAGCGTTTCCTTTCTTTTAAGTTCTAGTGTTAGCGTGTAACTCGCCGCTATAAATGCCAAGGCTACAAAGAAACCAAAGCTGTTTAGCATTTTCGCCCAAGACCATTCGACACCGAACCAATCGTAAAAGGCATGATATAAAGTTGGATACATTTAGCGAAGATAATAAGGGAATGTAAAGGCTAGTGCGAATAATTAGACAATACATATCGACTACTCTTCAAGATTTGGTAATCTACAATTCATGCTGCCTTCATCTTACACAAGTTAGTTTGTAAAAAAAAAACAATCATGTTTAAAAAAGTAAAAATTCAATTCTTGTTAGACGGAAAGATGCAAGAATTAATCACGAAGATTGTTGATCTGAAGAAAGAGAAACAAGAAGAGATTATTTACACGGAATGCAATCAGCGTATTCCTATTCAGCGACTAATTTCTATCAACGGTCTCTCGTTCGAAATCTAATTAAAAGACATTTTTAGACAAGCCTTCCGCAATTAGATTTGTGGAAAACCTTGTTATGTCGAATGATCTTCCAATGGGCATTCCGTCTGTAGACCTTGCTCAATTCTTAAACGGCACTGCCGAAGAGAAACAACAATTCGTAAATGCGCTTGGACAAGCGTATGAAGAAATTGGATTTGTTGCGGTAAAGAATCCGCTTATCGCAGATGATACCATTGCAAACCTTTATCAAGTCGTTCAAGACTTCTTCGCATTACCCGCAGAAGTAAAAGCGAAATATGAAAGAGAAGAACTTGCAGGTCAACGCGGCTACACTAGCTTTGGAAAGGAACACGCGAAAGATTCAAATGCCGGAGATTTAAAAGAGTTCTGGCACTTTGGACAAGAAGTCACCGATGGTGATTCCATAAAATCTAGCTATCCCGCGAACATTCATGTAACAGAGCTCCCTTCTTTTTTCGAAGTGGGCATTCAAGCATACAAAGATTTAGAAAACACGGGCAAGCATCTGCTTCGAGCCATTGCGTTGCATCTTGGTCTAGAAGAAAATTGGTTCGATGCTCACATTCACAACGGCAATAGCATCCTTCGTCCCATTCATTATCCACCTATAACTTCAGAACCGAAGAACGCAGTGCGTGCCGGTCAGCACGAAGACATTAATTTAATTACGCTGCTTATTGGCGCAAGCGCTGAAGGATTGGAAGTATTGAATAAGCAAAATGAATGGGTGGCTGTAACGGCATTGCCCGATCACATAGTCGTGAACGTTGGCGATATGCTTGAACGTTTAACGAACAACAAATTGAAAAGCACCACCCACAGAGTAGTAAACCCTCCGCGCGAAAAATGGAGCACTCCACGATTCAGCATTCCGTTCTTCCTTCATCCAAGAATGGAAATGAAACTCGACTGCTTGCCTTCGTGTGTGCCTGCTGGAGAAGAGCCTACCTTTGCTCCCATTGTTGCCATTGACTTTTTAAATGAGCGCCTTGCTGAAATTGGATTGATCAAATAATGAAGGTTCGCATCAAACAAAACGCCCTTCGCTTTCGCATCACTGAAAAGGAAGCGGAACAGTTGAAGAAGAGCAAAGCGGTTGAAGTCAGCTGCATTATCTTTCACGGTGTTGAACTGGTCTTCCGCATTTTCCCTTCGAAAGATCAATTGAGTGAAATGATCTGGAAAGCACCCGAAGTGGAATTGCACATTCCCGATTTCGAGATGCAAGCCTTCCTCTCTTCGAACAAAGAGTCGTGGCACAAAGAATTCACCATCGACGGAAAACTCCTGTTACTATCGGTTGAAAAAGATTTGGCTTACTTTCGAAACGGATTTCAAGCTTAATTTTTTTCATGTTAAACGATTCCTTCGGAAGAACACTTACGTATGCGCGCCTTGCTGTTACAGACAAGTGTAACCTGCGTTGTACTTATTGCATGCCCGAAGAAGGTTTGAAGTGGTTGAAGAACGCGCAATTGCTTTCTACTTCCGAATGGAAAAAAATGTTGGACGTGCTTGCCGCAAGTGGAATTACGAAGATTCGTTTTACCGGTGGTGAACCCACTTCTCGTGGAGACTTCTTCGAAATAGCCGAACACGCCTTTCAAATGAAAGCCTTTCATTCCATAGGCATTACCACGAATGGAACCTTCAACGAGAAAAACTCAGAACAGTTTTTTCAATTCCCTTGGAACGCTGTTAACCTGAGCATTGATTCGTTAAATGCCGAGCGCTTTCATTCCATGACGAAACGCAACGAAGTGCACAAAGTGCAACAAACTTTGGAGCTGCTCCTTCAAAACAAAATAAAAACTAGCATTAACGCGGTTATTCTTGAGCATCACAACGAAGAAGATATCTTCGAACTTGCCCAACTTACCAAAGACAAAGATGTTCGTGTGCGCTTCATTGAAGAGATGCCTTTTAACGGGAAAGAATATCACCATGCGGTGAAATGGAATTGGAAGAAGTTAGAACAAGAACTCACGTCGCACTTTCCCACTTTAACTCCTGTTCCTTTCGAAGCGGGGGCAACTGCGCAGAATTACACCATTGAAGGACACCAAGGTCAAGTTGGAATTATTGCAGCTTACAGCAGAACTTTCTGCGGGACATGTAATCGCATTCGTATTACTCCGGAAGGATTTGTAAAATCTTGTTTGTATGCTCCACCTTCACTCCTGCTTCGCACGTTACTTCGCGAAGGAAAAACAAATGAAGAAATTCAACATGCGTTAGAAGCCGCGTGTTTAACCAAGCCAAAAGATGGATTCGCTGCTGAAGAAATGCAAGTCACAAAAAACTTTCAGAGTATGGCCTCTGTGGGAGGTTAGAATTTGTAAAACGAAAGCACATCGTTTTCTTTCACTTCCGTATTCGGAAGAACTTCAATAAATCCGTTTGCACCCAACGCACCCATGTAATCGCCAGAACCATTCTGACGCACAATCGTTGCGATTCTGTTTCCCTCATTGTTGGTTGAAAGGAATGCGGGAACATACACCGTTAAATCAGATGCATTCTTGTATGTTGAAATGCACCGCACATTTTCTAAAGACTGATTTCTTAAATGAGGAAGCAAGTAGCGCGTTGCGCAGTGCAGCACTGAAATAGGATTGCCTGGAAAGGCAAAGACCATAACGCTGTTTTTACTTCCGAAGAAGAACGGCTTACCCGGACGTTGCTTCACGCCGTGAAAATGTTTTTGAACACCGTTCTCTTCTAACGCCTTCGCTACAAAATCATATTTCCCTTTAGACACACCTCCAGAAAAACAAACGATGTCGAAATTTTCTAATTCATGTTGAATGAAATGCGTCGTCTCTTGTTCATCGTCAGACAATCTGAAGACACTCACGCGACTTGAATGCACAGATAATAAAGCTTGTAGCATTTCTAAATTGCTTGAACGAATTTCATAATCCGCAGGCGTTTCATGAACCTCTACCAATTCGTTTCCTGTAGACACTATGGCAATTGAAAACTGTTTGAATACTTTTACCTTCGCCTTTCCAACCGAAGCCAGCGCTGATATTTCAAGCGGACCAATAACGGTTCCCGCTGCTAATATTTCATCGCCTTCTTTCTGGTCGAATCCTTTGGCATGTATATTCTGGAAATGTTTGGGTTCTTCTATTTCAAATTGAACGAGATCATTCGTGCGAATTGATTTTTCATACTGAATCACAACCGAACAATCATTCGGTAGCACCGCGCCTGTCATGACTTCAATGCATCCATTTTCATTTTTCAATGTTGAAGGAGTATCTCCAGCGGCTTGTATTCCTTCAACTACAAATTCTCTAATCCCCTTCTCCCATGCGGAAAATTGAAACGCATATCCATCCATCATCACTCTATGAAAAGGCGGTTGGTCGCGATCGGAACAAATGTTTTCAGCCAACATTCTTCCGACTGCTAAATGCAAGGAAACAATTTCTTCTCCTACCGACGGAAATACTTCACTTATTTTTTGAAAGGCCACACTCGGTGTTACAAGCTCTTTCATTACGGCAGTGTTATAAGACTATTGACTGTCCAAGCCTGTGGTTGTGCATTGAACAACGCCTTGGTCTTTGGCCAAACGATTTTAAAAATATCGCTGTGTCTGTAGTTATTCAAATGCTCTTCGCTATCCCATCTGCTGTGTGTGAAAAATAACGTCGAATCATTTTCTTCGGTTTGACAAAGTTCGAGATACGTGCAGCCTTCCGCAGCGCGAATTTGTTCACGGTGTTCATTGAAAATTTCAAGGAACAAAGCTGCATTGCTCTTTTCGAATGACATCTTAACGATTCGCGTCACCATGGAAAGAAATAGTTAATGAGTCTCCTAATTTTAAATTCATCAATCTGCTGAACGTACTTGCTCTGTCTCCGCCTCCTTCCCGATT
>JBDLUS010000090.1:0-10168 GCA_039805165.1 Bacteroidota bacterium | reverse complement strand
TCCAATTCGAATTTTGCAACGTTGCCTGAACCACTTAATTTCTGATCATCAATGAACGAGTTTAGTTCAGACCAATTCATGGTAGCCACAATTTCAGAACGTAATCCGAAATCTTCAGGTCGAACCTCCAATACGGTATCTAATTTCTGTTTGAAATAAACATGCTCTGTGCTGTCCTTGAATACGCGCACCTGCGCATTGGTAATGCTCCAAGATTGTGTTTCCGGCTTATAATTCGCCGATGAAGAAATAAGTTTGAAAGTCAATTCACCGTCTTTCCAATGTTCCAAAGAGAAGTTACTTCCACCTAAATTTCCTGGGTTGTATCGTTGGAAATATGCGATTAGTCCGGGCTCAATCTCTCTGTGAATGTTCTTGTCTTGAATAGTCAATTGCTCCTTCAAGTACTTCACTTCGAATTCAAATTTGCGCTTATTCGCAAGGGGACCAACATAGTGTCCGAACGCAAGCGAAATGATAATCATTGAAAAAGCAACAATGAAATACGGGCGGAGAATTCGATTGTAACTAATGCCCGAAGAGAGCATAGCTATTATTTCCGAACGTTGCGCAAGCTTACTTGTGAACCAAATAACAGTGAGGAAAATGATGAAGGAACTTAAAAGGTTTCCGTAGTAAAGGCAGAAGTTGAAGTAGTAATCGACAATGATTTCCCACAAGGTCGCCTGAGATTGAAGAAGGTCATCTATGTTTTCACTAATATCAAAAACGACAGCAATAATCACGAAGGCTCCTATCATGAACAGAAATGTTCCGATGAATTTCTTAATGATATAGTTGTCAAGTTTTTTTATCACAAACGAACAGATAGTCTTTTCACAGTTTCATCTTTCCACGCCGCGAATGTACCTTCAATAATTTTCTCACGAGCCTTTTCCACCAAACGCAAGTAGAAATTCAGGTTATGTACAGATGCGATTTGCAAAGCAAGAATTTCATTTGCAGCGAACAAATGACGCACGTAGGCTTTTGTGTAAAAAGAATCGACATAGCTGTCGCCCGATTCATCGAGCGGTGAAAAATCGCTTTCCCACTTTTTGTTTTTCATATTGATGGTGCCATTCCAGGTGAACAACATTCCATTGCGTGCATTGCGTGTGGGCATTACACAATCGAACATGTCAACACCTAAGGCAATGCATTCTAAAATGTTCGCTGGTGTTCCAACTCCCATTAGATATCGTGGTTTGTCTGCCGGCAATATCGAACATACAAGATCAGTCATTTCGTACATCATCTCATGCGGCTCACCAACACTTAATCCACCAATGGCATTTCCGAATGCACCTTTATTGGCAATGTATTCAGCGCTTTCTTTTCGAAGGTCAGGAAATATACTTCCTTGCACAATTGGAAAAAGTGCTTGCTCATTTCCATAAAGGGGCGTGGTTTCGTCGAGCCTTTTGAAACAACGATCTAGCCATTGATTGGTAATGTGAAGCGATTCACGTGCATAGGTTTTGTCGCAAGGGTAGGGCGGACACTCATCGAATGCCATGATGATATCCGCACCAATACTGCGCTGAATGTCCATCACATTTTCAGGTGTAAACGTATGCTTCGAACCGTCGATGTGTGATTTGAAAACAACCCCTTCAGGATTTATTTTTCTGTTTTTTGAAAGGCTATAAACTTGATATCCTCCGCTGTCGGTGAGAATAGGGCGGTCCCAATTCATGAACTTGTGAAGTCCGCCGGCTTGTTCTAAAATTTGCGTCCCTGGTCGCAGGTACAAGTGATAAGTGTTTCCTAAAATTATTTGAGCCTTTACATCTTCTTTCAAGTCTTGCTGGGGCACGGCCTTCACAGAGCCAATTGTTCCAACAGGCATGAAGATCGGAGTTTGAATTTTCCCGTGTGGAGTTTCCAAAACTCCTGCTCTCGCTTTCGATAATGCGTCTTTCGCCTCTATTGAATACTTCATTTCTTCTTCACTTCGACTTTTGGTTTGTTCTCGAAAATTTGCGTTTCAATCAGTGATAAGTGCTGCAACCAATTTGCGATACCATCTAAATCTTTTGAAGTAACAGTTGCGCGTTTGTTTTCCGAAGCACGCTCAGTCCATTTAATCTTATTCTGTTTAATTGTGTTCTCAAGCCTTGCTTCAGTGTTTGATTTTCCTATTGTGTACGATAGGTAGTTTGTTTTTTCAGATAACCCCGTGCGGTCTAAAGTTTTCCAATTTGATTGCGCATCTTCTCCGAACATGCGCGCTGCTAGTATGTCTTGTCCGTATTCTTTACCCGGAAAATCTAAGCGGTTTATAACAACACCATTGAACAGAACATTACTGTTTGCGCTTGCATTTAAAGCTAAATACCCACCAAGCCCTTCACCAACAATAAATGTGTTTTCAGGTAAAATAGAATACTCTTTTTTCAAGTATAACGTGACTAGGTTAATGTCCTCGGGGAATGATGCGACCAAATCAGAGTATGTTAGACCAATTTTCGGACGGAAGGCATAGCGGGTATTCCACACGAAAACGGCATAACCGCTTTGACATAGGTGCTGAACGGTTGGGTTGAAGTGATTGTCATAGGGAAGAAAAAGGTTATTCGGAATGTAAATCACCAAAGGGTAACTGGTTTTGTCGTCTTTGGTTGGAAGATACATTCGCCCTGTTTGAGGAGTCGTTTCACCAGTTTGAATTTGTGCAACCTCACTTGCGATAAAGGTTAAATTCTTCGCTTCATATTTATCCGAAGAAACGGGTTTCGCAGAATTGCTTGTCCAAACAAAATATCGAGGCTTTATTGTTTCTCCTTGCAAGGAGAATAATGCCGTGTTACTTTTTTCAACGTAATCAATAAGTTGAATGGAAGAGCCTTTGAAGCTTTCTCGAGCGAAAGTTAAAACTTTTTGAATAGTCGGATTTTTCGATTCTTGGTATTCAGCAGCATTGATGTTGTTTGTGGTTAGAGCAATTTCATTTCCAATTGTGAAAACATCTGTGCAACTCTCTCCGGTCTTATTGTTCAACGGCTTAATTCCTGATTTCGATACTGCGCAAGCGTATGTTGTTAGACTCTGAAAATTAGTGATTCCATAAAACACATCTCCCGCCAAGTTGCAGCCCTTTGTTTCGAAATAGTAATTAGAAGAAAATTCAAAGAGACTTTTTCCAAGTTTGTTGTTTTCAACTTCATAAATTTTCGAAAGCATATTGCTGTGAACAGCTGCTCCGACAATTCCTTTCGATTTCGAAAAATACCATCCGAATATTTCTCCTGAAATTGTTCCCACATTGGAAAATTTCTTTGTTGCGATTTCAAATTTCTCGATGGTAGAAGTGCTTCCGCTTTGATTGCTGAAGAACGCTGCTGTTGCTGTAGATCCAATGTATTTGTTGGAAGGGATGTTTGCAACGACTTTGCTCGAAGAAATCTCAATGATATCAAAAGAAGAATTCTCTTTTTGAATTTTTAAGGCGATGAGTTGGTCATTGATAAAGAACACCTGTGATGCAGACGCAATATTGGTGACCTTAATTTCATTGGCTTTTCCTGATTGAACGTCTGTTATGTTTAAAGAAGTTTGATCTCCCGAAAATTGAAGCTTTACAACCTTATCACCAATTTCATTTAAGTCTAATGAAAGAATTTGAGGTTCACATAAAAGATATGATGAAGGGTAAACAGCGTGAGGTACTAGTACAGTTTTCTTAGTTGACGCTGAAGGAGGGTTCACTTGCAATGCTTGCGCGAACACGGTCATTGGAGCCACAACTCCAATTGAATAAAGGAAAATTGAAATTATCTTTTTCATTTTTCAAATTTAGTGAAGGATGTGCAGAATGGAGTTATTCACAATTAAAAGGGGGCTTTTTTGAAATTTGATGTGAAATTTTCATTTGTGAACTGAAAAAGAGGGGGTATATTTGCAAAAATTGTTAAAATTTTAAAAACACCCCCTTCAAAAGAGGGGTAATATCTAAAAATATGAGTTTAAGAAAAAACGCACAGCAAGAAATCAACAGTCGTATGCCAATGCCATTGGCTTCAAATGGTCAAAGAATCAGCGAGTACTTCGGTGATAACGTATTCAACCCGCATAAAATGCGTGAATACCTTCCAGAAGATTTGTATGATAATTTGATGTCTTGTATTAATCAAGGAACTCGTATCGATAGAAATGTTGCCGATCATATTGCAGCAGGTATGAAAGAGTGGGCTATCAGCAAAGGAGCAACACACTTCACTCACTGGTTCCAACCTTTAACAGGAGCAACGGCAGAAAAGCATGATAGTTTCTTCAAGCCGCTAGGAGATGGAAGAGCTATTGAAAAGTTTGAAGGAACCATGTTGGTTCAACAAGAGCCAGATGCTTCTTCATTCCCAAACGGAGGTATTCGTAACACATTCGAGGCTCGCGGATATACATTGTGGGATCCATCATCGCCCGCTTTTATTGTAGGTAACACTTTGTGTATCCCTACCATTTTTATTTCATATACAGGACACGCTCTTGACTACAAGATGCCGTTGATCAAAGCTCTTCAAGTAGTAGATGCTGCAGCAACAGCAGTTTGCCAGTATTTCGATAAAGATGTAAACAAGGTAAACACTACTTTAGGATGGGAGCAGGAGTTCTTCTTAGTGGACTCTGCTTTGCACAAGGCTCGTCCAGACTTGGCTATGACCGGACGCGCATTATTCGGACATAAACCTGCTAAAGGGCAGCAATTGGAAGATCACTACTTCGGAAGTATTCCCGAGCGTGTGTTAGCATACATGAAAGACTTCGAATACGAAGCTCACCTTTTGGGTATCCCAGTAACTACGCGTCACAACGAGGTTGCTCCAAACCAATATGAGGTTGCTCCAATGTTCGAAGAGGCAAACTTGGCGAACGACCACAACCAGTTGTTGATGGACTTGTTGAAGAAGATTGCACAAAAGCATAACTTTAATGTGCTTCTTCACGAGAAACCATACGAAGGAGTTAACGGAAGCGGAAAGCACAACAACTGGGCGCTTTCAACCAATACAGGAGTGAATCTTCTTCGCCCAGGGAAAAATCCAAAATCGAATCTTCAGTTCTTAACCTTTATGGTGAACACTGTTGCAGCAATTCACGAGAACGCAGATGTTCTTCGTGCTTCTATTGCCACAGTTGGTAACGATCATCGCCTTGGAGCAAACGAAGCTCCTCCAGCGATCATGAGTTGCTTCCTAGGAGAGCAGTTGAATGCCATGCTTGATAATCTTGAAAAGAACATCAAGGCTGGAAAGATGACTCCAGAAGATAAGACTGAATTGAAATTGAATATCGGGAAGCTGCCACAAGTCCTTCTTGATAACACAGACAGAAACAGAACTTCTCCTTTCGCATTTACCGGAAACAAATTTGAATTCCGTGCAGTTGGGTCTAGTGCGAACTGTGCAAATGCAATGATCACATTGAACACCATTGTGGCTAACCGTCTAATTCAATTCAAAAAAGATGTTGATGCGCGCATTGCAAAAGGAGATGATAAGGACGAAGCAATTCTAAAAGAACTTCAGCGCTTAATCAAACAAAGCAAGGCTATTCGTTTTGAAGGAAATGGATATGGAGACGAGTGGGTGAAGGAAGCCGCGAAAAGAGGATTATCTAATTTGAAGGATACTCCATCTGCTTTGAAAGTTTGGAAAGACAAGAAGGTTATTGCAATGTTCGAAAAGTTGAATGTCTTAACAAATGAAGAAATTCACTCTCGTTATGAAATCGAGGTAGAGAACTACGCTCGTCGTCGCGAGATTGAGGCTGAAATAGTTGTTGACATGGCAGTGAACCAAATTATTCCAGCTGCTTTGAGATATCAAAGTGAGTTGATAAACAATGTTCAGGGCTTGAAAGCGGTAGTAGGAGCAAAAGAGTTTAAGGAATTAACTAAGACTCAATTAGGCTTGATTACTGAAATCTCTCAGCATGTGAACGGTTTGAAAGCTTGTACAGAAGGAATTGTTGTGGAACAGGGAAAGGTCAATCATAGCAATACCGAGAAAATGGCTGACATCTATTGCCACAAGATTAAACCTTTGATGGATGCTGCTCGTGATGCCGCTGATGCATTAGAGCAAATCATTGACGACAATTCTTGGCCAATTCCAAAAATGCGTGAGTTACTGTTCACTTGCTAATATGGTATTTAGATAATTGCGATTTTATGAGGAAAATTCACATTTTTGATTATTTTCGCAATTACTAACTTTTAACTGGACTAAAACATTACGTATGAGATTTTTCAAATCTATCTTGGTTTTGTTTGTTTGTTTATCAACGGCTTCGTTGGTAAACGCTCAAAATAAAAAGATTCAACAGGCAGATATCGAGTTTGCTGGTCAGGGCTATAACCAAGCCGCGACTCTTTACATTGCGGAAGTTACTAAAATCAAGAACATCGATGAAAAGGCGCGTGTTCTCTACAACATCGCAGAGTGTTATAGAAATACCAAGCGTTATGATATGAGTCTAGATTACTACGACAAAGCCATCAATGCGAAGTACGACAAGAAAACGGCTGATGTTTATTTAAACTATGGTATTGCTTTGCAAGAAATGGATCGCCTCGAAGATGCGATTGTTCAATTCAACAAGTATAAGGAACGTGGCGGAAACGCTGCTTTGGCTGACATGCGCATTCAAACATGCACAAACGCTGCTTCAGCAAAGAAAACGAGTGCTAAATCTCGTTATGTTGCAGAGAACGTTGAGTTCTTGAATTCTTCTGAAGAGGATTTTGGTTTGGCTTATGCTTCAAAGAAATGGGATGAGTTCGTATTTACCTCTGCTCGTAAAGAGTCTGTAGGAAGTGGATTAAGTCCAATTAACGGTGATGAGTTTAAAGATGTTTTTGTTGCGAAATTGGACAAGAAGTTTAAGTTCCAAGGCGCTCCTATGCCTGCGAGTATTACTGTAAATACTGAGTCTCACGAAGCTGCCGGTGCATTCGACAAAGATTACAAGACCATGTTCTTCACACGTTGTGGTTTCGATAAGAAAGGAAGAATGGGTTGCGATATTTACACTGCTAACAAGCAAGGTGACAACTTCGCTACTGCTGAGATTATCGACATCATAAACAGAGAGTCTGACGATTCTTCACGTGTAGGACAACCATGTCTTTCTTTTGATGAGCAAACATTAATCTTTGCTTCGAACATGCCAGGTGGTAAAGGCGGAAGAGATTTGTGGTACATGACTTTCGACAAGAAGGCAAAGAAATGGTCCAACCTTACAAACCTTGCTTCATTAAACACAGCAGGTGATGAATATTATCCATACATGTCTGAAGATGGAACGTTGTACTTTGCTTCTAACGGATACCCTGGATTAGGTGGCTTGGATATCTTCAAGGCAAAGAAAACTGGAGAAATGGTTTTTGGCGATGTAACAGCAATGCCAGCTCCAATTAACTCAGCATCTGATGACTTCGCATTTATTTTAGATAAGAAGCCGGTATTAGACAACGTATTGATGGAAGGTGTTTTCGCATGTTACTTCTCTTCTAACCGTCCAGGTGGAAAAGGGAAAGACGATATTTGGCATGCATATGAGCGTCCTTTGGAGTTCACCATGACAGGTACAGCTTACAACAAGAAAACAGGAAGTACGCTTTCTGGTTGCAAAGTAACCATTATCGGATCAGACGGATCAACTTACAATGTTGTAACAGATGCAAACGGGAGTTTCTTCCTAGACAAAACGAAGGTTAAGCCTGAAACAAAGTATACTGTGGATATTCAAAAGGAGAACTTCATTGGTACCGCAGATAAGTTCTCTACCAAAGGAGCAAAAGAGTCTACGAACTACCAACAAGATTATTTCTTAATCCCTGTAGAAATCGGAAAGGAATACCCAATGCCAACAGTATTGTATCCTTTCAACAAAACAGAATTATTGATCAATGACGAAGTAAACAGTGCTGACTCGTTGAGTTACTTGTTGAACATCTTAACTGAGAATCCAACTTTTGTTGTTCAGTTAGAGTCTCACACAGATGCTCGTGGTGATGTTACTAGCAACGATAAACTTTCTCAAGGTCGCGCAGAGACTTGCGTAACTTACCTTACTTCGAAAGGAATTGCTGCTGACCGTTTAGTTGCAAAAGGAAAAGGTGAAAGCGAGCCTCGCACAATCAAGGACGGTGATCGTCTTTCTACTGAAACATTCACAGAATTCCCAATTGGAACACTGTTAGACGAAGCATTCATCAATTCACTTAAAGACAACGACTCAAGAGAGCGTGCTCACCAATTGAATCGTCGTACAACCTTTAGAATTTTGAGAACGGACTACGTCCCAAGTAAATAGAACTAAACTAAAAGAAGGGCTGACACTCGCTGTCAGCCCTTTTTATTTATATATGAATCAAGCCGAAGACAGATACAACAGCAGAGGAGTGAGTGCTTCTAAAGAAGACGTGCATGCTGCAATTAAAAACATCGATAAAGGTCTTTTTCCCAAAGCCTTTTGTAAAATAGTTCCAGATTACCTAACCGGAAGCGAAGAGCATTGTATTGTTATGCATGCAGATGGAGCTGGAACGAAGTCTTCTTTAGCCTACATCTATTGGAAAGAAACAGGAGATCTTTCTGTGTGGAAGGGAATTGCGCAAGACGCAATTGTCATGAACATAGATGATTTATTGTGCGTAGGAGCTGTAGATAACATTATGCTCAGCAGCACCATAGGCCGCAACAAAAACTTAGTGCCGGGCGAAGTGATTTCTTCCATTATTGCAGGTACCGAAGAGATCTGCCAAGAGCTTGAAAAACACGGAGTGAAGATTCATACAACAGGCGGAGAAACAGCCGATGTGGGTGATTTGGTTCGAACCATTATCGTCGACTCTACCGTTGTTTGCCGCATGCGCAGAGACGAAGTAATCGATAATGCGAACATTGCTCCTGGACAAGTTATTGTTGGTTTGGCATCATATGGACAAACATCTTACGAAACGGAATACAACGGAGGTATGGGAAGTAATGGACTTACTTCTGCGAGACATGATGTATTCTACAACGATTTAATTGCGAAGTATCCCGAATCTTTCGATAGTGCTATTCCAAAGGAATTGGTGTACTCAGGATCTTATACTTTAACAGATTACGTTCACGATGCTGAATTGAATGCAGGGAAACTGGTTCTTTCGCCAACAAGAACATATGCTCCTATTGTGAAGCGAATTCTTGCAAATCGTCGTAGCAAAATCAAAGGAATGGTGCACTGCAGTGGAGGTGGACAAACGAAAGTGCTTCACTTCACCAACAATGTGCACATTGTGAAAGACAATTTGTTCGCGATTCCGCCACTGTTTAAAATGATTCAAGAAGAATCTAAAACACCTTGGCAGGAAATGTACAAAGTCTTCAACATGGGGCATCGTATGGAGTTTTATACCGATGAAGAAACTGCATTGGAAATTATCAATTACGCTGATCAGGTGGGATGTGCCGCGCAAATCATTGGTCGCGTAGAAGCCGGCGAAGGAAACACATTAGAAATTCGTTCCGAACACGGAACCTTTCAATATTAATTAACAAGGCATGGAGTTAATCGATCGTTTGTCGGCTATTTCCGATAGATATACCGAGGTGGGAAAGAGCATTACAGATCCAACTGTAATTGCCGATATGAAGAAATATCCAGCCCTCATGCGCGAATACCGCGAATTAGAAAAAATCAACGACGTTTATCTTGAATATAAAAAGGCACTCGACGATTTGAAGGGAGCCAAAGAAATTCTATATAGTAACGAGAGCGCAGACCTGAAGGAAATGGCGCAAGAAGAATACAACGAATTGTCTCCGAAAATTGTTGAAATGGAAGAGGCCATTAAGTTTCTTCTTATTCCAAAAGATCCGGAAGATACTAAAAACGTTATTGTCGAAATCCGCGCTGGAACGGGTGGAGACGAGGCTTCTATATTTGCAGGAGACCTCTACAAGATGTACACGCGTTACATTCAAGACAAAGGTTGGAGAATGGAAGTGTTGAATTTGAGTGAAGGAACAATGGGCGGATTCAAAGAGGTTTCGTTCAAGGTTGAAGGAGATGAGGTGTATGGTACAATGAAGTTTGAAAGTGGCGTTCACCGCGTGCAGCGTGTTCCCGCAACAGAAACACAAGGACGTGTGCATACATCTGCAGCAACTGTTGC
>JBDLUS010000089.1:0-5635 GCA_039805165.1 Bacteroidota bacterium | reverse complement strand
ATCATCATGATTTGCTGAGCGTCGCGATCTAATTTTATGTCGTTCGCTATGTACGGATCGTTCGGTGGAAGGCGCAATTCAATAATGGCGTGTCTTCCTTGTTCAATCTCAATGCAGTTCTCTTCCGTGAATTCCGGTGCGCAATACTTGTTCGCTACCGCTACGGTTGCGAAAGAGGCCAACGTGTCGATCTCTGCAAGCACGCGCGCATTCAATTGCATGTTCACCAAATGCGGAAGCGTCTCTTCAATCAACGCTTGATAAATCTGATTTTCTAAAATCGAAATTTTATCTTCCGCGCCAGTAATCTTCGCTTCGTATTCTTTCAGTTCTGGGGTAATGTAACGCTCGGCTTGTGTAACCGTTTGCTTGCGTATCCATTCAGGTGGGACCTTGTCCTTGTGCGTATTGCGTACTTCCAAATAATATCCGAAGACATTGTTGAAAGCAATTTTCAAGGAAGGAATTCCGGTGCGTTCGCTTTCGCGTTCTTGCACCATTTGTAAGTAGTCTTTCCCTGATTTTTGCAAGTTGCGAAGCTCATCCAATTCCGCATTTACTCCTTCGGCAATAACGGAACCGCGGTTCAGTGCTAAAGGTGCTTCTGGATTTATTTTTTCGAAAATGGTATTGCACCAATCGGTCAATGGTTTCAACACATTGAACAACGCTTGTATTTCTTTGCTCTTCGAATTTGCGCCTAAATCTTTGATGTGCTCTGCCGTTTGCATGCCCTTCGCTAACTGAAGCAATTCGCGCGGATTCACGCGTCCTGTGGCAATCTTTGAAGCCAAACGCTCCATGTCGCCAATGGTGTTCAAATGCAAACGGGTCTCTGCTAGCAGCTCGGCGTTTTTGACAAAACTTCCAACTACAAACTGACGCTTTTCAATTTGCGTTATGTCTTTGAGCGGCATGAGTACCCATCTGCGCAAGAGACGAGCGCCCATGGGTGTGCTCGTATGGTTGAGCGTGTAGAACAACGTTGCAGTTTCGTCGTAGTTCGAATGCACCAATTCTAAATTTCGAATGGTGAAGCGGTCTAACCACACGAACGTGTCTTCTTCAATGCGCGCTATTTTCTGAATGTGCTGGGTCTTGTCGTGCTGTGTATCTTTCAGATAATGCAACACGGCGCCAGCCGCAATAACTCCGAGTTTTAATTCTTCAACACCGAAGCCCTTGAGCGATTGTGTTCCGAATTGCTTTTGTAAAACTTCTTTGGCGTAGTCCAACGAGAACACCCATTCGTCTACGCGAAACGTAAACCATTTGGTATCTCCGAAGGCCTCGCGAAACTGGTGGTCTTCGTGCTTTTGAAAAAGCACTTCGTTTGGCCGAAAGCTTTGGAGCAGTTTGTTAATGTGTGCGGTGCTTCCTTCGGCCAAATAAAATTCGCCTGTGGAAATGTCTAAAAAACTCACACCCGCCTGCTGGTCACGCATGACAACAGCAGCCAAAAATTGGTTGTTCGAACTATCGAACGTTTTCTCGTTATAACTCACCGCTGGTGTAACCAACTCCGTTACTCCGCGCTTCACAATTTTCTTGGTAAGCTTCGGATCTTCTAACTGATCGCAAATAGCCACACGGTTTCCAGCGCGAACCAATTTTGGCAAATAAGTATCTAGCGAATGATGCGGAAAGCCCGCCAATTCAATGAATGCGGCTGCACCGTTTTTTCGCTTCGTTAAAGTAATTCCTAAAATGCGTGCAGCCGCAATTGCGTCTGAACCGAAGGTTTCATAAAAATCGCCGACACGAAACAACAAAAGCGCATCTGGATATTGCGCCTTAATTTCATTGTATTGTTTCATGAGTGGTGTTTCCACCACAGTCGATTTTTCTTCTGTCATTTTATGCCTGATTCAGTTGACTCAGCTTCGAGCTTTCAAATTTATCTCGTGCATATGCCAACGTTACTTTGAATTCTTTTAGTTCCGTTTGATTCGGAATTTCAAACATGAGGTCTAGCAATATGGCTTCGCATATTGAACGCAATCCTCGCGCTCCCAATTTGTACGTCATTGCCTTTTCCACAATGTAATCCAACACTTGCTTTTCAAAAGACAACTTCACGCCGTCCATTTCAAATAACTTCACGTATTGCTTCACCAAAGCGTTTTTCGGCTCGGTTAAAATTCTTCTCAATGCCGATTCATCCAATGGATTCAAGAAGGTCAACACAGGGAAACGACCAATCAATTCCGGAATTAATCCGAACTGCTTCAAATCGGCTGGAGCAATGTATTGCAACCATCCGCCTTGCTCTTCAACGGTCTTTGCATTGCGGTATCCGATGCTTGCCGTATTCATGCGACGTTCAATGTGCTTATCAATTCCATCAAACGCACCACCACAAACGAACAGGATATTCTTGGTGTCGATCTGAATCATCTTCTGCTCCGGATGCTTTCTTCCGCCTTGCGGTGGAACACTTACCGTAGCACCTTCCAACAATTTCAACAACGCTTGTTGAACACCTTCACCACTTACGTCACGCGTTATACTTGGGTTATCGCTCTTGCGAGCAATCTTATCTATTTCATCAATGAATACAATTCCGCGTTCTGCTTTTTGAACATCGAAATCTGCACTTTGCAAAAGTCGAGAAAGAATACTTTCAACGTCTTCTCCCACGTAGCCGGCCTGTGTAAGCACAGTAGCATCGGCAATGCAGAACGGAACGTTCAACATTTTCGCAATGGTTTTTGCCAAAAGTGTTTTTCCTGTTCCGGTTTCTCCAACCAATACGATGTTCGATTTTTCAATTTCTACTTCGTCGTCTTGCTTTCCAGCAGCGTGCTGCGCTAGACGCTTGTAGTGGTTGTAAACAGCAACACTCAAAACCTTCTTCGCTTCGTCTTGGCCAATGATGTATTCGTTTAAGAAATCTCTGATCTCAATTGGCTTCAATAATTCAGACGTGTTAAATTCTTCCTGGGGAACAACCGCTTCTTCTTTTACAATCTCGCTAGCTTGTCTTGCGCAGTCGTCGCAAATGTGTCCGGAAACACCTGCTATTAGCACATTCACCTCACTCTTTTTTCTTCCGCAAAACGAGCAATTAATCTCTTGTTTGGACATCTTTAATTCTTTCCAACAAAGGTAATGAATCTCGACTGTTTACATAGGGTCTACGTCAATAGACACGCGAACCATTTTATATTTCTGTTGGGAAGTGAGGGCGTGCGAACAATCTAAGAGATAGCGCTTCACCTGAGGTGGTGGTAATTCTTGTGGAATTCGAATCCAGAATTGTTGAATGTAATAGTTGTTCACACGGCCAATGGCGGGCGTTTCAGGGCCTGTGTAATTTCCAAATAACGATTTGAAGAACCACGTTCCAAGCTCTGCTGCTGCGCTTAACGCAACGCCTTGCTCTTTGTGCTTAATCGTAAGTTTAATCATGCGCGTAAACGGCGGATACCTGAACTGCTTGCGCTCTGCGACTTCTAGCGTGTAAAACTGCTCGTAGTTGTTGTTCTCAATCAGCGGGAAAACCCAATGTTCGGGATCATACGTTTGAATAAGCACACGGCCTCGTTCTTCGCGTCTTCCGCTTCTTCCCGAAACCTGCACCATCATCTGAAAAGCGCGTTCTATCGAACGAAAATCAGGATGCTTCAGCATGCGATCGGCATTTAAAATTCCTACCAAATGAACATTACTGAAATCCAGACCCTTTGTTACCATCTGCGTTCCAATGAGCACGTCTGTCTTTCCGCTTTCAAATTCAGAGATGATTTTGTGGTGTGCGTGTTTACCTCGCGCTACATCCAAGTCCATGCGCGAAATGCGAATATGCGGAAGGCATTCGCCTAACTCTTCTTCAATGCGTTCTGTTCCTGCGCCCAACATTTTGAAAGCGTTAGCGCCACACGATGGGCATTGCTGAACAGGAATTTCATGATGACCGCAGTAATGACAGCGCAGTTCATGATGAAATTTATGATAGGTCAAACTCACATCGCAGTTCTTACACTCGGGCGTGTAATGACACATTTCGCATTCCCAAAGTGGCGTATAACCTCTTCGGTTTTGAAACAAAATCACTTGTTTGCCTGCCTTCACTGTGGCGTCTATAGCCTCTAGCAACACCGAAGAGAAGACCCCTTGCATGCGCTTCGCTTGGAGCTCTGAGCGAAGATTTACAAAGTTTATTTTAGGTTGAACGGCGTTGCCATAACGCTCGAACATTTCAACCAGCTGATACTTGTTTTGTTTCGCGTTGAAGTACGATTCCAAGGAAGGAGTTGCGCTTCCCAACACCACTTGCGCATTTGACAAAACACTCAACTTTATGGCGGTGTCTCTCGCATGATAACGCGGAGCCGGGTCTTGTTGTTTGAACGTTCCTTCGTGTTCTTCGTCGACAATGATTAAACCTAAATTTTCAAAGGGAAGAAACACACCCGAACGCGCAGCCAATACTACATCGAATCGATGTAAATCTGAATGCACCCGATGCCACACTTCCGTGCGTTCATGTGTGCTATAGCCACTGTGGTACACGCCAACGCGAGTTCCAAAATACTTCTGAATACGATCAATTAAATGTGATGTTAAAGCAATTTCAGGAACCAACAACAGCACTTGTCTTCCTTGTTGAATTTGCTCTTGCATAAGGTGCAAATACACTTCGGTTTTTCCTGAAGAGGTTACTCCGTGCAGCAGCGTAACTCCAGCATGCGATTTAATTTTTTCAAAAGCCGTCTGTTGCAATTCGCTTAAAACCGGTAGTGGTAACAGTTCATGATCTCCCGTAACCATGCGCAATTCAGAGCGTTCTTCAATGGCAAGAATTCCTTTCTTCACCAAGGCTGAAATGGCTGAAGCATCGGTCTTCGATTGTATCTCGAGTTCCTTTTTCTTCACTGATTCTCCTGTGGTCCCGTCCCATTTACTCATTTGCAAAAAGGTCATGAGCACTTGAATCTGCTTATCTGCATTGCGTTTTTCCAACGCCGAAAAATGATGTTGCAGTTGTTCGTCGGTGTTTCCGTTTTCTCCAACTGTTACATAAGAAACACGCTTCGGAATGAACTTTTCCTTCACCTCTTCGAACGAAGCAATGGCGTTTTTCTTCAATAAATTTTTCAATGTAGAATGAATGGAAACCTTTGGTAGTGCGTGTTGTATGTCTTTCGACATAACACCCATACCGCGATCTTTTTCCAAAATAACATCTACAACCGAACGTTCATTCGGTGTTAATTCTACAGCAAGATCCTTTGTTGTATAAACCGTTTCACTCGATAATTTCAATCCGCTAGGAAGTGCGGCTGTCATGACTTCTCCGAGTGTGCATGCGTAGTACTTCGCAATCCATTCCCACAGTTGCATCTGTGTTTCTGAAACCACAGGAACATCGTCTAGTACCTCTTCGAAATACTTTGCGGCGTAGTCTTTCGGAACCTCTTCATGCACGCGCCAAACAATGGCTGTGTAGCGTTTCGACTTTCCCAATGGAACTACCACGCGCACGCCTTGTTGAACGTAATTCTCCCAAGCCACAGGAACCCTGTAGGTAAGCACTTGCGGAAGTGCCAGGGGAACAACTACATCAACAAAAAATGTTTTCATCGTCTATAAACAAATAGAGACACGAAGGTCGTGTCTCTACTCTAATGTG
>JBDLUS010000088.1:0-4675 GCA_039805165.1 Bacteroidota bacterium | reverse complement strand
CATACAATTTCGAACCGCCGATATAAGCGAATGAAAGAAATCCGATCATGAACACCAACGTTCCCAATGTGCCGAAGAAATGCATGGGACGCTTTCCGAATTTCGACATGAAAGAAATGGTGAGGAGATCTAAAAATCCATTCATGAAGCGTTCCATTCCGAATTTCGTTGAACCGAATTTGCGCGCTTGATGCTTCACTACTTTTTCACCAATCTTCTTGAACCCTTGTTGCTTCGCTAACACCGGAATGTAGCGGTGCATTTCACCATATACTTCCACACACTTCACCACGTCTTTACGATATCCCTTCAAACCACAATTGAAATCGTTTAGGTGAATACCCGTCATTCTGCGCGTAGCCCAATTGAATAATTTCGTAGGAATGGTCTTCGAAAGTGGATCGAAGCGTTCCTTCTTCCATCCGCTAACAACATCGTATCCTTCATCTAAAATCATTCGCGCCATAGCAGGAATTTCTTCCGGAGAATCTTGAAGGTCTGCATCTAAGGTGAACACCACATTTCCTTGTGCTGCTTGAAATCCCATGTGTAACGCGGCCGACTTTCCGTAGTTGCGCGAAAAGCGAATACCGCGAACGGTAGGGTAGGTCTGCTTCAATTCTTGAATCACATTCCATGAATTGTCGGTTGAACCGTCGTCTACGAAGATGACTTCGTAAGACATTTGCTCGCGTTGCATAACCTCGTTAATCCAACGTTGCAATTCAGGAAGCGACTCGGCTTCGTTAAGAAGAGGAATGACTAGAGAACAGTTCATGTTATGCTTGTTGAAATGGATTTTTCGATTTTCTATTTCTATTGAAAAGCGCAATGAATAATCCAATGACCATGAAGAAAACCATTGACCAGAAGAAGCTACCTGTCGCTTCTACACCCGGTCCGCAAACGTAGGTGTTGAAATAACCAGGCTCTGTTTGTTGAAGCAGATCTTCACGAGAGATCCAATTGAATTGTTGGTTGAAGGCAATGAGTTCTTCCTTCTTGAATTTACGAAGTGCTTCGAGCATTCCGCGGTTGAAGAATTTCAAGTTTAAATAAAGGAAAATCGATTGCATTGCAGAAACCACAAATCCCATGCGAAGGCAGAACCAAAAGATCTTTCCGAATTTTAGATTCGAGTTGAATTGTTTGTAATAAACCAGTCCGATGGTGCAAGCCAAGACGGGTGCTAATGAACCGAGGAAAGAAAAAAGAAAGTTTGCGGAAGGGAAGGCGTAGGCCAACTGATCGAAGAGCATGCCCAACAAAGCCGCGCCCACACCGAATTTGATTAAGATGAAAAGCGTTTGTTTTTTGTTGACTTTCGGGTCTATGATGTATTCAGGACTTTCTTCCATTCAAAATTATTTCCAACAAAAGTAAGCAATGATTTTTGCGAATAACAGACTTGCCTTACATTTGCACAAAGGCAAGTCTTATACGACCAGCTCCTTTCAAATCCTCCAGGGCCGGAAGGCAGCAAAGGTAGAAAGTTGTAGCGGTGCGATATAAGGGGCTTGCCTTCTTTTTTTTGTCTTATTTTTGGCGACATGTCAGAATCGCCCTTCTCCAAAAAATTCAGATTACGTGCTTATCGCAAGAAGAAAGTGCTAACTGCATTTCTTAAAAAACTTTCGAAGAATCAACCCAAGTCAGCAAGGCCATTCATTGTTGCTGCGCAGAAAGAAGCGTGGAGTAAAATCGATTGCACAGCATGTGGCAATTGTTGCAGAACCATGACACCAACTTGGAAGAAGACAGAGGTGAAGAGGCTAGCGGAGCATTTGGGAATGACTTATCAAGAGTTCTTCGATAAGTGGTTGTTCATTGACGAAGCGACTGGAGATATTGTAAACACTACACAACCGTGTCAGTTTTTCGATATGGAAAAAGGATTGTGTGGAGTTTACGAATTGCGTCCGCACGATTGCGCAACGTTTCCGCACATGTATCGCAGAGATTTTTTCGATCAGACCGAAGTCTATACTGCTAACCTTCACAGATGTCCTGCAACCCTTGTGGCTATGGAAGCATTGGAGAAAGCCATGCGCACGAATTAGTGCACAAAGATTTTGAATATTTGTTAAGGCATTTCGCCAAAGGTGGTTTAATTTTGAATAAACTTTAGGAAAGTGGAATTGGATCGCGTTGTTTTATCGCCTGCTCAGAAATCGTTGAGAATTAACCTCAACAAAGATATCTACGGAACGTTTGCAGAAATTGGTGCTGGACAAGAAGTCGTGCGTCATTTCTTTCGTGCGGGCGGCGCAAGCGGCACCATTGCGAAGGCGATGAGCGCTTACGACAAGGACTTCAGCGATGCCATATATGGGAAGGAAGAGAAGGGAAGATACGTGTGCAAAGCGCGCGTAGACAATATGCTCAATCACGAGTATCGTTTGATTGAAGAGCGATTAAATCGCGACGATCATCCGACCAAAGAATTTTTCAGTTACGCAAATACGTTCGCAACCATTAATTTCCAAAAGACCATTCAAGGTCACGGCTGGATGGGTGTGAAATTTCAGTCAGCTCCTAACAGAGAACCGAACGTTGTCATTATTCACGCACGCTTGCACGAAAGCGATGTATTGTTGCAGCAAGCAACTGTAGGAAATCTTGGTGTGAACTTGCTCTACGGATGTTTTTACACCTTCAAGCAACCGAAAGAATTATTGCTTTCGTTATATGACAATTTGAATCGCGATCAGGTGGAGATTGATACCATTCAATTCTCAGGTCCCGATTTTGAAAATGTAGACAATCGCATTATGTCGTTACAACTCGTGAAGAACGGAATGACTGAAGCGGTTATTTTTTCTCCGGATGGAGAGAACTTACAAGCTGCAGATGTTCTTTACAAGAAGCATATCTTGGCATTGCGCGGTTCTTTCAGACCGGTAACGAAGGTTAACATTGACATGATTGCAAAAGGCTTGAAGATGTTCGAAGCCGATCGTAAAGTAGATCCAGAAAAAGTTCAGGTGTTGTTCGAAATAACCTTGAACAACTTGCGTTCAGAGGGAGAGATTGATGAGCAAGACTTTTTGGATCGCGCAGAGATTTTGTGTTCACTGGGACAAACGGTGTTGGTTTCGAACTATTCGAAATATTATAAGCTGGCAGAATACTTCACGAAATACACTAACGAACGTATGGGTATTATCATGGGTACAAACATGTTGGTGGAATTGTTCGACGAGAAATACTACCGCAATTTGAACGGCGGAATTTTGGCTGCATTTGGAATTCTCTTCAGCAGAGATTTGAAAATATATTTATACCCGTGGTTCGACGAGAAGACAAACACCTTGTACACGACAGAGAACTGTCCTGTTCATCCGCGTTTGTTGCCCCTCTTCCGTTATATGGTAGACAATAAGCGTATTGTTGATATTGCGGAATACAACCCAGATGTTCTGTCCATTTATTCTCGCGATGCTTTGGAGCATATCCAGAACGGACATGAAGGTTGGGAAGGGATGGTGCCGACGTATGTTGACACCTTGATTAAAGAAAACAAGTTGTTCGGATATGATCCAGAGCAAGTGCCGAATCCAGACTTCACACCACCAGTGAGAACGAAGTGGAGTGAGTCGTTGAATTCAAATTAAATAGAAAATAATTAAATAGATATGTCATATTTTTTCACATCAGAGTCTGTGTCTGAAGGGCACCCAGATAAAGTAGCCGATCAAATTTCAGATGCGTTAATTGATGCGTTTTTAGCACAAGACCCCGAGTCGAAGGTGGCTTGCGAGACGTTGGTTACTACAGGTCAAGTTGTTGTTGCCGGAGAGGTTAAGTCTCAGGCTTATGTTGATTTACAAGATATTATTCGTGATACCATTTCTGAAATTGGATACACGAAGAGTGAGTATATGTTCGAAGCGAAGTCGTGCGGAATTTTGTCTGCGATTCATGAGCAGTCTGCAGATATTAATCAAGGGGTAGACAAGAAGAACAAGAAAGACCAAGGTGCTGGTGACCAAGGAATGATGTTCGGTTATGCAACGAACGAGACCGACAATTACATGCCGCTTCCTTTGGAGCTAGCACATTCGTTGTTGCGTGAATTGTCTGCTATTCGCAGAGAAGGAAAGCAAATGAAATATTTGCGTCCAGATGCAAAGAGCCAAGTAACCATTGAGTACTCAGACGATCACAAGCCAATGGGTATTTCTGCGATTGTGGTGAGTACTCAGCACGACGATTTCGATAAGGAAGCGAAGATGTTGGCGAAGATCAAAGAAGATGTTCGCACGATCTTAATTCCTCGCGTAATGAAGAAGCAGCCGAAGCGTATTCAGAAGTTGTTTGATGGGAAGTATGCCTTGCACGTGAATCCAACTGGAAAGTTTGTAATCGGTGGTCCTCACGGAGATACCGGATTAACGGGGAGAAAGATTATTGTCGATACATACGGTGGAAAGGGTGCACACGGTGGTGGAGCATTCAGCGGAAAAGATCCAAGTAAAGTAGACCGCAGTGCAGCGTATGCAATGCGTCACATTGCGAAGAACTTGGTTGCAGCGGGTGTTTGCGATGAAGTGTTGGTTCAAGTTGCTTATGCCATTGGTGTAGCTAAGCCAGTAGGATTCTATGTGAATACTTACGGTACTGCTCGTGTTGCAATGAACGACGGTCAGATTGCATCTTTGATTTCTAAGAATGT
>JBDLUS010000087.1:0-10464 GCA_039805165.1 Bacteroidota bacterium | reverse complement strand
AGGCCTGCCGCTAGCGTTCATCCTGAGCCAGGATCAAACTCTCCATTGTAAATTGTTTAATCTTGTGGCTCAATAATTTAACCTGTTATCTGCTGCATTATATCAAAGAACTTTTTCTATTTTATTTAATCCCGTTTTCAACTCTCGTTGACGCGTTTACTAAACTTTTTCGCTAGTGTGAGTAACCATTGTTTCTCTAAAGCGGTCGCAAAAGTACTCATAATATTCATCCGCGCAAGTGTTTTAGTAAAATAATTTTCATTTATTTTTTCGACTTGCACTCAACACCCTCAAATATAGAGTCCTATACACAAAACTTTTTTTTGTTTTTTTTTAGGACAATCGCTTACCACCGCGAAAAACAAGGCCGTTAATGATGGTTTGATCCACTTTCGCACGCAACATATCTTTCTCTGTCGCTTTCAATATATCCAAATTCAACACCGTAAAATCAGCAAACTTTCCTACTTCTATCGATCCCTTCTCTGCTTCTTCAAAATTCGATACCGCTGCCCATACAGTCATGCCGTACAAAGCTTCTAACGGACTCAACGCTTCACTCGATGCAAATACCTCACTTCCTTCTTTAAACTCTTTCCTGAATACAGCCGCGTAGAACGTTCTTAACGGATCCATAACTTCAACCGGAAAATCCGTTCCCAACGATAACATATTCGAATAACCCAACAACCTTTTGTAGTTATAGGCATAACGCAAGCGAGCACCTCCCAATCGCGACATAGCCCAAGGAGCATCACTTATGGCATGCGAGGGCTGAACACTCGGTATAACACTGTATTGCTGAAACTTCTCGAAATCTATTGAATCGACAACTTGTGCGTGCTCTATTCTCCAACGTTTATCATTCACGCCTTCTAACAGTTCACCGTACCACTTTAAAACTTCAGCATTTGCACTATCTCCTATTGCATGCGTACATACTTGAAAGCCCCGTGCATAGGCCGCCGCAAAGCGAAAACGGAAATAACCGGGATCATTCAACAAAGCACCCTTCGTTGTTAGAACATCCGAGTATGCCTTCTTCAAACATGCACCGCGACTTCCAAGAGCACCATCGACCATAAACTTAATGCTGCGCACTTTCAACATAGAAGATGCCGTATCAGGACCTCTTTCCATCCAATATTGAAAGTCTTTATCCGAGGCATTCAACATAGCATAAACACGAAGGTGAAACGAACCACTCTTTTGCAGTGAGTCTATGATTTTCAAATCGTCTGTATCAATACCAGCTTCATCAATGGTTGTTAATCCTGATGCTATGCAATCGCTTTGTCCTTCCAACAATCGAGCGGCCTTTTCCTTATTCGATGCAATTGGAATTGCATTCAATACTTTAGTCATGTCGTTATCTAAAAGCACTCCCCCTTCCACATACATTCCTGCCCTTCTCATGGCTTCGTCGTTCGCTATGGCTGCATGACCGTCTATACGAATAAGGACAACAGGCGTTTGCGAATACAAATAATTCAATACTGAATTGGTTGGAATTCCGTCTGGACGAACTTGTTCAGTTGTTGTTGTGAGCCAATCGTTTTGATCCCATCCCCTTCCAACAATCCAACCGCTAGAACGCTTGCTTTGAAAGCCCTTCAGCTTTTCAACGATTTCATTCCATGAAGTTGTTCCAACTAAATCTAAATCATTCTTCATTAAAGAATATCCCAACAAGTGCGCATGTGCATCTATGAATCCCGGATAGATGTGTTTCTTTTCCATATCATAAATGGAAGGAGAACTGTATCCGTTGAGAATCTCGTTTTCCGGACCAACAGCGACTACTTTTCCATCGCGAATAGCAACCGCATCGTAGGTATCGTTATTTGCGTTTAAACTGTGGAATGTGCCGTTGTGAAGAATAAGATCTACTTGTTCTTTAGGCGAACAGCTTGCGAGTGCAAGGCTTACAAAAACAATAAATAAATAACGCATTTTATTTTCTATAAACCACATTCGCATTGGGCTGTGCCGTTGGCATAATCACCAATTCTTGAATGCAGACGTGTTCAGGTAAGTTCGATAAAAACCAAACAGTGTTGGCTATGTCATGTCCGTTTAACGGCGTGAATCCTTTATACACAGCATCCGATGATTCTTTATTCTGATCGAAACGAACCATGCTGAATTCTGTTTCTGCAGCGCCAGGTGCAATCTCTCCCACACGAACACCATACGCAGCAGCTTCGAGACGCATGCTTTCTGAAAGCATTTTCACGGCGGCCTTTGTGGCGCCGTATACATTTCCACCTATATACGAATTTCTACCGGCTACTGAACCCGTATTGATAATGTAGCCACTGCCCTGCTCCTTCATGATAGATAAGACAGCTTTAGCTACATATAAAAATCCTTTGATGTTGGTGTTGATCATCTCTTCCCAATGATCAAGTTTTGCATGGATTAATTCATCCTTTCCGCGAGACAAACCTGCGTTATTGAATAAGACGTCGATCTGCTTGAATTCAGCCGGTAAAGATTGAAAAAAAGAAGAAACTTCTTTTTCATTTTGAACATCGATTGAATGAATGAGCAATTGATTGTCATTCTGTGCGAATGATTTCAATTCATTCAAAGGCTCTAATCTTCTTGCAATGGCAATAACCTTCCAGTTATTCTTCAAAAATAATTCAGCGGTGCATTTTCCAAATCCGGAACTTGCTCCAGTAATGCAGACTGTCTTTTGCATGTCTTAGTTGAATTTCACCAATACGGCTTCAATGATGCTTGCCGCCTCTTCGCAACGTTTTTCTGAACGAGCCATTAAGCCAAACACTTCTTGTTGTTTGATGAGTTCTATTGGATCTGCTCCTTCACTGAAAAGTTTAGCAATCGCCAATTCTTGAAGGCTGTCCATTTTTCTTTCCAATTCGCGAATGGCCGCAATTCTTTTTCTTGCAGATTCGGAATATCTGAATTTCTTTAGGTTTTCCATAAGTTCTTCCAAGACTTTTGTGCTGTCCCAAATGACTTGAGCCATTTCACCAAAAACGGTTGGAATGTTATGAATTTTGTACAATTCTATTCGCTTCGAAACTCCGTACATATCGTCTACGATATCGTCTATTACGATAGCCAACTGATACACTTCTTCTCTATCGAATGGCACATTGAAATTCGCCTCTACTTCTATTTTCAACGCATCTGTTAAATCGTCTCCCACATGTTCTAAATCACGAATTTCAGAATGCAATTGCATGCGCTTCACACTGTCTACCTCAAACGACTCTTTCAAGACCTTTGCTGTGCGAACAGCGTTTGTAACTGATGCTTGAAAAAGAGGAAAGCACTTTTTATCTTTCGGAACAAGCACTTGAAGAATGGAATTGAGATTGATTGACATTTTGTGAAAATTTAAGACCACGAATGTAAGGTCAAAAAGTTATTTTCATGTGACCAAATTGTTTTGATTCGTAGTTAAAGTTGGATTACCTATTTTTGCCGTCTAATCAAATTTCAAAAGAATGAGTTGGTTCAAGAGAAAAAACAAAGGTATTACTACGCAGAATCAAGAGAAGAAGGAGATTCCGGAAGGATTGTGGTACCAATGTCCCGAGTGTAAGCACGTTGTTACAAGTGAGCAACATGCAGAGCACGACTGGGTTTGTGAAGCTTGCGAGTATCACGAGAAAATTGGATCGTTGCAGTATTTTTCAATCTTTTTCGACGAGCACGAATGGATTGAAGTGGCTGAGCACATGAAAAGTGCCGATCCTCTGACGTTTACAGACACGAAGAATTACAAGGATCGTATTAAAACCACCATTGCAAAAACCGGATTGAAAGATGCTTTGCGTGTTGGATTTGGTAAGATTGAACATGAGAATGCTGTAATTGCCTGTATGGACTTTGCCTTCATTGGTGGTTCGATGGGTTCGGTAGTTGGAGAGAAATTCGCGCTTGGTGTAGATAAAGCCATTGAGGCTCACTGTCCGTTTATCTGTATTTCGAAATCTGGCGGTGCCCGTATGATGGAAGCTGGATTCTCACTTATGCAAATGGCAAAGACTTCAGCAAAGTTGACACAGCTGGCTGAAGCGGGACTTCCTTATATCTCTATCTTAACAGATCCAACAACCGGAGGAGTTACGGCATCTTTCGCAATGTTGGGCGATTTAAACATTGCTGAACCGAAGGCATTGATCGGATTTGCTGGACCACGTGTCGTGAAGGAAACCATAAAGAAAGATTTGCCTGCTGGATTCCAAAGTTCAGAGTTCGTTTTAGAGCATGGCTTCCTCGACTACATTGTTAAGCGTACCGAAATGAAGAAGCGTTTGGCACTTACGTTAAGCCACTTAAAATAAACTTGGAATCACGAAAAGAAATTTCGTATCTTTGCACCCCACTTTCAAGAAAAGTAACATTTACTTGGAGGCTCACATAATAATCACTAAAAAAGTATTGGCATGTACCTTACAACAGAAAAAAAACAAGAGATTTTCGCTAAACACGGTAAATCTGCAACAGACACAGGTAGTTCAGAAGGACAAATCGCTTTGTTCACCTACCGTATTGCTCACTTAACTGAGCACTTGAAGAAGAATAAAAAAGATTACGGCACACAACGTTCGTTGATTGCATTGGTTGGTAAGCGCAGAAGCTTATTGGATTATTTGCAAAAAGTTGACATCGCTCGTTACCGTGCAATCGTAAAAGAACTTGAGTTACGTAAGTAATATACAGGCATAATTCAAAAGAAAAGGCAATTTAACAATTGCCTTTTCGCGTTTTTTCTTAGAACTATATATCCGAAAATAAAAGAATGAAAATCGAAGCAATCACAACGACCATTGACATGGGTTCTTCTGCGCCAATTACCATTGAAACTGGTAAATTAGCGAAGCAAGCACATGGTTCTGTTGTCGTTCGTCAAGGAGATACGATGCTCCTGGCAACCGTTGTAGCCAACGAAGAAGCAAAAGAAGGGTTAGACTTCCTTCCACTAACGGTAGAGTACCGTGAAAAATACGCCGCTGTGGGTCGTTTCCCTGGTGGTTATTTCAAACGTGAAGCACGTCCATACGACGACGAGATTTTAGTTTCTCGTCTAATCGACCGCGCTTTACGCCCTATGTTCCCGGAAGATTTCCACAGTGACACACAAGTTGTTGTTTCATTGATCTCTGCGGATACTGAGCATATGCCTGACAGTTTAGCTGGTCTTGCAGCATCTGCTGCAATTGCAGTTTCAGATATTCCATTCAACGGACCTATTTCAGAAGTTCGTGTTGCACGCATCAACGGTGAATTCCTTGTGAACCCTACTCGTTCTCAATTGGCTCTTGCCGATTTAGACATGATGATCGCAGGAAGTGCAGACAGCATTGTAATGGTTGAAGGTGAAATGAAAGAGGTGTCTGAAGAAGTTATGGTTGAAGCCATTGCTATCGCTCACACTGCTATTCAAGCACAAGTTAAAGCTCAATTGGAATTGGCATCGAAGGTTGAAAAAGCGACTGTAAAGCGCGAATACAACCACGAACCAAAAGACGAAGAGTTGAAGAAGAAAGTATGGGACGAGTGTTATGCTAAGTTCTACACTGCTGTTAAGACTCCTTCTGGAAAGAAAGAAAGAAGCGCAGCGTTTCACCAAATTGAAGAAGAGTTTTTTGCTCAATTCACTGCGGAAGAGAAATCAGCGAATGCATTCTTGTTGAAGAAATATACCCACGATTGTTTGAAAGACGCTATGCGTCGCATGATCCTAGACGATGGTATACGTTTAGACGGTCGCGATACTCGCACCATTCGTCCAATCTGGTGTGAAGTAGATTATTTGCCAGGTGCTCACGGATCAAGTGTTTTCACTCGTGGTGAAACACAGTCTTTGACTACCCTAACGCTTGGTACTAAACTCGACGAACAATTCGTTGATGGCGTTGTAAATGCACGTAACGATAAGTTCTTGTTGCACTACAACTTCCCACCATTCAGCACAGGTGAGGCACGTCCGATTCGTTCAACGGGTCGTCGTGAAATTGGACACGGAAACCTTGCACTTCGTGCATTGAAGCCAGTTCTTCCTGAAACTGAAAAATGTCCGTACACCATGAGAATTGTTTCTGACATTCTTGAGTCGAACGGATCTTCATCTATGGCTACTGTTTGCGCAGGTACTCTTGCGTTAATGGACGGTGGTGTTCCGATTACTTCACCAGTATCTGGTATTGCAATGGGATTGATCACAGATGAAAACGGAAAATATTCAATCTTATCAGATATCCTAGGAGACGAGGATCACTTGGGCGATATGGACTTTAAAGTAACTGGAACTTCGAAAGGAATTACAGCTTGCCAGATGGACATTAAGATCAAGGGTCTTTCAATGCAATTGTTAACCGATGCTTTGGATCAAGCCAAGCAAGGTCGTTTGCACATCTTAGGTGAAATGATGAAAACCATTTCTGAACCTCGCGAAGATTACAAACCTCACGCACCACGTATCATTAGCTTCGAAATTCCAACCGAAGAAATCGGAAAAGTAATTGGTCCTGGAGGAAAAGTAATTCAAGAAATTCAGAAGACAACTGGCGCAACAATCTCTATCGAAGAGCGCGACAACAAAGGTTTTGTAGAAATTGCGTCTGCGGACAAGACAAGCCTTGATGCTGCTGTGAATCGTGTGAAATCAATTGTATGGCCACCACAAGTTGAAATTGGAGCTACGTATGAGGGTCCAGTTAAAACTATTCAACCGTTCGGTGCTTTCGTTGAAATTATCCCTGGCCAAGACGGCCTTATTCACATCAGTGAATTGGAATGGAGAAGAGTAGACGACGTTAACGAGGTGTTGAAAGTTGGTGATTTGGTTAAATTTAAAGTATTAGGAAAAGATCCTAAGACCGGTAAATTGAAGCTTTCTAGAAAAGCTTTGCTTCCAAAGCCAGAAGAACAAAACTAAATTCCTGTTTTTTGCGTATATACCAAGAACAGTGAATTAAACGAACGTTAAGCAAACATGAGACAGTTAAAAATTACAAAACAGGTAACCAACCGCGAGACCGCTTCACTTGACAAGTATTTGCAAGAGATTGGTCGTGTGGATTTGATTACTGCCGAAGAAGAAGTTGAGTTGGCTCGTCGCATTAAACAAGGTGATCAAATTGCCTTGGAGAAATTGACTAAAGCGAATTTGCGTTTCGTTGTATCTGTGTCGAAACAGTATCAAAACCAAGGTTTATCTCTTCCCGATTTGATTAACGAAGGAAACCTTGGATTGATTAAGGCGGCTCAGCGTTTCGATGAAACTCGTGGATTTAAATTCATTTCTTACGCTGTATGGTGGATTCGTCAATCTATTCTTCAAGCGTTGGCTGAGCAATCTCGTATTGTTCGTCTTCCTTTGAACAAGATTGGATCGATCAATAAAATCAACAAGGCTTTCGCTAAGTTGGAACAAGAATTCGAGCGTCCTCCTACACCAGCTGAATTGGCTGAAGTGTTAGAAATGACATTGGATGAAGTAAAGCAATCGTTGCGCAACAGCGGACGTCATGTATCTATGGATGCTCCTTTGAAAGACGGAGATGATAGCAGCTCTACGATGTACGATGTATTGCAAACGAACGACACTCCTTCTCCGGATACAGATTTATTGCATGAAAGTTTACGCAGAGAGATTGAACGCTCACTTCGCACGCTAACAGCGCGTGAGGGCGATGTGGTTCGATTGTATTTCGGTTTGAATGGTGAGCACCCACTTACGTTGGAAGAAATCGGAGAGCGCTTCGATCTAACACGTGAACGTGTTCGTCAGATCAAAGAGAAAGCGATTCGTCGATTGAAACACACAAGCAGAAGTAAGATCTTAAAATCTTACTTAGGATAATATCTGAAAGGCTCCGAAAGGAGCCTTTCTTTTTTACCTTCGTTTTATGAAACAGAAATTCAAGCATTGGCTAAAGCGTGTCGGATGGATTGGCTTTTTGTTTTTTCTTATTAAAGGATTGTTTTGGCTCGCGTTGTTCGCGTGGGCAGCGGTTTCCCAAGGCCAAATCTATTTTCCTCCAACAACTGGAAATACTTGGGAAACGAGAACACCGGCGGAATTGGGTTGGTGTGAAGATCAATTGCCTGAACTAATTTCATTTCTAGAAAGTAACAATACCAAAGCGTTTATTGTGTTGAAGAATGGACGCATTGTGATTGAGAATTACTTCGGGACGTTCACGCAGGATAGCCTGTGGTATTGGGCATCTGCGGGAAAGACGCTTACCTCCTATTTGGTTGGAATTGCGCAGCAAAACGGACAGCTTTCGATTAACGATTTAAGTTCAACCTATTTAGGAAGTGGATGGACCAATTGTACTGCCGATCAAGAAAATGCCATTACTGTTCGCAATCAATTAACCATGACATCGGGGTTAGACGATGCTGTGGCAGATCCTTATTGCACAGATCCGAATTGCTTGGTTTATGCAGCAGATGCGGGCACACGCTGGGCATATCACAACGGGCCCTATACCCGACTCGACGGCGTGTTGGAAGGAGCGACAGGACAAACACTGAACGGATTAGTTTTTTCTGAGTTGAAACAGCCGACAGGAATGGACGGATTCTTTTTTCAGAATGGATATAACAATGTTTATTTGAGCACTGCGCGCAGCATGGCTAGATTCGGAATACTCATGCAGAATGGTGGAAACTGGAACGGGAATCAGTTGATGACCGACGCTAATTATTTTCAGGAGATGATTACGCCTTCTCAAAATTTGAATAACGCATACGGTTATTTGTGGTGGTTGAATGGACAATCGTCATACATGGTTCCTGGATCACAGTTGGTGTTGCCGGGAATGTTGTTCCCTCATGCACCAGCCGATGTATACGCTGCTCTAGGAAAGAACGGTCAGTTCTTGAATGTTTGTCCAAGCGAAGGACTTGTCTTTGTCCGTTTGGGCAATGCTCCCGATAATTCGTTGGTTCCGTTTTTATTGAACGATCAGATTTGGGAGAAGCTGAACGCGGTGCTTTGCACATCGGTTACTGAATCTAATGATGAAAATTTTATGTTGAATCAGACAGCTAATTCGGTTCGTATCTCTTGGCCGGGGAAGAGTTTTGTATGTGAGGTACTTGGTGCAGATGGAAAACGTATTGAAACATTTTCCTCAACAGGAACGACTGAAGTTTCAACATTAAAGTGGGCAAATGGAATCTACTTCTTCAAATGTTTCAACGGACAAGGGACTATTGTGAAAAAAGTTTTTGTTCATTAGAAAAACAAAATGTATTTCCGCTAATATTTATCCCCCAGCTTCACTGGGGGCTACACCCATGTCGCTCGCAGCGCGAGCTCGGGGGAATGCAGCTCCAATTATAAAGTATGGAATAAAACCTTCGATTTCACATTTTCAATTGACTCAGAATTTGATTTGTCAGGCTATCCATTCTAGAAAAAGCAAACCATCGTTTACCCAAATCTTTTAATGAAGCGCCGAGATGATAGAGTTCTTTATGATCTAGAATAATAAATCTATCGTGGGCATTTTTTAGAATTCGAATTTCAATCGGTGAGTATTGTGCATTGTGCTTTTCTATATCGAGTTTCAGTTGCTCTGTAATCCTCTCAGTATATATTGTGCATGAAACTTTTTGATTTCTTTTTGAAAGTTGAATCAGTGTGGTTTCGTCAATATAGTTATCGATAAGAATAAGTGATTTTCTCGCTTTCGCAATGAGTTCACTGCTAAATACATATGCATCGAAGATCTGGTCATTGAAAAAGATTCCGGATTGAGGAAATGATTGATCCTCCATTCGATTCAATAGCTTATTTATTTTGGAATCATGATCGAGAATCTTTGTTTTCAACAACCCGATCTCGTTGGAAAAATCATTGTTAGATGTTAACATTTTCCGCATTGACACGAATGATTCCATGATAAATATGCTTGTCTGGACGGCAGTAGATGTCCTTAAAATAGATGAAAGCATTGCAACACCTTGTTCCGTAAAAGCATAGGGTCTGTATTTAATGTTTTTACCCTGCTTACTATTCAAGGTTGCAAATTGTGACCTTGAACTTGAAATAGTCTCTGAAGTGCCTGAATTTATTGAAGAATTCAAGGTTGCAAATTGTGACCTTGAAATTTCGTCATCATTAAGTTGAAACATAAATGAATCTGGAAATCGATCAATATTCCTTTTTACCTGTTGAATTAATCTCTTAGTCTGAACACCATATAGAATTGCGAGGTCTTTATCTAACATCACCTGTGTATCTCGAAAGGTGTGTATTTTCAAGCCCGTCTCCAATTTGGTATTGTTTGTTTCCATAAGACAAAACTATTTTGCTAATCTGGAAAACACACTAACTTTTATGTGCAGTTTATATGCTGTTTATTCAACGGCAGAGCCGATGACACCTATGATGATGACCTTCTTTGAAGGATGACACTTCGTGATGACCTTTCAGGATTTAAGAAGAAATGAAGTTAAATT
>JBDLUS010000086.1:0-6406 GCA_039805165.1 Bacteroidota bacterium | reverse complement strand
GTCATTCATTGTTTGAAGAAAACATTACCTAACTTTATCAGGTGAAAAATTTTATAAAGAAGATGGCCTTGGGCTCAAAAGAACGAAAGCAGCAAGAGGAGAGTGGTGCGTTGAGCAGACGTGTGCACAACATCAAATCCATTTGGAACAATGAACATCATGATGACATTGGAATTGAAAAAGTTTTGCGTTTGTTTCTGGCCTTGACTCAATTTTTATTTCTTGGAACATACATAAAAGAGTTTTTTGGAAGAAGAAGCAATGCGCATTCAGATCTTTCAATAGACTTATTTGTTTTGATTAAAGCAGTATTGCCAGTCCTGGTGATTTATTTCGGGTGGCAGGATAAGACATGGTTATTCTACATACTTGTTTGGTTTTTGCTTGAAACCATGCTTTACGTCCCAACCCTCATTTTTGCATCTGATTTGTTTTCAAAGCCGAGATCCTACAGAAGGTCTATGCTCTTGCTTCTGATTAATTATCTTGAAATTGTTTTCACATTCGGATTGTTTTACGCGAGAGGAAACTACCTCAACAAACCATTTGCACATTGGTTTGATGCTATATATTTCTCTTTCGTAACCTCGGTGACAATTGGATTTAGCGATTACTATCCTGTAGCACCAATGGGTAAGTTCCTGGTTAGTGCACAGTCGCTTTTCTTCCTGATGTTCGTTGTGCTTTTCATTAACTTTTTTTCGAATAAGGTAGAGAGCAAAGGTTACTTCGGGCGAGATAATTCGTGAACGACGACTTATCTTCACGCCGTAATTGTGATTTATGAAAGGAATTGTTCTAAATGTATTGGTGTTTGTCGCTAGCGTATTTGCGGGCGGAATGGCAAACATGTTAATCATAATCAACAGCGGTGCAATTATCCCTCATCCAGCTGGATTTGATTTGACCACAGAGGAAGGCTTGAAGTCTGGCATGCCGTTCATGGAACCCAAGCATTTCATTATGCCTTTTCTAGCTCATGCTATTGGAACATTGGTGGGTGCTTTCTTCGTTACGTTATTCATAAAAGACAGAAAGTTATTTCGAGCACTGTTAGTTGGATTTCTATTTTTCTTAGGCGGTGTATGGATGGTATTTGAATTGCCATCTCCGTTGTGGTTCGATGCGTTAGATTTAGGATTAGCCTATATACCTGTGGCTTGGATCGGATATAAACTGGCGCTTCGCTTTTCGAAATAAATGAAGAAATATTCCCTCATATTATTTTTAGTTGGAAGCTTTGTCGCATTGTCATTTAATTCTTGCGTGCGTTCGGTTGAAAAGGTTCATTCAACGGAATTGAGAGAATTGGACCCCGCACTTCAAGGGGTTAGGAAGTCTTTTGGAGACCGACAGGTTAATCATGTTTCTGCTTGGGAGTATGTTCGCAAACCTGAATTGATAAATTACTACGAGACCTATGTCTTCGGGAAGCGAACTGAATTCAAGCCAACGGTAGCGTATTCCATCTTGAGCGTTGATACCATCTCCATTGGCGGTGTTCGAATGGAGCATACAGAAATCAGGGCCGATTTCAAATTCAGAGGAAGAAAGATGAAGTCCTATTACGCGAAGTTTCTTCCGCTGAATATCAAAGATCCAATTGTTTTTGTCGGATTGAATTTTTTTGGAAACAGCACGCTTGACACGCTTTCGACATTAACACAATCGAAGCATTACGTGATGAAGAATGCAGGAGTAAAAACGAAAGGTCATCGTGTTACAGAAGAATCTCGAGGAACAAAAGCCTATCGTTGGCCTTTGGATTTAATTGTTGGAAGTGGATGCGGACTGATTACAGCGCACTATGCCGATTTCGATCCGGATGTATACAACGGCTTCATCGATGGTGTTCACGGTTTGGCAGAAGGAAGAGTTCACATTCGGAAAAGAGATGAATGGGGAAGTATTTCTGCATGGTCATGGGGACTTTCAGAATTGCAAACGTATCTCGAACTTCAACCTGAAACGAAGAATTCTAAAACAGCGGTTATTGGTCATTCGAGACTAGGCAAGGCCGCGCTATGGGCTGGAGTTACAGACGAGCGATTTGATATGGTGGTTTCGAACAACTCCGGTTGCGCAGGTGCGGCGCAGTTCAGAACCATGCGCGGAGAGGATATTGAAAAAATAACCAATCGTTTTCCGTATTGGTTCGCAAGAAATTTTCAGAGCTTCCGAGGAAACGATTCCTTGTTGCTTGTTGATCAGGAAATGTTGCTTTCGCTTGTAGCGCCTCGTCCGCTTTATGTTGCAAGCGCTAGTAAAGATTCGTGGGCAGATGCAGAAGGGGAATATTTGTCGTTCTACAAATCTCAAGCAGTGTATGGTATGTATGATACGCTGCTGCATATTCAATACAAATACCCAGCACCTGGTGAGCAGGTATCTCAAGGAAATTTGGCCTATCACCTTCGTGCGGGAGAGCATGAAATTCTGGTTTGGGATTGGGAGCGTTACATTGCTTTCGCCAAGAGCCGATTGAAGTAAGTTCTTACTTGTCATTTATCTTTACCGAATGAAGAAAATTTTATTCATTCTACTTACTTTTCTTTTCATTCAAGAAACGCATGCTCAATGTTGCAATTACACTTTGGTCATGTTCGACAGTTATGGCGATGGTTGGAACGGTGGATACCTAAATGTAGCATTGAACGGAACGAATGCGGGGACCTTTTTTGCTGCTGGATATGGAAGTCAAAGCACATTTTCAATTTGTAATGGTGATGCATTCCAACTGAATTATACCGCCGCCGATTATGAAAATGAGAATTCGTATAGTCTTTACGACGCCTCTTGGAATTTAGTTTTTTCAAATGGACCGAATCCAACGGATGGAAATGTATTTACAGGAACAGGCAATTGCAATGCGAATACACTTCCTGGAAATCATCCTTGTAATTCCATTCCAATGGAGATGGGCGCATGTGTCAATGGTTCAAACGTAAACGCGAACAATTCAGGATTGAATCCGGGATGCGCTAATTATTCAGGTGCAGATCAATGGTATTCCGTGGTCGTTCCCGCTTCTGGAAATGTGAGTTTTGTTACGAGTAATGGTAGCCTAACCGATACGGGACTTGCTGTCTGGAGAGGAGGGCAATGTAGCAGTGTTTATGCAGCGGCATGCGATGATGATAGTGGCGATGGATATTTTTCTTTGGCTTCATTGTTTGACATGACACCAGGAGAAACGCTTTACATTCAAGTGTTCGGATACGGAGGTGCTATAGGAACATTTGAATTGTGCGCAAACGATTTGGGGGTTATTAATTTCGATAGTTCGGAATTACCCATTGTGTTAATCAATACCCAAGGGCAGACCATCGTGCAAGACACCAAAATCAATTGCACCATGGAGATTAAGTACAACGGATTTGGTAATCTAACTTATGTCAATGACAGCGCGAATGTGTACAATGGAAATATTGGAATTGAAATTCGTGGAGCCTCATCTTCGGGTTATCCTCAAACACCTTATGCCTTTGAAACACGTTTAGCCGATGGCACCAACAACAATGTTTCAATATTGGGTATGCCTGCAGAGAACGACTGGGTGCTGCTTTCCAACTACAACGATCGTTCAATGTTGCGAAATGCATTGGCTTTTCAAATGTTCGGAGGAATGGGTAATTACAGTGTGCGTTCGCGTTTAGTGGAAGTTCGAATCGACAGTTCTTACAAAGGGATTTATTTGTTGGCTGAAAAAATAAAACGCGATTCGACCAGAGTTGACATTGCTAATTTAACACCGTTGGACTTGGCGGGGGACTCGCTAACGGGCGGTTATATTCTTCAGCAAAATCTCTGGAATTGGAGCAACAGCTTTCAATCGAATTATTCTCCTATTGATCATCCGGGTTTCGATATTCACTTCATTTATCAATCGCCGAATGAACTTGAATTACTTCAACCGCAAAAAGATTACATCGCATCTTTCATTGACTCTTTAGAGACAGCTTTGTACAGTGCAGATTTTGCAGATCCGGTATTGGGCTACAGAAAATACCTCGATACGAAATCGTTTATCGATTATTTGTTGGTGAATGAAGTTTCAAGGAATGCAGATGGATTCAAAAAGAGTGTTTTCTTCAATAAGGATAAAAATTCAAATGGAGGAAAATTGAAGGCTGGACCGGTTTGGGATTTCGATTGGGCTTGGAAGAACCTTTATGGCTGTTCCATTTATGAAAACCTTGACGGTTCAGGATGGGCGCATCTCAACAATGATTGTGGGACCGACAATTACGGAACAGGCTACTATGTGCGCTTATTGCAAGACACAACATTTCAAAACGAGTTAAGATGTAATTACGAGTATTACAGAACGAATGTCTTGGACACCGCAATTATTTTCGCGAATATCGAATTCAATCGTACCCTGCTTCAAAATGCTCAGGCTAGACATTTTCAGCGTTGGCCCATTCTTGGTGTAAGCGGACCTGCGCCCGAAATAGGGGCTATGCCAACGACTTACAATGCTGAATTGAATACGTTGAAAGCTTGGATTTCTCAGCGTATTGCTTGGCTAGATGAAAACATTCCCGGGCAATGCTTAACATCATACGTCGATGATCAATTGGCGTTTTCGAATATCAAGGCTTATCCGAATCCAGCTTCGAATTCATTTAAAATTCAAGTGAATCCAAACGGATTGGGAGAAACCTATGGTATTTACGATGTTACTGGAAATTGCTTAGAAAAAGGCGTTGTGCTGAATGAAACCATGAATTTCAATTCAACGCATTGGCCTTCAGGAATGTACTTCATTAGAATAGGTAGCCAAGTGGCCAAGGTTTCTATCGTCAGGGAAAACTAGTTTTTTGCCTGAAATTGAAGAAAATAACCTATATTTGCCGTCCAATTAAAAATTGTTAATCGGGTTTCGTACCCACAAAACAAAAAATTATGTCAGTAAAAATCAGATTACAGCGCCACGGTAAGAAGGGTAAACCATTCTTCCACATTGTTGCCGCTGATGCGCGTTCACCGCGTGATGGTAAATTCATCGAGCGTATTGGAAGCTACAATCCAAACACCAACCCTGCTACTATTGTGTTAGACACAGACAAAGCAGTTACTTGGTTGTTTAACGGAGCGCAGCCTACAGACACTGCTCGCGCAATTCTTTCTTACAAAGGTGTTTTGTACAAAGCACACTTGAACAAAGGTGTTAAGAAAGGTGCATTAACTCAAGAACAAGCCGATGCGAAATTCAACGCATGGTTAGATTCTAAAGATGCTAAGATTCAAGCTAAGCGTGACGGTCTTTCTTCTGCAAAGGAGCAAGCGTTGGCTGAGCAATTGAAAGCTGAGCGTGCAGTTAACGAAGCGCGTATCGCTGCTCGTGCTGCTGCAGATGCTGCTGCTCACGCAGAAGCAAATCCAGTTGTAGAAGAAGAAGTTGTTGCTGAAGAAGTTGTAGTTGCTGAAGAAGCTCCTGCAGTTGAAGAGGCTCCTGCTGCTGAAGAAGCTCCAGTTGCTGAGGCACCTGCTGCTGACGAAGCTCCTGCTGCTGAATAATTCAGTCTATATGTTTTATAAAAGGGGAAGCAACAGCTTCCCTTTTTTTTTAACTTGCTCTTAAAGAATGGACAATCTATTACTCTTTTTTATTCTTGCGCTCATTGCTGAAATTATTGGAACAGTCTCGGGATTCGGTTCATCGATTTTGTTTATTCCAATGGCTGCAATGTTTTTCGATTTTAAAATTGTATTGGGTATAACAGCCGTGTTCCATGTCTTCAGTAATGTCTTCAAAATAATTTTATTTAGGAAGGGAGTAGATCGGTATGTACTCCTTTACCTAGGAATACCAGCTGTGATTAGCGTGATTATTGGCGCAGTGCTCACGGCATACATTCCTGTTAAAATAATCGAAATGGCCATGAGTGTTGTTGTGTTAGCGATTGCCGTCTACATGATTTTCAATCAAAGAATGGTACTCAGTAAAAGCAACACGAACTTAATCGTTGGAGGAACCGTTTCAGGTTTTTTAGCCGGATTGGTTGGAACAGGTGGTGCCATTCGAGGACTTACATTGACTGCCTTTGAACTAGAGAAAAATGCTTTCGTAGCAACTTCAGCCGTTATAGATTTGGGGGTAGATACGAGCAGAGCGGGGATTTATATATGGAACGGCTATTTTCAATCGGAGCATATTAAATTAATTCCGATGTTAATTGTTATTGCGTTGGTTGGTTCATATATCGGGAAATTAATTTTAGCGAAAACTTCGAACGAGTTTTTTCGATATACCGTTTTACTCGTTATTGTAGCCACAAGTATTTGGCAATTTTTTAAAATGATTTAGAATGTCTTCCCCTGCTTTAACAACAAAATCTTTCTTTGCAAATACGGTCATTATGGTGCGTCCGGCTGCATTCGGATTTAATGAAGAAACAGC
>JBDLUS010000085.1:0-2881 GCA_039805165.1 Bacteroidota bacterium | reverse complement strand
CCTGTGTGGAAGGAATTGAAAACTTGAAACGTTACGCATCATTGGCTAACACCATGGAGATTATGCCAGGCTCAGGACTTCGCAGTTCGAACATTGCGAAAGTCTACAACGATTGCTTTTCAAGCTATCACACCAGCGCTTCTGAGATTGTCCATGCAGGTGAATTAGGCGTTATGCCGAAAGAATACCTTCGCGCAAATGCTGCAGAAGTTAAAGCAATTGCACAATTTCTTTCCGATAAATAAGCCGTACAATCTCTTTCCTCTCATTCCGTCGTAAATTCGCGGCATGGCAGTGGAAATAAAAAATAAAAAAGCGCTCTTTCAATATTTCATTTTGGAAGAGTTCACTGCTGGTATTGTTTTAACTGGAAGTGAAATCAAGAGCATTCGTGCAGGCAAAGCGAACATCGCAGAAGCCTATTGCAAGCTGAATGGGAATTCGCTTATCATTCTAAACATGAACATCGCCCATTACGGCAATGCGGGATATGCCCAACACGAAGAGCGTCGCGTTAAAACGTTGCTTCTTCAACAAACAGAAATAGATCGTCTCAAGCGAAAATTGAAAGACACCGGAATGACCATTGTTCCCATGCGCTTATTCATTTCTGAAAAAGGCTGGGCTAAGTTGGATATCGCTTTAGCAAAAGGTAAAAACGTTGGAGACAAACGCGCAGACGTCAAAGACAAAGATCTAAAACGAGAAGCGGACAGAGCAAAACTTCGTTAAATTCATCTCTAAATAGTTTCGTCGAAGACCCTCGTGATTTCATCACCCTCGTCGAATTCATTCGACCTTCGCAAAGCCATTTGCCCTCGTCCAAGACCCTCGCAAAGCCTTTTTGCCCTCGCCCGAAGGGCTTCAACCCATAAACTCTTCTTCAACAAGATACTTCCGAATCTTATCGCTAAGCTTTTCAGAAACTGGAACAAGCGGCAGACGCAAGTAATTTTCGCAAATGTCTAGATGAGCTAACACCTCTTTTATACCTGCAGGATTTCCTTCAGCAAACAACAAATGAATTAAATCTAACAACTTGTAATGAATGGCTCTCGCCTCTTCGTAATTGTTATTCAACGCTGCGTTAATCATTTGCGAAAACTCTTTCGGAAAAGCATTTCCAACAACAGAAATTACACCGTCGCAACCTGCAGAAAGAAGTGGCAATGTCAAAGCGTCGTCGCCACTGATAACCATGAACTCTTTCGGAGTTACGTTAATCACATTCATGATCTGCTCAACGCTTCCACTAGCCTCTTTGATACCAATGATGTTTTTGCATTCAAAAGCAATGCGAGCCACTGTATCGGGAAGCATATTCACAGCCGTTCTTCCTGGCACATTATAAAGTACAATCGGAATTTTACTTGCTTCGCTAAGTGCCTTGTAATGCTCTACCAATCCGTTTTGTGTAGGCTTGTTGTAATAGGGAGTAACAGAAAGAATAGCATCTATTCCATCGGTATCTAATCTGCTTAATTGCTGAACCAATTCGTAGGTGTTGTTTCCACCTAAACCTAAAACGATTGGTTTTGTGCCATTGTTAGCCTCAAGAACAGCATCCAAAACTTCTTGCTTCTCTTCTTTTGTCAATGTAACAGACTCTCCGGTTGTACCTTGAACAACTAAATAATCGGCTCCACCTTCAATTAAATGTGCCGTTAACTTTTTCAATCCAGCGAAATCCACTGAACCATCTTTGCGAAAAGGCGTAACCATTGCTACACCTAATCCTCTCAACTTCTCTCTCATTGTTATTTTATTTGCGGATTACTTAAATACACGTCCAAATTCTGAAGATACTTGTCGATGGTTGGATTATCGCCCAAGTCAATCATGAGGTCACACTGACGAGCAGCGCGCGAATCGCGAAGACCTACTTTCATTTTTGCCTTACTCTCTTTGAAAATAAAATTCAACGGAATGTGATCTCCGTGTGTTAAGTCAATGAGAATGTCAAAATCTTCTTTGATGAATTTCGATACGTTCTGAACAGGACGTAGATACCAATTCAAATCGTCCTTTGTGAAGTATTCAAACTCTAATTTCTGTGATTGCCAAATCGGAAGATTCTTACCAGAATCGTTAACAAATCCAACGCATCTCACATGACGCACGCCAAATTTGTCTTTCAAATATTTGGCAAATGCCTTTATCTTATTGAAGTAACGCTCGTCATTGTCGACATACAAAATACCTATTGACTGCGCATCGTGAAAATTAGATCCTGAACGAATACGCGTTGCATCGGGCAACTTACCCAAAGCGCGACGACCGGCAGACAATTTTATTTTTTCTACGAACTTCATTCTTACAAATTTACGAACACTTTTCTATATTTCGAACCTCCTATCTGAAAAGCGAGATATATTTGAAACCATTCAACCTGAATTATGAATAAAAAAGGACTCTCGCTTTTCGCTTTAACCATGATTGCCATTGGAAGTACCATTGGCTCTGGAATTTTCAAAACACCTACAAGTATTGCTAAGGAGGTGCCTGATCCAATGTGGATGACTATCTTGTGGATTGCAGGAGGATTGGTATCTATGATCGGGGCATTGGTATACGCAGAGATGGGTGGACGATTTCCAAAAGGCGGAGGGATCTACACCTATTTGAAAGAGGCCTTCGGACCACTTCCTGCATTTTTATACGGATGGTGTTTGCTCACGGTGGTTTCTTCAGGAACCATTGCTGCGCTAATTGTTGTTTTCGCCGATTACTCTCAAAAGATAATCGGATTCTCTGACACCTTGCTGCCGGTTGTTGCCGCTGTATCGATTGTTATTCTTACACTGTTCAATATGTTCAGTTTAGACAGCTCGAAATGGTTCGCAAACGTGTCTACCGTTTTGAAGATTATTGGTATTTATGG
>JBDLUS010000084.1:0-6170 GCA_039805165.1 Bacteroidota bacterium | reverse complement strand
ACGGTCAGCAACGTTACTTGGTGTTACATAACCGTTAGAGTTACCGTAACCAGCATATACGTCAACAAAACCATCGTTGTTCAAATCACCCAAACCGAAACCGTGCATGGTTTGTGGGTTGGTGAAAGAAGCACTGTTCTGAGTGAACGTATGATCACCGTTGTTGCGGTAGTATCCGAATGCTCCACCAGCATAGATTACGTCAATAAATCCATCGTTATCGAAATCGGTCATCTGCCCTTGCATGAAGAATCCCGATACGTTTTGTAAACCTGAACCCGCTGTAATGTCGGTGAAATATCCAAGACCATTGTTCTCGTATAGTTTCAAAGTGCTACTGTGCGTGGTCATCATACAATCGAAGTCACCATCATTGTCTATATCTCCGAAAGTTGCAGTCCAAGATTGTTGAAGATTCACTAATCCGCGTGCAGCAGCATCTTCGTGGTATACGTTGTTTCCGTCGTTAACGAAAAGTAAGTTGGTACGACGCTTATCCAATGGGTCGTTAGAAGCCTGACGACATTTTGCCACCAACAAGTCTAAGTCACCATCACGGTCAAAGTCAGAAAACTCGTTTCCGTAGTTACCAGACATTAATGGATCACTAGTTCCAGGATAGTTCCCCGAGTACAAATTGTAGTCTAAAACTGTGTTTCCTGCAGCATCGGTCATAACGGTATTCTTGTGAATCAAGTTACCTGCCCCGTCGTTTCTCCACATGTGTGAAGCTCCGTCGTCATGACAAGCGAAGAAATCCAACCAACCGTCGTTGTCCATATCTCCCAACGTTACAGCCTGGGTAAAAATGCTCACCGGCATATCTGTAACTACTGCCGTTCCGTTGGCATCTATGTTGTACATGCGCAAGTTATCGTATGCACCACCAGAGATCACATCACCAAACCCGTCATTATCGATGTCCGCGACTGTCATTCCCCATTGTGACGAACCCAATTGAGTTCCAGTGTTCACTTGGACGAACGATCCATTGGCTTGTTGATATAAAATACGAAGTGTTTTACTTTGGTCCATTACCACGATGTCGTTAAGCCCATCGTTATTCATGTCCCAAACGCCTGTTACACCTCCGCTAAAGTATGAACCTGGCAGCGTTCCCGCTGTGAAGGTTTGCCCAGATGCAGCAGCAAAGCTTACTAATGCAAGGGCTAAAACGTAGAGTTTTTTCATAATGGTTAATTGGTTTTCAAAATTTCGAGTGGGAAAATACAACAAAGCCCGATAAAACAATATGGACTTTAGAAAAAAAACAAGCGAATTGTTGAAATCTACATTCGAGTTACTAGCTCTGAGTACAAATCAGTTAAATACACCTCATTACTTTCTGCTACGGCAATAATTTCTTGAATACTCGTGTGTTTCAAACGTGCAGGATCACAAGCGTCAGTGAGAATACTAATTGCGCAGCACGGAACTTCCATGTGTTTGCAAGCTATAACCTCAGGAACTGTGCTCATACCAACAGCATCGGCACCAATGGTTCTTAAAAATCTATACTCAGCGCGGGTTTCTAGGTTCGGACCTGGCACAGAAACGTAGACTCCTTCATTCAAAACAATTCCCTTTTCCGCAGCAATGTCCTTCAACATATTGTTCAACTTCTTGCTGTATGGCTCGAGCATGTCCGGAAAACGATTGCCTAAACTGTCGTCGTTTGGACCTCGCAACGGATTCTCTGGCTGAAGATTTATGTGATCGTCGATAAGCATTAACGAACCCAAGGCAAAATCAGGATTCAACGCTCCGGCAGCATTCGAAAGAAGAATGCCCTTCGCTCCGAGTAATTTCATTACACGAACCGGAAGTACAACCTCATCCATGGAATAGCCTTCGTAATAATGAAAGCGTCCAACACATGCCAGTATCTTCTTCCCTCCCATTTCACCGTAAATCAATTTCCCGAAATGAAATTCAACTGTGGCTATCGGAAAATTGGGAATCATACTGTAGTTGAATTCCTTCAACACCTTAATCTTACTGACCAAACCATGAAGGCCTGTTCCCAAGACAATTCCTACGTCTACCTGACCCACTCCTCGCTTGTTTAACCAATCAACACTTTCTTGTATGTCTATCATTGCTGTTTTTTATTTAGTTATCGAATTTGCCAAAACCTAACCTTCTAATTCTATGCAACTTAAAAAAGTTATTCACGGCTATTAACACTGAATACACAAAGGTCGTGTGTAAAACTTCATTCAGAAAAAAAATGTTCCTCGAGGCAAAGGGACGTACTTTCGCTAAACGTGTGAAACATGCGTGAAACAAGTAAAAAGAACTTTAAAACCCCGATATCATGGGAAAAATAATAACCGTTGCAAATCAAAAAGGAGGCGTAGGAAAAACCACTACTGCCATTAACCTTGCTGCTGCTTTGGGCGTCTTGGAATTCAAAACGTTGTTGGTTGATGCGGATCCACAAGCCAACGCGACTAGCGGTGTGGGGGTTGATCCGAACACGGTTAAAACGAGTATCTACGAATGCTTGATTAACGACGTAGATCCAAGAGATATTATCATTACAACAGAAAGTCCAAACCTCGACCTTCTTCCTTCACACATTGATTTGGTTGGAGCCGAGATTGAATTGATTAATATGCCAAGTCGCGAGTACATGCTTCGCGGATCATTGAATAAAATCAAAGACGATTACGATTTCGTAATTATCGACTGCTCACCTTCACTCGGACTGGTTACTGTTAACGCTTTGGCAGCTTCTGCTAGCGTTATCGTGCCTGTGCAATGCGAATACTTCGCACTGGAGGGATTGGGAAAATTATTGAACACTATTAAGATTGTTCAACAAAAACTAAACACAGAATTAACCATTGAAGGAATTCTGTTAACGATGTACGATACCCGTCTCCGCTTGAGCAATCAAGTGGTTGAAGAGGTGCGCATGCACTTCCAAGACATGGTATTCGACACTTTAATTCACCGCAACACTACATTGGGAGAAGCGCCTAGCTTTGGTCAAACGGTGATTATGCATGACGCCTCGTGTAAGGGAGCGGTGAACTATTTGAATATGGCGCGTGAACTTCTTCAAAAAAATAATTTGACGAAGATGGGCAGCGACGAAAAATACATTCCAGTAGATCATGAGTAAGAAACAAGCATTAGGAAGAGGATTAAGCGCTCTATTGGAGCATTCTCCAGCATCATCGAAAAGTGAACTCGTTTCACAAGCGGCACCTCCATCCAGCGAAAAAGAAGTTGGACACGTTGCTGGCCCTATTTCATTATTAAGCATCTCTCAGATTGAAGCCAATCCTTACCAACCGCGTAAGGACTTCAACAACGATGCATTAATTGAATTAGCAACCAGTATTGGTGAACTTGGATTAATTCAGCCAATAACCGTTCGCAAAGTTTCTTCTCAGAAATACCAAATCATTTCAGGGGAACGCCGCTTCCGTGCCAGCCAAATGGCCAACCTTACGGAAGTGCCTGTTTACATTCGTGAGACAGACGACCAGGGTATGTTGGAAATGGCGTTGGTGGAAAACATTCAACGTGAAAACCTGAATGCACTCGAGATTGCCATAAGCTACAAACGCTTAATGGAAGAGTGCAGTCTCACTACAGACAAACTTGCAGACCGCGTGGGTAAAGACAGAACAACAGTGACCAACTACGTTCGTTTACTGCGTCTTCCTCCGGAAATCCAATTGGGAATTATTGAAAAGCGCATTAGCATGGGGCATGCACGTGCGCTGATTAATGCTGAACCTGAGAGCAAACAAATCAAAATTTTCAAATTAATTCTTGAAAAAGACCTTAGCGTTCGCAAGGTTGAAGAATTGGTGAAGGAAGACGATGCTCCGAAATTATTCGCATCGAAAGCGAACCTAATGCCTCTGGAAATTCAGAAAATGCAAGCCGATTTAAAATTGCGTTTCGGAAAGAAAGCGAAGGTTACACGCAACGATGGCGGAATTGGAAAAGTTGAAATTCCATTTACAAACGACGACGATTTGGAGCGTATCATTGCTATGCTCGGACTTAACGCCTAACTATGAAGCACGCGTTCATCGCACTTCTTATGCTCATTGCATCGAACAGCATTGCCCAAAGCAATGCTGTCGCTGTTTCTGACAGTTCCAAATTTCAGTTGAAATGGAACCAACCGCACAGTCCGCTGAAGGCAACCATTTACTCGGCTGTTCTTCCAGGTAGCGGACAGGTATACAACCGTAAATATTGGAAGGCACCTATAGTCTATGCTGGGCTCGGGGCATGTGTGTATTTCATTTCCGACAACACGAGCAACTATCGCTTCTGGAAAAATGCCTACATCGCTTTTAACGATACCGATCTTTCGACCAATCCCACCGGCGAAGCGGAAGGACTGAGCAGCACCCAGCTCGATCTCAATCAGCAGTACTACAAAAAACTTGTCGATATCAGTTACATGAGCTTTCTCGGTGTTTATGCACTTCAAATTATTGATGCGAATGTCGATGCGCATTTGTTTTCATTCGACGTCAGTCCGAATCTCTCGTTGAACTACACTCCTGTTGTTTCTCCGCGATTTACCGGACTTCATTTCACCTTAAATATTCACTGATGAAAATTGCATTGTTGGGATACGGAAAAATGGGCAAAGCCATTGAGGCCTTGCTTACGGAATACGGTCACACGTGCGCTGGGAAATTCAATTCTGAAAATCCTGCCACCGTTGAAGCGCTTGCGGAAGCCGACGTCGCCATTGAATTCAGCACACCTGAGCAATGTTCGAAAAATATTGCGCTTTGCTTCGAGGCAAACGTACCCGTTGTTGTTGGGACAACCGCATGGTATGGACAATACGACGAAGTGATTTCAAAAATGAAATCGAATAGTGCATTGCTTTCAGCTACGAACTTCAGCATTGGTGTTCAGATCACTTTCCATCTGAATAAAGAACTTGCACGCGTTATGTCGAAATTCCCGGAGTACACAGCGAGCATTGAAGAAATTCATCACACCGCAAAACTCGACAAGCCAAGCGGAACAGCTATTACGCTTGCTGAAGGGATATTAGAGAATTTGAAAGAATTAACAAGTTGGAAATTGGACGAGGAGAATGGAGAAGAAAAGGTAAGAGAGGGGAAGAAGGGGGAAGAAATTCCGAACGAGCTTAATATTTCAGCGCTGCGCTTACCTGATGTTCCTGGAACGCATACCGTTCGCTACTCTAGCGATATTGACACGATTGAATTGAAACACGAAGCACACAACAGAAAAGGATTTGCGGCGGGTGCGATTCGTGCTGCAGAATTTCTTCATGGAAAGTCTGGTGTCTATACCATGAAAGATGTCTTGAATTTGTAACTTCGCCACACTAATAAAAAGAAAATGAATCTTATTCCTTGGATATTACTTCTGTTATTAATCGCTATTCAATGCGCTACCACTCCCGCTTTAATGAAGCGAAGCGGATTGACTTTTAAACTTCCAGGATTTATTCCTATTCTGCATTTTCTTCCAATGCTGAAAATAATTGGAAGACCTTGGTATTGGTTCTTGTTGCTTTTGGTGCCTGGCGTTAACCTAATCATGTTGGTTATTGTGAATGTTGAAATGGGTATCGTCTTCAACCAACGTTCTGCAGGATCACAATGGAAATTCGGAGCATTGCCGTGGTATGCACTTTATGAATTGGTCTTCAAAAAGAATGAAGAAAAATATGTCGGTCCTCGCAATTGGAAAGACAAGAAAAAAAGTTGGGGACGCGAATGGGGAGAGGCTATTTTGTTTGCAGTTGTTGCAGCAAGTATTATTCGTTCCTTCACCTTCGAAGCATTCACCATTCCTACTCCATCTATGGAAGCGAGTATGAAAGTGGGAGACTATTTATTCGTAGACAAGTTCACATACGGAACACGTTTACCTATGACTCCGGTTTCCATTCCGTTCTTCCACAATGCCATTCCTGGCGGACTCACCAACAGTTATGTTGAATGGTTCAGCTTGCCCTACATGCGCACGCCTGGATTCGGGAAAGTAGAACGTTTCGACCCGGTTGTTTTCAACTTCCCAAATGGAGATACCGTGTTGATTGATCCGTATTACGTTGGGCACAACTATTATGAATTGCTTCGCAACGAAGCCATAACTATGGCAGGTAACAATGTTGAATTATACCTTTCCGACAAAGCGAAATA
>JBDLUS010000083.1:0-8481 GCA_039805165.1 Bacteroidota bacterium | reverse complement strand
GGACTATATCCTTATCGCATTTGGGAAAATGGTACCGATGAATTGCTCGACGTAAATAACAAAAACAGAATGCCGAACGGTCTTGGTGGCGAAAACAGTTTCATTGAAATTCCTTCGGCTCAAAAGCCAACCATGGAGGTCCTTTCACAAAAAGGAAAGAAAGTAATTATCTATTGCAGCAGCGAACCGAAAGGCGCACAGATTTATTTCGAGAACGAGCGCATTCCCGTTTCCATTGTGCACGTGCAAGAACCTTACTTGAGCGAATGGCAATTGCATTTCAATATTCCTGCAAAGGCTTGGAAAATGAAGCGCTCGCACATTCGTGCCTACGCGCACGACGGAAACCAACTTTTCAACGACATTCTTATTCCGTTATCATACGGAAGACCAGTGAAGAAGTCCTTCCAACTAAAAAGAAAAGATACCCGCGCTACAGTCATGTATTTCGCTATGGTAGACCGTTTCAGAGATGGAAAGAAAGAAAACAATCGTCCAACAAACGACGCGCGCATTAAGCCCATCGCAAACAATTTAGGTGGTGATCTCGTTGGAATTACGCAAGCCATCGAAGACGGATACTTCAAGAAGTTGGGAACGAATACCATTTGGATTTCACCCATTACTAAAAATGCCGAAGGCGCATGGGGCTTGTGGGACAAAGGTGGAGATACAAGCATGTTCAGCGGATACCACGGCTATTGGCCAACGTCGCTTCGAACCATCGATGATCGCTTCGGAACAGAAGATGAATTCAAAAACTTATTGAAAGTCGCGCACAAACACAAGATGAATGTGTACCTCGATTATGTTGCGCATCATGTTCATCAGGATCATCCGCTCATTAAGGAACATAAAGACTGGGTTACGCCTTTGTATCTTCCAGATGGAAGCATGAACACCGAACGTTGGGACGATCAGCGATTAACAACGTGGTTCGATGTCTTCCTTCCAACATGGGATTTCGCGAAACCAGAGGTGGTGAGTGCACTAACAGACACCGCCATGTTTTGGGTAACGAATTACGATCTTGACGGATTTCGTCACGACGCTACGAAGCACATCCGCACAGAATTTTGGACAACGCTTACCTCGAAAGTGAAGGCAAGCGGAAAGAACGTTTTTCAAATTGGAGAGACTTACGGAAGCCCAGAGTTGATTCAGTCGTATATCGGAAGTGAGCAAATGGATGCGCAGTTCGATTTCAATTTGTACGATGCGGCAGTAGATGCTTTCGCAAAACCAGAAACCAGTTTCGCGAATTTGGGAAGAGTCATTCAAGAAAGCGCGAAGTATTACGGTTCGCACCATATGATGGGAAACATCACGGGCAATCAAGACCGTGCGCGATTCATTTCATACGCCGATGGAAGCGTGAAGTTCGAAGAGAACGCGAAACAAGCCGGATGGTCGCGCAAGATTGAGCACAAAGACAATGTAGGGTATGTTCGATTGGAACAGCTCACCGCATTCTTAATGTCAGTGCCTGGAATTCCTTGTATTTACTATGGAGATGAAATAGGAATGCCAGGCGGAAACGATCCAGATAACCGACGCATGATGCGCTTCGACCAATTGAACAATGAAGAAGCAGCTCTTCGAACTTCAACACAGAAATTGGTGAAGCTGAGAAGAAAGAATTTGCCTTTGATTTACGGAGAAACCTATGTGATGCAAGCTGATGAAAAAGCTTTGGTTGTCGCAAGAAAATACCTTGACCAGATTTCCATCGCTGTTTTCGCGAAAGGCGAGGGCAATGTGAACATTACACTTCCAGGTTACTGGAAAGGAAAGGTGAGCACCGACGGATTAGAGATTGTTTCAACCGATGCAGGTTCTAATTCTTACACGTTGAAAGTGGGTGGAAAAGGATACGGTTTCTTCTTTGTGAAATGAACCACATTCTTCCGAACAACAAAATTGGAACGCTGAAAGACTTTGCGCTTCAGCGAGTGGGAGAGGTCTACGATGCCCGCGAATCGCGAAACATCGTGAATGAACTCTTTCGTCATTACTTGAATTTGTCTTCAGCCGATTTAATCGTGAAGGCAAACGATTCCATTAGCGAATCGCAAATGCTCTTGGTCTACAAAGCCGTGAAGCGCATTGCGAATAAGGAACCGCTTCAGTATGTTTTGGGCAAGGCCTATTTTTTCGGAATGGACATGCATGTTTCTCCAGCGGTCTTAATCCCTCGTCCAGAAACCGAAGAATTGGTCAGGTGGATACTTGAAGCCATAAGGCCGAATAATTATTCGGCCCATGAAGGTCAGGTCGCACAGAACGATCACGTCGCACCGAATAATCATTCGGTACATTCGGTTTTAGACATCGGAACCGGTTCAGGCGCCATAGCCCTCGCATTAAAAAAATCACAACCCACTTGGAATGTTTCAGGATGTGATGTTTCGAAAGAAGCGTTGCAAGTTGCAGAAAAAAATTCCAAAGAATTTCAGTTGGAAGTAGCGTGGAAGGAAGTGGATATTTTATCTCAAAATTTCCCCGCAGGAAATTGGAACACCATTGTTTCGAATCCGCCATACATTCCTGTTCCAGAAGGAAGTGAAATGCGTCAGTCTGTTGTTGAGCACGAACCGCACCTCGCACTCTTCGTTCCTGAAAACGATCCGTTGTTGTTTTATAGACGCATACTTGAACTCGCCAACAAATGCGAAACAGTCAATCAAGTCTTCTTCGAAATACACGAGAACTACGCGAGCGAAACCCTCACACTGGGAGAATCAATGGGCTGGAAAGGAGAGTTGAAGAAAGATCTTCAGGGAAAAGCGCGCATGCTACTCTTTACGAAGTAATCTTGTGTAACATCTTTGACTTCGTCAATCTTGCGAAGCATCTTTGACTTCGTCAATCTTTGGCTCCGCCAATCTTTGACTCCGCCAATCTTCACTCCGTGAATTAGCCTTCCATTCCGCCTTCGTTCGACTTCATGTTCTTACGCTTGAACAATTGCGAATCCATCTTTCCGAATTTCCATGAAACATTGAAACGGAACATCTGCCAGTCGCGACGCTTGTAAGTTATCTGATCGAAGTAAGGCGAAGTGCTGTGCACAATGTTTACGCGCGTGCGCAAAACGTCCTGTGCGCTGAAGGAAACCACTAAACTTCTATTCGCTAAAAACTCTTTGCGAATAGAAAGATCTAATCCATAAGTAGGCTCTATATAGCCCTGAACAGTGTTGTTGCTTCCGCCCCAGCCACCCATACCCATTCCACCACCACCACCACCACCACCACCACGTTCACTGCTTCCAACTTCCAACGAGCGTTTGCTGCTGTAATCGAACATGGCTTGAAGAGAAATGTTCTTTGGCGCTTTGTAGGTGATGTTACTTTTAATCCAATAAGAACTGATGTTGTTTTTTAAATTCGGGTCGAGGTTGGTTCCATCAATGGCACTGTTGTAGATGTTAATGTTAGTGCTTATATCAATGGTCTTCGAGAGCGCATTGCGAGACACAAATTCCAATCCGAGTGCTTGGCTGCTACTCGCATTCTGATAAGAGGTTACTACAACAGTATCGCCCAAGAATTCACTGTATTCTAAACTTTGTTGACGAACAGTTACATTCGTTGTATATCGGCCATAAGCAGAAACGATTACCGTGTTTTTCTTGTTCGGAAGCCATTGCCAAGACAATTCACCCGATTGTGTGAACTCGGGTTTTAATCCCGGATTACCACGTTGAATGTTCAACGAATCACTGTAGTCTGTAAACGGAGAAAGCGTCATGAAACTCGGACGATTGATCTTTCTGTTCAAAGCAAATTGAACGTCTTGTTTCTCTGTTAGAACGCGAGTTACGAATAAAGATGGGAATAGTGCAATCGGGTATTGATAAGCGAAGTTACTTCCTGTGCTTAATAATTCACCTTTGTAATCGCTGCTCTCAGCTCTCAGCCCCGCTTTAATTTTCCAAACAGGTAAATCCAATGCTGCTGTTCCATAGGCTGCATAAACCTGATCGAGGTAATGGTAGTTTACTTGCAATGAAGTAATGTCAATCCATTCGTTGTTTAACAATTCTTGATTCTTGTATTCTGTTGTGAAGTCACGCACAGAAACGCGTGTTCCCGCTTCAAGACGAAAACGATCTGTCATTTTTGATTCGAAGTCGATTTGAGAAGTAATTAAAAATTGAGACACATCACCATGTTGCATCAAATAGGTAGCGTTCGCATCGTTGTAGATGTTCATGTAATCGCCGTCGAAAACACTTTTAATTCGGTTGTAATTGATGTCTGCATTTAATTCTGTACCTTCTTTTGTGAAGAGATGTTTATACAATACACTACCACCAAGGTTCTGAAAGGCTCGCTTGGTATTGCTTTCGCGATAATAGGATCCTGTTCCGCCATCGAGGGTATCTGTTAGCACATTCAAGGTGTCGAACGGAGCGAATGAACCTCTGTGAATATTACTCGAGAATGTAAGTGTATTTCTATTGTCCAACAGCCAATCGAATCCGCCTCTTCCTGTGAGCATAAGACCGTCGTTGAAATTGTACTGATCCTGGAAAAGCGTGAAGGCAGGGGATACATTGGTTCGGTCCGTAGTTCCAATGCTTATACTCCGACGCTGATTGTAATTCGCGTTGGCGAAGAAATTTATTTTTCCTTGTCGAATGTTGAAGTCCATTCCTGAATTCACCCTTCCGCGTTTGTCAACACCTCCACGAATACTCCCGTTGTAACCACCGCTGCGGTTGTGCTTCATCACAATGTTTACAATGCCACCACCGCCACCGCTAGCATCGTACTTCGCCGATGGATTAGTAATTAATTCAACACGTTGAATGGCATCTGCTGGAATCTGATCAATGGTTAAGGTAGTTGGTCTTCCGTCTACAAAAATTTGAGGAGCTGCATTGCGAAGCTGAACATTTCCATCGGTATCCACTTGAAGAGATGGAATGTTTCTCAACACATCTTCAGCTGTTCCCCCCGAGTTCATAGGGTTCTTGTCAACATCGTAAATGCGTTTATCGAATTCCAAGCGAGGGCCGCCACCGTCAATGGTCACTGTATTCAATTGTCCGGTGAATGTGAGTTTGAGATTTCCCAAATCCTTTTCAACCAGACCCATTGGACCTCCTGAAGGTTTTAATGTGAAAACGAAATAGGCCGCTTCAACTTCCGCCAAAGAAAAACGGAGTGTTAATTTTTCACCAACCGGTAAATCTTCAATCGTGAACTCTCCGTTGGCCTGCGAAAGGGCTCCGCCTAAAACTATTGGATTCTTTTCCTTTACCACCAAGCTGTCCTCTCTGTACACACGTAACACCACGAATTCTAGGGGTTTGTTCGTCCGCGCATCGAAAAGCTTTCCGTAAACTCGTCCTTTTGGCGCTGGTCTTCCAGGTTGTCCTGCACCACTGCCTCCAGTTCCTCCGGGTCTTCCTCCGGTCTGAGGCTGAGCAAAGACGGTTGTTCCGAAAAGAATAGCAAACAAAAACAGCATTATTGATTTATGGAATGCGAGTGGTCGATGTGATTGAAATGTCATGCGTGAAGAACAGTTATCTTGTTCAAATTGTTTAATTCTGTAAAGTTACTAAAAGCAGCAGGCGTATTCCTTATTTTTGCTCACATATGAAACCCATTCCTTTTTCTCCGCCTCGGATTGATGAAAAGACAATCGAAGCGGTTACGGCAGTGCTACGTTCAGGTTGGATAACAACAGGTCCGCAGACACGTGCTTTTGAAAATGATATTAAACGCTATTGTGATTCAGGTCCGGTTTTGTGTTTGAACTCTTGGACAAACGCTGTTGAGATGGTTTTGTATTGGTTTGGAATTGGTCCGGGCGATGAAGTAATTGTTCCCGCATACACCTACGCTGCAACAGCAAACGTGGTTGTGCATTTAGGTGCTACCCCTGTTATGGTTGATTGCGCGCCAGATTCAGCGCATATGGATATCGAGAAAGTTGCGGCGGCAATGACGGAAAGAACAAAAGCCATAATGCCTGTTGACGTTGGAGGATTGCCTGTTGATTATGACGCATACATGGAATTGGCGAAGAGCTTTACTCAGCGATTCGAATGGAAACCGACCAGTAAGCCTCAAGAAAAATTCGGACGTCCATTGATTGTTTCAGATGCAGCACATTCATTTGGCTCATTGTATAAAGGAAAGCGTGTCGGTAATCAAACCGACGTAGCAGGTTTCTCTTTCCACGCAGTGAAAAATCTAACCACTGCAGAAGGTGGAGCCATTGCTCTGAATTTTCAAAATGAAATTATTTCGGAAAAGATTCGTCAAGAGATATACACCAAGTCGCTTCACGGACAATCGAAAGACGCCATCTCGAAAATGCAACCGGGTAACTGGAGATATGATATTGTTGAAGCGGGATACAAATGCAACATGACAGACATTCATGCTGCAATTGGAAGAGTGGAGTTGGAGCGTTTTCAAGAAAGTTTAGACAGAAGAAAAGAGATATGCGAAATCTATAATCGCATTCTTTCAGCCAATGAAAATTGCATTCTTCCAACGTTCAAAACGGAGTGGTCAGATTCGAACTTCCACTTGTATATGCTTCGCTTAAATAAGTTCACAGAAGATCAGCGCGACGCTGTCATTCGCGAAGTGGCGGAGTTAGGCATTTCATTGAACGTGCATTTTCAGCCGTTACCTTTGTTCACGTTTTACAAAAGTTTGGGATATGACATTCACGACTTTCCGAATGCGTTTAATTTCTATAAGAATGAAATTTCGCTTCCTGTTTATTACGATTTGTCGAATGAAGATGCAGAGCGCGTAGCGAATGCAATCTTGGCGGCCATCGCATAAAGAAATGAAAAGGCTTTTCGATATTCTATTCTCAGCGGTGCTCATGCTCGTGCTTTTTCCTTTGGGAATGGTTGTGTCGATTTGGATAGTCCTCGACGATTTTGGTTCTCCTTTTTTCGTGCAACAGCGTGTGGGTTTGAATGGAAGAAATTTTGGTTTGTTGAAGTTTCGCTCCATGCGCAAAAACGCAGAATCAAAAGGACAATTAACGGTTGGAATGAAAGACAATCGAATTACACGAAGCGGTTATTTTATTCGGAAGTATAAAATCGACGAACTGCCTCAATTGGTAAATGTGTTTTTGGGTGAAATGAGCGTCGTAGGCCCTCGCCCAGAAGTTCCTAAATACGTTTTGTTGTACAACGAAGAACAACAAAACGTTCTCAGCATCAAACCAGGAATCACAGACTTCGCCAGCATAGAATACGTTCGTGAAAACGAACTCCTCAGCCAATCTCCTCATCCTGAAAAAACTTACATCGAGGAAATCATGCCCGCAAAACTCGCACTCAATCTAAAATACGTCCGCGAGCAAAGTTTTTTAACGGATATGAAGATCATTCTTCAAACAATAAAAGCAATTCTTTAATTATTTAGCAGCACTCATTGAGGCAAGGATGGTCTCAACTCCTATAGACGCTTCCTCCATGGTAATCGTCAAGGGCGGAGCAATACGAAAACTCCACGGACAAGACAAGAACCAAAAACTCAAAAGTCCGTTTCTTAAATTTTCTTCCACTACTTGCTGAACCACTTCAGCACTTTCCATGTCAATGGCGAAGAATAATCCCTTTCTTCGAACTTCAATTACGCGTTCATGCGCGGATAATTTTTCTTCAATGTATTGTCCGATTTGCTCGGCATGATTCAACAATTCTTCATTGTGAATTTGTTCGAGGAATGCATGCGCTGCTGCGCAAGCAACCGGATGTCCGGCGAAGGTGCTAATGTGTCCGAGAAACGGATTGTGTGAAAGCTCGCGCATGTTCTCTCGCGAGGAAACCAAGCAACCGATAGGCATTCCTCCGCCTAAAGCTTTTCCGAGCGTAATGGCGTGAGGAACCACGCCGAAGTGTTCGAACGCGAACACCTTCCCGGTGCGCCCCATGCCGCATTGAATTTCATCGAACACGAGCAGCGCACCCACTTCATCGCATTTCTTTTTCAGCGCATGCAAATACAGTTCATTCGGTATACGCACGCCTGCGTCTCCTTGAATGGTTTCAAGAATAACACCAGCCGTTTTTTCAGTAATGAAATCGAGGTCTTCCCAGTTGTTCAATCGAATGAAGTTCACACCGGGCATAAGCGGACGGAAGTTCTGCTTCTTCACTTCATTCGCACTAATGGCCATTGAGCCCGTTGTGCTTCCGTGATAAGATCCCACAAACGAGACAATCTCTTTTCTTCCTGTAACGCGCTTCACCAACTTTATGGCCGCTTCATTTGCTTCCGTTCCGCTGTTCACGAAGTAGCAACAATTTAATTCAGAAGGAAGCAATTTCAATAAGCTCTTCGCTGCATTGTCCTGCGCTTCCTGAATAAATTCACCATACACCATTGTGTGCAAGTGCTTATCTACTTGCGCATGAATAGCCTCGCGAATACGCGCATTCCCATGCCCCAGATTACTCACCCCAACACCACTCACAAAATCCATAAT
>JBDLUS010000082.1:0-21931 GCA_039805165.1 Bacteroidota bacterium | reverse complement strand
TCACAGAGAGATTGAGCCAGGACTCATTGCCTATTTCCAACGATACAACCCAGGAAATTTAGGTGGAAGTAACTTCTCTTTAGAACATTGGAAAGACGGTGAACTGACTTTCAAACTTATTTCTTCATCGGCCAATTACAAGCCGGAAACACAATCTTGGAGCATTACCAATGCGCAGGTACGCGTATTCAAGGACAGCACAGAGCACGTTTACTTCAAACAAAAATTAGATACCGTTTTAGAGGTTCGACCAGAAGATTTCGGCTTGCGTTCTGAAATTGTCGCGACCATGAATTGGTCTGAACTAAACTCGTTCATTGATGATCAGAAATTAAGTGGTTCAGGCAACGTTGCAAAATTCGAATTGGAAAGAGAGAATAGAACCGCAACGCCATTTTCAATATTGGTTCTCACTGTTATTGGTGTTTCAATTGCCTCAAGAAAATCCCGCGGAGGCATTGGTTTTCACCTGGCTTTGGCAATCATCATTGGATTCATTTTTATCTTCATTTCGCGCATTACGGCCGTAAGCGCCATGAACCTAGGAGTTCCTAGTGAAATAGCAGTTTGGCTTCCCAATTTACTCTTCGGAATACTCGCATTTATACTTTACAAAAAAGCTCAAAAATAATGACACAAAAAAGAATTTTAATCACTGGTGCTACCAGTGGAATTGGGGCTGCCACCTATGAACTGGCAATTAAAAACGGACATCAGGTTTTCATTGCGGGAAGGAATGAAGCGGTTTTATCCGAAATGGCTTCGAAGAATTCAAACACCTTTTTCTTGAAAACAGATGTAACCAATATCGAAGAGGTAAAGGCTATGACCGAAGCGGCCGTTCAACAAATGGGAGGCATTGACGTGTTATTGAATAACGCTGGATTGGGAATTTTTGATTTGCTTGAAGATGCGAAATTGGAAGACTGGCACACCATGGTTGATGTGAATATCAAAGGCGTGTTGAATGTTTTGCATACCTGCCTTCCGCATTTGGTGGCTTCTACAGGACATATCATTAATCTCGGATCTTTAGCTTCTCACTACGTATTTCCTAACTCAGGAGTGTATTGCGCAACGAAGCACGCTGTTTTTGCAATTAGCGAAAGTATCAGAACCGAACTAGCCAAAAAAGTTCGTGTAACTACCATTAGCCCAGGATCTGTGAATACTCCCTTCGTTGAACAAACGAAAAACGAAGCATTACTTGCTCAGTTCCGTCCAAGCTTTGCTGCTGGAATGCCCGTTGAATGGGTTGCTCAGCAAATCATGAACGCCATTGAAGTTCCTAACGGCGTGAATGTGAGTGAGATTATCATGCGTCCGTTTCACCCCGATACTAAATAACTTTCTTGACGAATTCTTAATAAGTTCTTTTTCTCAAAAGCCTTAAATAGTCCTATTTTTGCCCGTTGCCCAAAAAAGCAACGCGCCAAGTATGGGTGAAGTGCCACAAGAGAGAAAAAAACTATACGACTATCAGGAAAAAGCTCTTGAGCGAATCTTCGCGCGTATTCATGATTTTCCAACCAATTACAACTTGTGTTTCCAGCTTCCTACCGGAGGTGGAAAGACAGTGATCTTTTCTGAAATAGCACGACGCTACATTCAAGAAACTGGAAAGAAAGTATTAATCCTTACGCACCGAATTGAGCTTCTTAGTCAGACCAGCAATGTCCTGAATAATTTCTCGGTTAAGAATAAAATCATTGTCAGCAAGGTTAAGCAATTGCCCGACGAGTCGGAATACGAGTGCTTTGTTGCAATGGTGGAAACGCTTCACAACCGTCTTCGCGATGAAAAAATGGAGTTCGAAAATTTAGGCTTGGTCATTATTGACGAAGCCCATTACAATTCATTCCGAAAACTATTCGGTTGGTTTGAAGAACAAGTCATTCTTGGAGTAACAGCAACGCCATTAAGCAGCAATATTAAACTTCCACTTAAAGACAATTATCACGATTTGATCATTGGTGAAAGCATTGGTAATTTAGTAGGAAGAGGATACCTAGCGAGAGCAACAACATACAGTTACGACGTGAGTTTACATTCGTTAAAGGTTGGAATAACTGGAGACTACACGGTAAGCAGTTCCGAAAAGTTATATGGAAACATGTACATGCAAGAAAAGCTTCTGTATGCTTATGAACAAAAAGCAAAAGGAACAAAAACCTTAATCTTCAATAACGGAATTAATACTTCGAAGCAAGTGTTTCACTTGTTTCGAGAACAAGGTTATGAAATTCGTCATTTAGACAACACTCATAACGAACAAGAACGAAGAGAAATTCTTGAATGGTTCAAAACGAAACCAGATGCTGTGCTAACATCTGTTTCCATTCTAACAACAGGATTTGATGAGCCCTCGGTTGAGACGATTATTATAAATCGCGCTACAAAATCCCTTACGCTATATCATCAAATGATTGGACGTGGTTCTCGAATTTTCGGAGAGAAAAAAGAATTCAATGTAATTGACTTGGGAAACAATGCCAAACGTTTTGGTCTTTGGGAACAGTTTATAGATTGGTTCGATATCTTTGCGCATCCGCACAACTACCTTGAAAGCATTGTAAGCGACGAGCAAATGTCGCGCGAAATGAAATACGAGATGTCACCAGAGATTCGTGACATGTTCGCGCTTTCACCGGTAATTGACTTTGATATCAAAGAAGAGTATTTGCGCATTACACGTTTTGGAGGAAAAGGAAAAAGTGTATTAGATAAGAGCATGCAACAACACGCTACTATTATTCAAGAGAATGCTCCAACTTTAGATCGAGCATTCGAGCTTTTAAAAATTCTTGATCAAGACATTAAGAGTCGAATGAAACAATACAGCTACTGTATTTCAAAGAGTACCGACAGTTATTTAGATTGGTTGAAGGAAGAGTATATTCGAAAACTTCGATTAGATTTAGGGAATTATTACAACAGCCTTAACGCAGAAAACACGCTTTAACTAAAGACATGAAACTTATCCTTCCACATAAAAACGATTTTTCATCTTCGTTAGTTGTGTTCCTAGTTGCGCTTCCCTTGTGCTTAGGAATTGCCTTTGCAACAGGGCTGCCCGCTATAACCGGAGTTATCTCGGGTATCGCTGGAGGATTAATTGTTGGTCTTCTAAGTGGCTCTCAGTTGAGCGTTTCTGGACCTGCAGCGGGTCTTATTGTGGTTGTTACAACAGCAATTTCAAGCCTAAACAACGACTTAAATTTATTTTTCACAAGTGTTTTCCTTGCCGGAATTTTACAAATTATTTTCGGGGTTTTAAGAGTTGGGTTCTTCGGTGAATTTGTTCCTACTTCTGTTATTAAAGGAATGATGGCAGCCATTGGATTCATTCTCATCTTCAAGCAGATTCCCCATTTAGTGGGCTACGATGGCGACTATGAAGGTGATGAGAACTTTATTCAGGCAGATGGGAACAACACCATAACTGAACTCTTTCACGCTTCAGTTCACAGTGAAGCAGTAGTTATTGGGTTGACTTGTCTGCTCCTGCTCATTTTCTTCGATTCAAAAAGAATGAAGAATACCCTTCTATTAAAAATTGCACCTCCGTTTCTAATTGTTGTTTTGGTGGGAATAATACTAAACGTCACTTCTAAATATCTTGGAATTACAGAACAACTGGAAGCCGAACATTTCATACAACTACCCTCATTAGATACAGCTTCAAGTTTATTCATTTGGAATAAGTTAAATCTTGAAAATTTCTTTAATTCTACAGTCTGGGTGCAGGCAACAATAATTGCAATCGTTGCATCACTTGAAACGCTCTTAAATATTGAAGCGACCGATAAATTCGACGACCAGAAACGCATCACTCCTCCTAATCGCGAGCTGCTAGCACAAGGGATCGGTAATGCTGCCAGTGGTTTGTTTGGTGGATTACCTGTAACTTCTGTTGTCGTACGCAGCTCATCGAACCGTTTGGCTGGAGGAAAGACCAAATGGTCAGCATTCATGCACGGGATTTGGCTATTGATGGCTGTATTATTCTTAGGTCCATACTTGAATATGGTGCCTCTTTCGGCGCTAGCCGCTATTTTGATCATGGTCGGATATAAACTAACAAAACCAGCCATTTTTAAAGACATATGGAAAGAAGGCATTGCACAATTTCTTCCATTCATCGCTACTTTTTTAGCGATTTATTTCAGCGACATGTTGAAAGGTGTGATAGTTGGACTTGCGTTCGGATTATTCTTCGTTATTCGCTCAAACTTCAAGAGTGCCATTCGAGTTACAAAAGGTGACAACAACGATTCGCTTCTTCGCTTCCGTAAAGAAGTTTCATTCTTGAATAAACCTGCCTTGAAAAAAGCACTACTTAAAATTCCTGAAGGAAGTTTTTTGTTAATCGACGCTCGGAAATGTGAGTTTATGGATCCAGATATATTGGAAATTCTTCAAGATTTTATCGTGAGCGCAAAGGTTAAGAACATTCGAATTGAATTAAATAAAAACAACTGGGGCGAATTACCCGAGGTACTAAAAAACATAAAACTTTAAGTCATGTCAGTCATTGAAAATCTTTTATTGAATAACAAAGCTTGGGCTGAAGATCGCATAGAAGAAAACCCTGAGTATTTCAAAAAATTAGCAGCACTTCAAACCCCAGAATATTTGTGGATTGGTTGTTCCGATAGCCGCGTGCCTGCAAACGAGGTAACAGGCACTGCACCCGGTGAAATATTCGTGCACAGAAACATTGCGAACCTGGTGGTTCACACCGATATAAACTTGCTAAGCGTTTTAACCTATGCTGTTGATGTCTTAGAAGTAAAGCATATCATTGTTTGCGGACATTACGGATGCGGCGGTGTGAAAGCTGCTATGGGTAACGATTATCTCCCGCTAATTAACAATTGGTTACGCAACATCAAGGATGTGTATAAAGCGAATAGAACCGAATTACAGACAATTCAAGACGAAGAAAAGCAATTCGATCGCCTTGTGGAATTAAATGTATTAGAACAAGTTCATCACTTAGCCGAAACAAACATCGTTCAGGGCGCTTGGAAAAAGAGAGAGATGCCATTGATACATGGCTGGGTGTACGGGCTAAACAACGGTATAATCAATCCACTCATTACCATTGGTCCCGACAGTGAAATGGATCCACTATACAAATACAACAATCTATAACGGATAGCGACTTAGCGGAACCATATTCAGATTTGAAGTCTGATTTTCTTTCATTAAATAATGTGCTGCTACGCCTATCATAGCTGCATTATCCGTGCAATATTTGAAGGGTGGGATAAATACTTCCACTTCATTCCTTTCTCCAAATGCTACCAGTTGTTTACGCAATTCACTATTAGCAGAAACTCCGCCGCAAATAGCAATTTGATTAATCTGTGTTGAAGTCAATCCTCTTTGAATTTGTCGAAGTAAATAAGTGACAACTGTATGTTGAAACGAAGCGCAAAGATTCGCTCTTTCTTCCTCAATAAAGTTCTTGTTTTCTTTTTGATTATCTCGCAAGAAATAAAGCAACGAAGTTTTCAATCCAGAAAAACTAAAATTCAATCCTTCCACTTTTGGAATTGGGAAACTGAATTTCTTTGCATCCCCTGTTTGAGACATTTTATCCAGTAAGGGCCCACCTGGATAATCTAACCCTAAAACTTTTGCAGCTTTATCAAACGCCTCTCCTGCGGCATCGTCAATGGTCTCTCCCACAACCTCCATTCGCGTTGGCGAATGAACTACCACCAATTGGGTATGTCCGCCACTAACAGTTAAATTCAAAAAAGGAAACAAAGGATGCTTTTCGCAATCATCTGCCAAATGCGCAAGTATATGTGCTTGCATGTGATTCACTCCGATTAACGGAATATCCAATGCCAAACTCAGACTCTTCGCAAAGGAAATTCCAACCAACAGAGACCCCATGAGTCCCGGACCTTGCGTAACAGCTATGGCTTCTATATCTTTCAACTGTTTCTTGGCCGATTTCAACGCGGAGTGCACCACAGCCGTAATCATGGTCTGATGCGCACGACTGGCAATCTCTGGAACAACACCGCCATATTGTGCATGCTGAAGTTGCGTGACAACTTCGTTCGACAAAACTTGGGTTCCAAACAATACAGCCGCCGAGGTTTCGTCGCAACTGCTTTCAATGGCTAAGACTAATTTCTCTTCCATCTTATTGATTCGAAGGAGCTACCATCATCTTATTGAAATTCTCAGTAGACGCTGAGGCACGCTCGGAATCAGACTTCATGAAATAAACCAACGACTGAATATCGCTATCTGCGTTAGCCTCATAAAAAGCACCAATGCCTTCCACACCCATCACCATAAAAGCCTCTGCAAAAACATACGACTCAACAATTGTCTTTGCGGAAACATAACTCTGATACATTTCGTTCTGAACTGGAGAGAGCGTTTTCGGATCGAGCAAAGACAATTTGTTTCTTGCATCGAATGTTGCATATGCACGATTCACCACGCGTAAAAGATTCCCTGTGTTCTGCCCAGACGTTTTCATATCTAACACGTTCAGACTATCTACAGCCGCACCAAATCCCGCATGCCAAACATCTGTCTTCACCACTGCTTGTTTGACTGTCGCGTTTTTCTCTTTCAGGTAATCAACAATCTTATCGAGCACTATCGCACTTCCAAATTTCAATAAATCAATCTGAACCTTGGGGTTATTTTTTCTTATGCGCGTTGACTTATACATTCCATTCTCTTCAACATCTTCAACATCAACATTCGCAGCATACATTCCTGTAAAAACTTTCAAAGAATCTAGGTTTGGAACTTTAGGTGTTGGATTCAATAGCTGCGGAAGCCATGCTACTTGAGCCGGAGACAGCGTAAAGTCCCAACATCCACCAGAGCGATAATTGAATTCTCTTGCCATGGTTAACATGACACCCATGATACGATTGTAATCTGTAAATTCGAAAAAACCAGTTTCTGCATTCGAGTAATTGTATAGCATACATGTGCTATTCGGATTGCTAGCATCTATGTGCATACGAACTGCGTTTTCAATTGAGTCAAAGGCAAATGAATAATCTGTTGTGTCGCCCACTACACTCACGGTGTATTTCATTCCCAAAAAATCGCGGTCATAATCTCTCCCGATCAAACCATTATCAGACGTGCTCTTATTTCCACAAGACTGAAAAAGCACGCTTCCAAATACTAGCACTATAAACAGGAAAGACACATTTTTTTTCATGACACAAAAATAATCTGAATAACTTTACTTCATGCGGAATACTTCAACAATCCTCAACTCAACAACACTTGCATTATTGCTTTGGATTGGAGTAACATCATTTGCTCAAATTCCTGAAACAAACAACAATTTCGTTCACCCTGATTACGATTATTTTTCTGTTGAAGCTCACGCGAAGAACGCAGCGCTTTCCGCCCCCTTTTTAAACTTGTTCAGCAACGACGCCATTCAATTTGAATTCGACGTTTTCACTTCACCGGACGAAGATTTATTCTACTCCGTCTTTCACTGCGACCCGTATTGGAATATTGATGACAGTAACCCATCAGACGTCATTCAAGGATTCACAAGTCAGCGAGTTTCCTTCCCCGAAAACTCCATTCACACATCAGTAACGTTCGATCACTACCGATTTGAATTGCCCAATACCATGACCAATTTTATTCAATCTGGAAATTACTACGTGGTCGTTCATGAAGGAAGTGAATACACGGAATCGAGCGTTCGACTTGGGTTTCGCATGGTCGTTTATGATGAAGGTCTTCACGGATTGAATGCTGAACTCAACATTAAACGAGCTTCTACCATTCAACGTCTGCAGTCTCATCAGGAAGTTGATTTCTCCATTTCATTGGCGAATACTCCTGTTTACGATATGAATAAAGTCATTCCTGTTGTTCTTCAAAACGGAAGATGGGAAAGTGGGAAAACGAATTTTCAACCCACCTATGTTGCTCCAAACAACGTTTTGGTTTACGACTATTCAAGTGGTGAAAATGAATTTCCCGGAGGCGGAGAATGGGAAGCCTTTGAAACCAAAGATTTGCGTTTAAACGGATATAATGTTCAAAGTAATATTCGTGTTGAAAATGAAAATCACATCTACCTATACCCTAGCCAAAATGAAATGAATCTCGCATACACGAGTCGTTCTGACCTGAATGGCGCTTCGCTCATTTCAAGTGAATTATACGAAGACGATGACTTAACCAGCGACTACACCTATGTGCATTTCGAATTGAATTCACCTGAATTACCCAACAAAGTTTTTCTTGAATGTGGAAATGAATGGAACGCTCCAGTTCTCTGCGAATACAGCGAGATTAAAAAAGCTTATCAAGCTACAATGTATCTTAAACAAGGCGTTTACAACTATCGATTTCGAGTTGAGCCTTCCAATGTCAATGAAGAAATAAACTTTGCTGAAGGGAATCATTCCGCAACAGAAAACAACTACCAACTCTTCGTTTATTATTACGATCGCAATGTTGGTTTCTACAAATGCGGTGGTTTGTTCATGAAGAACTCGCGAAAGAATTAGTCCTTATCGTAATTGAAGTCATCGTCCTTCCACTCTCTTTTTCCGCGCTTCCAAATTTTATATTGTTGAAATTCCTCTTTCACGAATATTAGAAATTCGTATTGTGAACTCTGACGAATGAAATCGTCACTGACATGCATGAAGTCGATAAACGCATCGAATTCTTCGTTGGTTAAATCAATAATGTCATAATCGACATACAAATGGAAAAGTTCTTTGAGTAACGCACGCTTCCGATCCTCATACTCCATTTTTGCCACTGCGAGTTTACTGCGCTCACGCTTACTGAACTGCTCATACAAAAAAGTAATTGGATTGCTCACATTAGCTGTTTTGAATTGGTTCTCATCGAAACCTAAACTCATTAAGTCTTCTTCAATCGCCTCTAGATCTCGCGGAGAAATAAACTCAACAACAGGAAGCATATACGTTCTATCGTCGAGAAATATAGTTGGGTGATAGACCTCTTTCGCTACCGAATCTTTCATACACAATTGACGCGTGTAATAACTCAATGCCGTTATGCTCAACGTATCATTCTTCTCACAAACAATAGAATAAAAGCCACTTGAATTTCCAAAACTACCCGTCTTGGTTCTGTTGTTCACAATAATCGCATTTGGAATACCTTGCCCGTGGGGATCACGCACCCTTCCTTCAATGCGAATGGTTTGAGAATACCCCATGAATGAAAGGAAAACGAAGAAAAAAAGACTGATACTCCTCATATAGCGAAGGTAACGAAGAATTGAAAACTATATTGAATCGTCACTAAATTCGCAGCATGAAAAAGTTTTTATTCCACATAATTGTTGCTATCGCATTAGCTAGCTGCACTGTTCTCTCTCACGAAAAAAAATCAGCTGATTCAATTCCAAATTTAAAAGTTGATGTTTCTGTTTTGGCAAGTGATGCGTTCGAAGGACGCGCCATTGGCACTCCTGGAGCGGATAAAGCTGCTGGATATATTCAAGATCAGTTTTTGAAAATTGGTTTGCTTCCAAAAGGAACATTGGGATTCTCCCAAGCTTTTTCATTCATTCCGCAAGGACATGGACAATTGCATCAGGTTGGAGATAGCCTGAAGATGGGCAAATCATTGGTGAAGGAAATCAGCGGAAAAAATGTTGTTGGTTATATTGACAATAGAGCTGCGAACACCATCATTATTGGTGCACACTACGACCACTTGGGTTGGGGAGACGAAAACAGTTTATGGACTGGAGACCGTGCCATTCATAACGGAGCAGATGACAACGCGAGTGGCGTTTCTGCCTTGCTTGAGTTGGCACGCAAATTAAAAGCAGACCAATCTGCTTCAACCAATAAATACAACTACCTCTTCATTGCCTTCAGTGGTGAGGAAAAAGGGTTGTGGGGAAGCAACTACTTCAGCAAGAACCCTACGATTGATTTGACAACCGTGAATTGCATGATGAATATGGATATGGTTGGAAGGTTAAACGCGGAGCACGCTCTTTCAATCAGTGGCACTGGTACTTCTCCTGAGTTTGAGAACTGGCTTACAAAAAACAACAAAACAAATTTCAAATTGTTGTTCGACAAAAGTGGAATTGGTCCAAGCGACCACAGTTCATTTTACAATGTAAATATTCCTGTCTTGCATTTCTTCACCGGTCAGCACAGCGACTACCACAAGCCAAGTGATGACTTCGACAAAATCAATTACGAAGGATTGAATGAAGTCGTGAATTACATGTATGCGATGTGTATTGAAATGAATGGCCATTCTAAATTGGAATTCACAAAAACAATAGATCCCAAACCCACAAACTCAGCGTTTAAAGTAACACTTGGCGTAATGCCAGATTACATGTTCAGCGGGGTTGGAATGCGTATTGACGGAGTGAAGGAAAATCGTCCTGCGGCATTGGCTGGACTAAAGCAAGGCGACATTGTTGTTCGCCTGGGCGAGAACAAAATCGTTGACATGAGTTCTTACATGGAAGCTCTTGGCAAATTCAACGAAGGTGATTCAACCGAAGTTGAATTTATTCGTGAAGGAAAATCAATCGTATCTCCGGTGACATTTAAGTAATATGAAGAAAATATTTTTCTGTGCAGGGTTGGTGTGTTTCGCCAACCTTTTGCATGCGCAGACGCGTGTGCTATTTATAGGAAACAGCTACACTGCTGTTAACAATCTTCCTCAGCTAACAGCTGATTGCGCGCTGAGTATTGGCTTTGCTGGATTCCCTATGGAGATTGCCAGTAGTACTCCGGGAGGAACTACGTTCCAAGTACATACCACGAATGCAACATCACAAAGCCTAATTAATCAAGGTAACTGGGACTATGTTGTACTTCAAGAGCAAAGTCAACTTCCCTCCTTTCCTGATGCGCAAGTAGCTGCTGAGTGTTTTCCATTTGCAACTACTTTGAACGAACAAATCCTAGCCGCTGATTCTTGCACTGAAACAATCTTCTACATGACATGGGGAAGACAGAACGGAGACGCCTCTAACTGCGCCTCTTGGCCACCTGTATGCACTTACGAAGGAATGGACAGCTTGCTCAATTTGCGTTACAGACAAATGGCCATTGACAACGCTGCTATACTCTCTCCAGTTGGTGCCCTGTGGAAGTACATTAGAACAAACCACCCTGAAATAAATTTGTATGCTGCCGATGGAAGTCACCCATCGCTTGAAGGTACATACGCCGCAGCCTGCAGTATGGTATCTGTCATATTCAGAACAGACCCTACTCTTATCACTTACAGTTCTACTTTAGATCCTGTTGTTGCAGAGAAAATTAGATTAGCTGCACAAGCTGTCGTGTTCAACAACCTAATGGAATGGCATGTGGGTGAATATGATCCAGGGGTTCTTGTCAACACAACATCCAATGGCTTAACACTGCAACTAGATAATCAATCTGTTTCAAGTTGGAATTTCACGTGGGATTTTGGAGATGGCAATTCGTCAACAGATTTCTCTCCACAGCACACTTACGCGAACGCTGGAGTTTATTCTTTAAGCTATTCGGCTATTGACGCTTGCGCTAGAACTTCTCAAGGTTGGTGGGATATACAAATTCTTGACAATGGTGTTTCCGAATTCAAGAAAAAATATGTTGTTCGAAATTTAGAAAACGATTATGTAATTGACTTCAGTTCTTTAGCATCAGATATTCGCATTTTTGATTTAAATGGAAGAATAATCCAATTGTCTTCAAACAATCATTCTTCATTTTGCATAGCTAAATCAAATAGCCCAAGAATTATTCAATTCACTATGAACGGAATAAGTCATTGTGTTTTACTTGGAATTGAATAAGCATCTAGATGTTCAAAACTCAAATGAATATTTGATCGAAATAACTCAAGTACTGACGTACTTTCGCGGCCGTTAAGTCCATTTGCAGCTTCTGCTGTGGGTCTTTTTAGTTAAGGTAAAGCAAACCCTCGAAAACGTTCGGGGGTTTGTTTTTTCTTAACCTTTTTCATTCGTGATCAATAGAGAATTTAACCAATAAAAAAAGGCTGCCTTTCGGCAGCCTTTTCTCTAAAAGTTAACCTGTCAAGGAATTATTTGACTGCGATTTGAACAGCAGTCTTATCAGTTCCGTTAGACAATTCGATAGCATAGATTCCGCTAGCAACACCTTCAAGGTTCACACGAACTTGGTTGTTTCCAGTTGGAAGGTTACCCAAGAACTGAGTAGAAACTACTTGACCTAAGTTGTTCATTACACGAACAGTGATAGGAGCAGATTTTACTTGACCGAAAGAAAGAGTTACAAACTCATTTGCTGGAACTGGATACGCATTCAATACAGTTAAAGCCATAGCTTCTTGCACTCCAATGAAACAGTCAACGCATGAATCGAAACATACAATATTCAATACCTCAGCAACGCCAGTGCGTGTGTGAAGGCGGTTGTAACCACCAACACCGTTTGCGATACCGCAGTTGATGATACCAGTACCTTCTTCGTTAGTTGGAAGATTTACATCTCCGTTCATGAACTTATACTGAATATCGGCAGAACCGCTGATGTTAACAGTGCATTCGTAAACTCCGTCTGTGTTATCATCAGTCATTTGAACTGCACCTGCTTGCCATGCTGGATTTGTGAATCCACCAATCATCCAAACACCTGCAGCGTCTGGAGCAGTGTTGAACATGTTCACTCGGAAAGTAATGTCAGCTGGATCTGGATCAACAACACACTCCGCTCCACATTGGTTGTAGCAATAATGCTCAACAACCGGATCAGCAGCAACAACAACCTCGCGGTTACCACCTACGTTACAATCAGCAGGCAAAGACTCGTTACCATCTGCCCAAGCAGCTCCGTTAACGAATTTGTACTGATAAGTACCTGGTTGAAGTAAAAGAGTTACTTCATAGATGTTATCACCGTCTGGGTCAGTCATCAAAGTAGCAGCATCGCCAGGGTTCCATCCTTGGAAAGAACCAGCAACGTGAGGACCGTTAGCGTTTACTGTTTGTAAGGTCATGTCAACTCGGAACAACACGGGGGTTGGAGCCTGACAAGGACCACAAGCACTGAAACAAATAACGTCAACAACTGTGTTTGTTTCAACCACATCAACTACACGGTTTCCTGATACATTACACTCAGCTGGAATAGCTTCAGCGAATGCCCAGTCATTACCGTTGATGAATTTGAATTGAGCAGAAGTAGCAGTACCAATTGAGAAGTAACCTTCGAAAGTACCGTTTCCATCTGGATCAATCATTTGTGATCCTGCTGGGTTCCAACCTTGGAAGTCACCTGCAACGAATATACCTGCTGGGTTAACACCTGCAACTTCTTGGGTCATGTCTACGCGGAAACGAACAGTGTTCTCTCCACAAGCAGCGCATGAAGCATAACATACAGTCATGCTCTCTGTAGCGTTCAATCCAGAAATTGACCAAAAACGGTTATCGTTTCCAGCAACCTCAACTTGACAAGCAGCAGGAACATCTTCCGCGAAAGGCCAGTCATTTCCGTTGATAAACTTGAACTCATAACGCTCCGCAACCAAATTCAAGGTTACAGACCAAATACCATTTCCTTGATCTGCCAAAGCAATTGCAGAAGGGTTCCAGTTAACATATGCTGCGTTTTCAGCAGTACCATCATAGTTAACGTCATTGAAATTTCCAGCCATGTGAACGCCATTTGCGCTAACTGTTTGGCCAGTCATGTCCACATTAAACGTTACAGCAACTTGGGCTTGAGCCATCATTGCAGATAACGCTACGAAACAGAATGTAAAAATTTTTTTCATAGGTTTTTAAATTAAATTACTGTAGTTCGTGTACTTTTAACACTTTCCAAATATATATCGAAAAAGTGTTTCACACTCTACATAGACGTAAATCATGAAAAAAAGTTCCCTATACTTTTCCACAATCCTCATGTTCATGTCTTGTTTTGCCTTCGGACAATCAACAAGTTTCGTTGAACGCATAGACCCTCCTAATTGGTTCTGTGGCATGAACAATAGCGAGGTTGAGCTGCTATTTTATAGCAACGGCAGAGAAGAATTAACAATTTCTCTCCATCCTGAAAGCGAGAAATACGCGACCTTATTAAACGTTGAAAAGTCGAAAATCAACAATTACTACTATGTTGACCTTTCGGTTAAAAGTCAACCCGAAGACCGGTACATATTTTTTATAGTAAATAAAGCTGGCTCCTCTGCTAGTGCGATGGTTCCTTATTCCATTACGCCCCGATCAGCTCAACCCCTAGGACTCTCGCAAGCCGATGCCATATATATGGTCTTCCCCGACCGATTTGCAAATGGCAATTCAAAAAACGACTCTGTACCTAACTATTTTCAAGGTACCCATAGAGATGAACTGAAAGGTCGTCGCGGCGGCGATATTCAAGGGATTTCCGACCACCTCGACTATATCTCTGACCTTGGTTTCAATGCGCTTTGGATAAATCCAATGGTTGAAAACAACGAGAAGAGAGATTCCTATCACGGTTATGCAACAACAGACTCCTACCTCATCGACCCCCGAATTGGAACGCTTGACGAGTTGAACAAGCTAACAACAAGCATGAAGAAAAAAGAGATGAAGCATGTTTGGGACGTGGTTTACAATCACTGGGGAGATCAACACCAACTCTTCCGTGAAATGCCGGACAGCAATTGGTTCCATTGGTTTCCGACCTACACAAAAACCAACTACCGCGCGGAAACAATGATGGATCCGTATGCCAGTGAATACGACAAGAACCTAATGGCGAATGGCTGGTTCGACAAACACATGCCAGATCTCAATCAGCTAGACCCTCACCTTTCCAAATACCTCATTCAAAATTCAATTTGGTGGATTGAGATGGGGAAAATAGATGCATTCCGGATTGATACATACAGCTATCCAGACCAGTTATTTATGTCGAATTTGAATGCCGCTGTAAAAAAAGAATATCCAAACTTCTTCTTATTTGGTGAAACTTGGGTGCAAGGTTCTGCCGTTCAGGCATGGTTTCCCGAAGGAAAAAAAGTTGGACAAAATTTCGATTCACATCTAGACGGAGTGACAGACTTTCAATTGTACTTCGCCATGACCAAAGGACTTACAGAACCTTTCGGTTGGGAAGAAGGCTTGAGAAGAATTGAGTTAGACTTGGCTCACGATCATCTTTATACGAAGCCTGAAAACTTAGTTACGTTCTTAGACAATCATGACTTAGCTAGAATCTATTCCTTACTTAATAATGATTTAGAAAAATGGAAAATGGCGCATGCCATGCTCCTAACGCTTCGAGGCATTCCATGTATTTATTACGGAACGGAAATTCTCATGACGGGGTTCTGCGATCCAGATGCTCATGTACGCGAAGAGTTTCCTGGAGGATGGCCAGACCATAAAGTGAATGCCTTCGAAAAGAAAGGAAGAACCGAAATTCAAAATGAAGCATTCGATTTCATTCAAACACTATTGAATTACCGGAAAAAGAACGAGTGGCTTACAACGAGCAGACTCACTCAGTTCGTGCCGAATGACAACGCTTATGTATACGCACGCAAATCTGCCGACGGTAAAAAAGCAATCCTCTGCATGTACAACCTGAATGAGACCGCATTCGATTTTCCAATGGAATCTCTGAAAGAAATTACCAAACAAGTGAATTGCGGCAAGAACATTCTGACCAACGAAAAAATTTCTTGGGACAAAACCCTTTCAATTCCTGCTAAAGGATTTTCTTTGATTGAAATTTCATTCTAATTTTGAATTCAATAATAATAATATCATGAAAACACTTTTCACACTACTTACAATCTCATTGCTCAGCGTAATCTCTTTCGCACAAGTACAAAAGAAAAATCATGTTACAATTATTAAAATCGATACTACAATAACAGGACAAGTCGACACACTCATCTTTAATTTCGAAGGAGATCAAATCGGTAACATGGAAGAAATCATGAAAAATATTCCTGGATTCGATATGTCCATAATGGACTCTTCTTTCAACTTCGGCTTCGAAAAAGATTTCCAAATGCCCGAAGGTATGGTATTCGGAATGCCGAATGAGATGCCTTTCGGATTTGGTGCGCCGGACAATAGCGCTAAAATTGGTATTACTCCTGCTCGTTCATTCAAAGGCGAAGGCGTAATGATTGAGACTGTTGTGCCCACTAGTTTGGGCGCTGCGCTTGGCTTGCAAACAGGAGACATACTTGTTGAATTAAACAATAACGAAATCAACGAATTCGATGAATTAGTTGGAATCCTTCAGATGTATGCCGTGGGTGACGAAGCAAATATTACTTTCCTTCGAAACGGAAAAAAGAAAAAAGTAACGGGTTATTTCATTCCTGCGCAAGGAGGAAACAACATGCAACGCGAGATTAGAATTCAACGTCCATAAACTGAACACTCCGAAAAAAATATTATTCGCAGCACTCGATTGGGGTTACGGACATATGACTCGCGGCAGCGAGCGTATTTCGCAATTCATACTGGAAGGAAATACGGTTGAAATAGCATGTTCTGAAAATCAAGAATCCTTCTTCAAGACGAAATTTCCGACACTCAGAATCCACGTCACCCTTCCCAACAACCACATTCAAATTGAAAGCGGAAAGGGTTTGTTTTTCAAATTGGGACTGCGCGTTTTCGAGTTTAGATCGAATTGGAAAAAAGAAAACAATTGGTTAAAAAAGCATCTTGAAAGCAACTCCTACGACGTAATCTATTCCGATAATCGATACGGATTTTATCACCCGAACGTTCATTCGGTATTGCTTACACATCAGCTCACTTTACCCGGGCCGAGGTTCCTCTTACTTCTTCCCCAAATGGTTCTCAATAAAAACCTGAACCGTTTCAACGAAATTGAAATTCCAGATTTTAATGCCGAACCTAAATTGAGTGGGAACTTGAGCAAAACAAATTCAAGCGTTAACGCCTCATTTATTGGTGCACTCAGCCAAATCAAAAAGACTCAATCTTCAACAAAAAAGCAATTGCTTTTAATTCTCTCAGGACCAGAACCTCAGCGTTCTCGATTTGCAAAGGACATTGTTGAAGAGACCCTTCAACTCGGATTTCCCATTGTTGTTGCTGGAGAAAGCAAGTCAATTCCAAAATCAGAATTAGTAAAAGAACTAGGCTACTGCAACAGTGTTGAACTAGAGATACTAATGAATGAATCTTCACACATCGTTTGCAGATCTGGCTATAGCACCCTCATGGAATTAGCGACCATTGGCAAGAAGGCACTGCTTATTCCTACTTCTGGGCAATTCGAACAAGAATACTTAGCGAAATATTGGGAGGAACAATTTAACTTCCCCACCGCAAACGAAAATGAAATCTCGACCAAAGATTTCGTGAATTATTTAAACGACACCACGCATTTTGAACGACGCTAACAAAGACGAATTTTACATGAAGATGGCCATTAAAGAGGCCATATACGCTGCTGAACAAGATGAAGTTCCAGTCGGATGTGTAATTGTTGCGGAAGACCGCATTATTGCGCGTGGACACAACTTGGTTGAACGCCTACACGACTTCACAGCTCATGCTGAAATGCAAGCCTTTACAGCTGCTTCGGAATATCTGAGCGGGAAGTCTTTGGATAAATGCACCCTTTATGTAACACTAGAGCCATGCGTCATGTGCGCAGGTGCCGCCTACAACACCCGAATTGGCCGAATTGTCTTCGGAGCCTTTGATCAAAAAAGAGGGTTTTCTATCTTCCAAACCGACGATAAAAAACTGCTACACCCTAAGACTGAATGGATTGGAGGGGTTATGGAAGACGACTGTGGTTCCATTCTGAAACAGTTCTTCGAGAACAAGCGCAAGTAGCACAAAGCCTACTTTTCCACATTTATTAACATTCCTTTTCGAAGCGACGCAAGCCGTTTAGATTTGTGTGTTCGGTGCGAATTTGTCGCACAACACATGACCTAAACTTTTTCGTATGATAACCCGAATTATTGGGATAAACACCAGCACCTATGTGAACGCGGAAATGCGTTTAGACGATTGCGATTCGTTGCAGTTGGTAGGTCCAAACAACGTTGGTAAGTCAACCCTTATTTACACCTTGAACTTCTTGTTCATTGTAGATGGATCGAAGATGTCCTTTTCAGGGCAGCGCCGTGGAGACAAGGAAACCATTCATCACTACTTCCCTACTCACAATCAGAGTTACATTATTTTCGAAATCAAGAAGAACGATTCCAACTATTGCATTCTTGTTAAAAGAGATAGCGATGGTGAATTGGAATACTTCCGATTTACTGGAGAATACAACGCAGACAACTTCTTTAAAAAAGAGGGAGCACACCAACGCATTCGCAAATGGGATGAAGTACAAGATGAACTTAAAACCGCAGGCGTAGATCTATATTTATTTAAGAGTAAAACAGAAGTCTTCAATACCGTTTATTCGAGAGGAAGAAAGAACGATGCTGCCATTTGGTTGGAAGATAGCGTTCGCACAGACGGACTTTCGAACAACTTCTCAAAGGTTTATCGTTACTTGATTAACTCGAAGTTAATCACGAACAAGACCTTAAAAGAAAGTTTGATTGTTGCCGATAACCGCGAGAACGAAGGTTTAAGTTTTTCACAGAAAAACAAAAAAGACATCAACGATTTGCTTCGTATTAACGAAGAAATTCGCACCGTAAAAAGCATTCAAAAGGAATTCGAAGAATTCCGTGAAGTGGTGAATTTGTTCAAAGCAAAAACACGCATCGTTAGCGACTTGGTTTATGCCTTCGACAAACAATACAACGGAGTTATCAATGAACTCGACAGTTCACGTTTAGAAAAAGAAAAGCAATATCAAACAACGCTTCTTAATCTGAATGAAAAACTTAAACCGAAGCAAGAAGAGTTAAACCGTGAAATCGGAAAGCGTGAGTTAGAAGTTGAGATCCAAGAAAAAACATTCATCAACCTTCAAACTCAATTAGATGAAATTGCTTCTTTCGAAGGAAAGAAATTCTTGGAAGAATCGCTTTTGAATCTCGATGCAAAACGTCGCGAATCTGAGGTGCGCATTACCATGGTCGAGAATCAAAAATTAGATTCGAAGAACCTGGAAGCGAAGCTTCAAAAGATTGACCTGACTTGTGGAAAGCTTGAAGCACAAATCAAGAATTACGACGACCAGTTAATTCACAAGATTACAGCGAAAGACGATATTCGTAAAATCTTAAATACCGTATTCTCTCAAGAATTCGCGGCACTTCCAAGCAAGTTGGTGAAGAAGAAAATCACCAAGGCTGGAACCACTTTAAGCATCTTCGATGGTGAAATTACATTGCCAAAAGATTTAGTTCTTGCAGACATTCCTTCAGTAAAGTCATTGAAAGATGAACTTCAAGAATTGAAGCGTGAAAAAGCAGAACTTGAAAAACTTTGGGCAGTTGCATTGAACTTCGACAAAGCACAGAAAGAGTTGAACACGATTCTTGCTGATATTGATGAGGTGAAAGAGAAGTTGAACAAGTTGAAGAACAAACCAAAACTTGAAAAAGAAGCCGAAGCTGTAGGGAAAGAACTCCGCACAATGAAGGCTGAAAAAGAAAAGTGCGAAGGTGATTTAAGTAAGTTGAAAAAAGAACTTTCCGACAAAACACTCCTACTCGATTCATTGCGCGAAGAGACGCGTCGCAGCGAAGAGCGTTTGATTGAATTGAAAAGAAGAAAAGCTGAAATTGAAACCTTCGGAATTATACCAACAGAATTCGACACAACGGAATCGCTAGATGAGATTTACGGAAAAATCAAAATCTCGAATACCGATCGCGATACGCTGAAAGGCAACAAAGACCGCATGTTCGACCACTTGCGTTTCAAAACGAATTCAGCAATGGCCGATGAAGAAGAATTCATCAAATATGTTGAAGATGAAATTGCATGTATCAACGATAAAGTAAAAAGTATCGATGGTCTATTGGGAAGTATCTCTACTCAATTTGCAAACCCTGCATTCAACCTTCGCAAACGTTACGAAGAATTCAAAACGTTCGTATACAATCGCTTCAACGAGAGTTTGGCAAAAACCAGAATCTCGAACATTGAATCGCTTCGCATTGAACTCGTAGATAACAAGCGCGTATTGTTCGACTTAGAAAGAATTGCCTCGATTGAAAATTTGAATTCACAATTGGCTTTCGAATTTGAACAAGGTGAAGATTTGAAAATCTTAAATCAATACCTCGACAGCGGAAAGACCATTGACTTCGAAGACCTATTCGACATTGAATTGCATCTCGACGTAAAAGGAAAACTGAAGCGCGTTGACTTGAAAGAGCAAGTTGAATCGGATGGAACTGACCGTATGATTCGTTTGGTTATTGTCATGGCAATTATCAACCGTTTAGCCGTTTCAGCGCCAGAGAACAAGATTGCGTTGTTCATCGATGAGATTGGAACCATTGACGAGCATAACCGTCCGCAATTGGTTCAGTTCTGTAAAGAGCACAACTTCCTCCCAATCTTCGCTGCACCGCAGCCGTACGACGGATTCTCGAAGTACTACTTCATCTTCCGTTCGAAAGGAAAAATTAATTTGAACGACAAGCAGCACGCTGTGCGTCGTGAAGACCTAAAAATATCTGAAAACTAATGTCAACATTACTAACTGCCCCAAACTTCGCAACACTTTACCCTTCAAACATTCAAGACATTGAAGAAGTTAAAGTTTGCTACCATTTAGAATCAGAAGAAAAATGATTAAAGCCGAACCACGGACCATATTAAACTTCCTGAACACCTACTTCGATGTGGTGCGCGACTTGTTTGAATACCAACAACAAGACGGTATCATTACGAAGGAAGTATTCGATATGATTTGTCATAAGCATGGTGCGCAAATGAAAAGTCGTTTGCGCGAATACCGCGTTGTTCGTTCGATTGGAAGTGATTTCGAAATGCGCGATGTGTATTTCAAGTTAATGGAATTTTTGTTGTTTGAATTCAAACCACTTCTTCCAGAAACCATTGAGAAATACAAAGGAGCCATTTCTGAATTGTTCATGAAGATTCGCAAAAGCGAACATTCTGATCGCGACATTCTTCAGGAAAGAATTAAAAACCTTTCCGGACAAGTGCGTGAATTCGTTGATTTAGTTGAACGAAATGCCTTCCGATTATTGGCGGAAACGCGCGATTTGAAATCGAACATTGACCGCGTTCAATACCGTGAAAAAGTTCACAAAGCTTCCTTCTGGATTGAATACTACATTCTTCCATTGAACCGTATTCTTGATGTGAATCACAGTGAATCGGTAACCAGCAAGTTGGTTGAAGTGTGTGAGTACGCGAACAGAAAACGTCTCGACTACTCCGATGAAACTACGCGCAGTGAATATGAAAAATTGTACACGCAACTGATTCAAACCAACCAAGACTTGTTAAAGCAATCGAAGATTCTTACAAACGAACTTCTTCCATTGTTAGAGCGCATTCGCACGGAATCATTGATCCTTACAGGTTTCATCGAATTCTTACGCAATCCATACAAAGTGGAAACTCCACCGTTGTTGAAAGGAACACGTACAATGGTTTACGCGAAAGACATGTACTTCAAAGTGCGTGAATTCTTCGAACAGTTTCAAATTGAAGCTCCTGTTATCGTTGAAAATTCGGAAGCTGATTTCGATCGTTGGATTTTCGACAGAACTTTATTCAAGGAAAAGCTTTCGGCGAGTATGCCCGTGAACGACTTCTTCGGATGGTGTTTTAAAGCCTTAAAAAAAGACTTCGATCAAATTGAAACAGACAAGTTCTTTGCGGTAACCGGATTGTTATTCGATGAAGAATTGCAAATAGATTACTCGAAGAAAAGCGAACGTGTTTCTATTGAAACCACAACATCGATTCTCGATGTACCTAAATTGAAAATTGAACCCGCTATAAAAT
>JBDLUS010000081.1:0-14634 GCA_039805165.1 Bacteroidota bacterium | reverse complement strand
GTGAAGAAACTTCCAGAGGATGAAGTAGAATTGAAAGGCATGGTGCTTTTCCTTCATCAAATTTCATTAAAGGAATTAAAGAAAAACGGTCCGAACAAAGAGGTGCTCTTCATGCACAAATCGGGATACCAAAAAATAGATATTCCTGCTGCAGTTGCCGATTTCCTTCTAGAAAATGAAACGAAGTTGAATCTCTTCCAATCAGAAACAATCGGATATCAAGATGCATTGGCATACATCTCCAGCCAACTCAAATGCACGCCTTCAGAGGTAGTGAAATTCAGTTGGTGGAAACAAATGCGCGAATACGTTTGGATGGTTCGTGTTTAAGACGGTCTTCTTTTCGAATCAGCGTTTCCAGAAAAACGTGGTTTGAATCCACCGCCGCTTTTTGGTCTGTTTCCGCCGCCACCGTTTCCACTTCCGCTACCAGAGCCGCTTCCACGATGTGTCTTTCCGCCACCAGATCGAGAGAAAGGCTTCTTTCCTTGTGGCTTTTGTGCAACACCCGGAGCTGGCTTGTTTTCTGCCGGGAACGGATGCTCACTCACAACAGGAATTTCCAATCCAATTAACTTTTGAATGTCGCGCAAATATGCACGCTCTTCAATATCGCAGAATGAAATGGCTTGTCCAGATGCACCTGCGCGACCTGTTCTACCAATACGGTGAACATAAGTCTCAGGGATGTTCGGAATTTCGAAGTTCACAACGAAGGCCAATTCATCAATGTCAATACCGCGCGCAGCAATGTCTGTAGCCACAAGCACGCGTGTGCTTCCGCCTTTGAAATTGCTCAATGCACGCTGACGGTGATTCTGAGATTTGTTTCCGTGAATGGCTTCAGCCTTAATGTTTAGCTTTTGTAAAAGTTTAACCACTTTGTCTGCGCCGTGCTTGGTTCGTGTGAACACCAAAGCAGATTTGATCGTTTTGTCTTGAAGGACATGCACCAACAAATCGTTCTTTTTCGCTTGATCTACGAAGTAAATACCTTGAGATATTTTTTCAGCAGTGGAAGAAACCGGAGTCACTTCTACTTTTTTCGGAGTAGTTAAAATTGAATTCGCTAATTCAAGAATTGTCTTCGGCATAGTAGCCGAGAAGAACAAAGACTGTCTTCTTTCAGGAATTAATTTAATAATGCGCTTCACATCGTTCACGAATCCCATGTCCAACATGCGATCGGCTTCATCCAACACAAACATCTGAATGTGTCCAAGATTAACATGACGCTGTTGTACCAAGTCTAATAAACGTCCTGGCGTACAGATAAGAATATCTATTCCAGCTTTCAACGCATTGACTTGCGAGAATTGATTCACGCCACCGAAAATAACGGTGTGACGAAGATTTAAGTTTCTACCGTAGCTCGCGAAGCTTTCACCAATTTGAATGGCAAGCTCGCGCGTTGGAGTAACAATTAACGAACGAATAGCACGCTTGTTTCCAGTGTGTCCTTGATTCTGAGTAAGTAATTGTAAAATTGGAATTGCGAAAGCCGCTGTTTTTCCTGTTCCTGTTTGCGCGCATCCGAGCAAATCATTTCCTTCCAACAAAATTGGAATGGCTTGTTCTTGAATAGGAGTGGGGGTAGTGTAACCTTCTTTTTTTAGAGCGCTAAGGATAGGCTCAATTAAGTTTAATTTTTCAAATGACATAAAATACGTGGTCGCCAAATTCCCAATCGTATTTCAAAGTTGAACTGCCAACGGAACTTGTTGCGGGCGCAAAGGTAGTCTACTTCTTCACCCGAACCATCATTAATCCGTCGCGAAGAGGCAAAAGTACCTTCTCGCAGCGTAAATCTTTCGCCACTAAATCATTCAATTCTTGAAGCACCTGCGTATCGAAATCCTTTTCAGCAGCGGGTTCTAGAACCTTTCCACTCCAAAGAACGTTGTCAATGAGTATGACAGATCCAGCATGAACATGCTCAAGGGTCCAATTCCAATAATGTATGTAGTTGCGCTTATCTGCATCTATAAAGACCAAATCAAAGGTTCCTTCGATTTCTTTGAAAGCCTCCAAAGCCGCTTTGTAAATGGGTTTAATTCCTTTTCCATTTTTATGTTGAAGGAAATACTTGTCGTGTAACCAACTCAGCTCGTCGTTCTCATCTATAGTAATAATTTCGCCTACCTCAGAAAGTCCATCTGCCAAGCAAAGTGCACTATATCCCGTGAATGTGCCAATCTCTAAAATGCGCTTGGGTTGAATCAATTGAGAAAGTAGACTTAAAAACCGTCCTTGCAGATGTCCACTTAACATGCGCGGATTAATCACCTTCTGCCAGGTTTCAGCCGAAAGAGCCTTCAACAAATCAGATTCATCATCGGAATGTTTTTCGCAATAGTCTAATAAAGTAGATGAGATAAAATCCATTGCGCGAAGTTACAAAGCTTACCTTTGCATTTATGAGAGCGAGTCGGGAATTGTTTATGCGCATGGGTTTACTTACGCTACTCGTTCCTTTAGTCATTGTGGCAATCTTGTATTACTTCAATGCAACAACCTTCATGATTCCAGTTGTAATTGGAAAAGTGAATGTCTGGATTCAAGTTGGGGCGGGTGTTGCAGGAGGTTTTCTCTTAAGTGGAATAACATGGCTCATGGGGAAATGGAAATACCTCGACGATGTGAATTTCGATTTCACCTTACGTCTGGGAATTTTTAATTTCAGTTTACAAGAAATCTTATTTCTGAGTTTTTGCGCGGGTGTTGGAGAAGAGATTGTCTTTCGTGGAATGATTCAACCATGGTTGGGAATTTTAACCACATCGTTCATGTTTATTGCACTTCACGGATACATGAGTTACAGCTCTTGGCCAAAGGTGATCTTCGGATTAATTTTATTTGCCGTTGGAACCATACTCGGAATATTAGGAGAATACCTAGGTTTGTTGGCCGCTATTGTGGCGCATATCATTTATGATGTCATTGCCTTTCAACGTATTCAAGCGGAATACGAAGAACTGAAAAAGAAAACAGTAATTCCAATTGCACATGAGCAAGAAGAACAACAAGAGTGAGGGCGGATTCGTATTCAGCACGAATCCTAACTTCAACATAGAGAATGAAAATGAGGCTGCAGAGACGCTTCCACCCAACGAACAGAAATTGAAAGTTTGGTTGGAAAAAAATCACCGCGGAGGTAAGACAGCATCTGTTATTAAAGACTTTGTTGGTAACGACGAAGACTTGGAACAGTTAGCCAAGGTGCTGAAAAACAAATGCGGTACAGGTGGAAGTGCGAAAGATGGCGAGATCATTATTCAAGGCGACCACAGAGAAAAGATTATTAAACTGCTGCAGGACATGGGTTATGCAGCTAAAAAAGCAGGAGGATAAATGGAGAAAATATTTCCAATCGTAGTGAAGACCATGCAGAGTCTAGAGCCTTTGTTGGCGAAAGAAATGATTGCATTAGGCGCAACAGAAGTTGAAGAGGGAAGAAGAGTGGTTCGCGCGAATTGCGACCTCGAAACACTTTATAAAATCAACTATCGCGCGCGCTTGGCGTTGCGCGTGCTTTGTCCATTGAACTCGTTTCAGATTCGCAAGGCAGACGATTTATATACCAAGGCCTATGAGATGCCTTGGGAAGAATACTTGAATGCAGATACCACTTTCGCAATTGACCCGCAGGTGTTTTCTTCGTTATTCACGCACTCACACTTCCCATCGCTTCGCGTGAAAGACGCTATAGCAGACCGCTTGAAGAAAGTCTACGACTCACGTCCCGATGTGAATCCGGAGAGCCCAGATGTACAAATTCATTTGCTCATTGATCAAGAGAAGGTTCAAATATCATTGGACAGTTCAGGACGTTCGCTCAACCAACGCGGCTATCGCGTAAACGGTGGAGAGGCTCCAATGAACGAAGTATTGGCCGCAGGAATCATTGCCATTACAGGATGGAAAGGAGAAACTCCTTTGTACAATCCGTTTTGTGGATCAGGCACCATTGCCTTCGAAGCAGCATATGCGGCTTTGAATATCCCAGCACAAAAGGCTTATCCAAAATTCAATTTTCAGACGTGGTTGAATTTCGACGAAGCACTTTGGATGACCGTGCATGCCGATGCGAATGCGTTGATTGAAAACAAAGAGCTAACCATTGTGGCTTCAGACATCGACTACGACCAATTGAATGTTGCACGTAAGAATGGGAAGAACCTTCCGTTCAAAGATGCCATTCGATTTGAAAAATCAGATTTCTTCAGCGAAGACAGCGTTCCGGAAGTTCCAGGAATTGTGGTTTTGAATCCGCCATACGGCGAGCGAATGGAAATTGAGGAATTGGAAAAAATCTATGCTGAAATAGGTTCAGTTTTCAAACACCGTTATTCAGGTTCTACCGCTTGGATTATCTCTTCAGATCTTCAAGCGCTTCATGCGATTGGACTTCGTCAGAAGCGTAAAGTACGATTGATGAACGGAAAACTTGAATGCGAACTTCGCGGAATTGAGTTGTTCAGAGGTAAACGCAATGAGCGCTTCGAGGTTAAACCGACAGATTCCGATAATTTATCACCGGATTCGCATACATCTGAAGCATAATATCACGCGCAATCTGTGTGAAATTTTCCTTCGGAAGGTTGGTCTTTTTTCTGTGAAGACTTAATTTGAAGGTGTTTCCGCGTATGTAGTTGCTGAAGGCAATCTTCTGAATTTGCGTGTATTGGTCTTTGTATTCCTTGGTGCCATTCAACAAATCATACGCAATGTAATTCGTTGGCCACAACTTGAAGATGCGGTGCATTTCGTTGTCAATGGCTTGCGTTAGATAGCGGTACTTCTCGTTTTTATTCTGAATGGTACGCATGTGTTCAATATGCGTATTCAATGAATTTCCCATGGAGATATTCACGCGGCCTTTGTGTCCGGTGATACCTTTCAACATAGATAAAAAATCTTCTCCAGACTTTTTCTCGTACGAACCAAGCACTTTTAAATGCATCAATTCGTTCGTCTTCATCATATCGCACGGGTCGTATTCGTAGCTAACCGCCATGGGTATCATGTTCAACGCAAGCAATCCGTCTTCAATGTTGTCGGAACTCATGGCGAACATCTTCAACAATCCAGTAGCCGTTCTGTCGTCACCGTCTTTGCTGCGACCTTCACGTTGGGCGATCCAGATTGAGGTTTCGTCTTTTGTTATAGTATGACGAATATAATTGGAAAGGCGAAGGCTGTAATAGAACATCTCCTTCGCATTTACATTTCGATTAACAATGAAATTCTTGTTGGAACGAACGATATCTTCAACCACTTTCTGACGAAGTAGATTATCTCCAATAGCAATTTGGGTAGTCTTGTGACCTTGTTCAAGTAGGCTAACATTCAGAATGGCACTGTCAAGAATAATGTCGCGGTGATTGCTTAAAAAGAGATAAGGCTTTGTCTTATCTAACGATTCAAAGTTGGTGAATGACAAACCGCTTGTAGTGGTTTGAATAGCCATCTTGAAAGCCGGACCTGAAATTTCCGATTGAAATTCATCAACGGTAGTCACTTGACGAAGCATTTTTTGAATGGCGGAACGACTTAAGCCTGGGAAAACCCACTTCAACATTTTGTAAAATTCTGGGACTTCCAAAATGCGTTCGATAGCAGCTTTTAATTCTTCGTCGTTATACGGACGAATGGGATCGAAATTAAAAACGTCTATCTGTGCCTCTTCCATAGTTGCAAAAGTAAGAAATTCAGAAGTTTTGCGAACTTAAAGTCTTGGCGGAAATATGAACAATGTCTACTTTTGGGACATGAATAAAATGAAAGGATTGCTAGTTGCCTGTATTTGTGTTTTGGCTCTTGCGTCATGTGACGAGAAGAAAGTTCCCGTGCCTTCAAGAAGTGCCGAGTTAATTGGTGATTTCGACGACACACTTTGGAGCCAGAATTCGGGGACTGTTTATTCATTGGCTTTGTATGCAGACAGCAGCTTCTATTTAAGAACACGTGTTCTCGGTGGAGAGGCCAAGACTTTCCTTGGGAATTACAAGCCTAACGAAAAATGGGACGTTTTGAATTTGAAATGTGCAGACAGCACAAGTACATTTGCGATTCAGATTAAATCGGCTGATTTACTGGAAATGAATGTAGAAGGAGGAGTTACTTACATGAATCGTTCAACGAAAGTTGTGGGTACGTCTGGTTCTGCAACCTTGAAGAACCGAGTGAAATTGTGGTCTTCGAACAAGTCAATTGTTTACCAATTGGTGAATGCCAACGAACTCATCATAGATCAACTTTTTATTAATACCCTCACTCCGGAATACAAAGCATTGCTTAGTTATTATTCTGGGAAATACGAATCACCACAATTGGTGAAGTCGCTAAACTTCAGTCAAGAAGAGATTGTGAAATTGCAAGAATTGTATTTTCCAAATCCGCCTGCAACTGAAAAAGATGGCAAAGAGGCTCCACCCATTGAAGATAAGAAGCCTATGAAATCCTTATTCTTCATGAATAACGGAGTTAATGTGGAAGTACAGCTTGTAGCGTTAAGTTCTAAAGGAAACGACTACGCTAAAAAGGATACTTGGGAATTGAACGCGGAAGGGTGGAAGTTGGTGAATTCTGAATTCGCAGGTGTGAACACGCAAGTGGTTTACGACAATCCGAGTGAAGTGGAACTTCCGAAGGGAAACATTATCATAAACAACAAGTAATAAAAAAGGGTCTCGAAAGAGACCCTTAATTTTTTTAAGAAGAGGGGAAATTAGTTTCCGCCCATTGCAGCTTTCATTGCTTCTTCCATACATGGCTTAACAAGAGCTTCCAATTCTTTTTCTTCTTCGCTACCTTTTGGATATTTCTTTTGTAACTCGTCCATTTTAGGTTCGTACTCTTTTTGAAGAGCTTCGATTTTCGCTGTGTCGTTAGCTTTTTGAGCTTCAACCATTTTGTTCATCATGTCACAGATAGTTTCTGCGTCAGACTTTACACCACCGCAAGAAGCCATGAACATTGCAAGTGCAACTGCTGGGATCATTAATTTTTTCATAAGAATAATTTTAGTTTTCACGAATATAAAAAGATTTGCTTCGTGGAAAAGTAAATTCAAGACAATAATTGACGCAATGTTAAAAAGTGAATTACTTTGTTGAAAGACCACGGTAAAAAATCGTCGTGAAGGCGCCGTTATCGTTGAGATTTGTTAAATATTCTTCTTCAATCATGAATAAATCAGACTTCGACTTTTTTGAATTGACTATTGGTCAAGAATTCGTTTTTACCGATGATGAAACACGCATTAAATATGGAAAAGACGAAACAGAGAATTTGAGTTTTCCTGCAGATGTCGTTTTAAAACCTGGAAATACCAAAGAAGTTGCAAGTCTATTGAAGTATTGCAACGAGCAAAAGATACCCGTTACGGCTATTGGTGCCCAAACCGGATTAAGCGGTGGCGCATTGTGCGTGCGAAAGGGAGTTGCACTTTCAATGGAGCGCTTCAATAAAATTTTGAAAATCGATATTGAAAACGGACAGGTTCACACGGAACCTGCAGTTATTACGCAAGTGCTTCAAGAGGAATGCGCCAAACAAGGTTTGTATTACGCTCCAGATCCAGCTAGCAGAGGCAGTTGTTGGATAGGTGGAAATTTGGCCGAGAACAGTGGTGGCCCACATGCTGTCAAATACGGCGTTACAAAAGACTTCGTTTTAAATCTTGAAGTGGTCTTAGCAAATGGTGAAATTATTTGGACAGGGGCCAATACATTGAAGAACTCGACAGGCTATAACCTCACGCAATTAATGGTAGGAAGTGAAGGAACGCTTGGCATTATTACAAAGGCGGTTCTGAAATTACTTCCGCTTCCAAAACACAATTTACTCTTGCTTGCACCTTTCGCTTCTGCAGAAAAAGCATGCGAAGCCGTAAGTGCAGTTTTCCGCGCGGGTATCACACCCAGTGCAATGGAGTTCATGGAGCGCGAAGCGATAGAGTATACCCTTCAATTTGTTCCCGATGCTCAAGTGAATTTGGAAGGTGTTGAAGCGCATTTGTTGATTGAAGTAGATGGTTCAAATGTGGAATCATTAATGCTCGATTGTGAGACCATTTCAAACGTTCTTATGGAACACGAATGCGGTGAAATTCTTTTCGCGGAAGATCACAATCAAAAGGAAGCCTTATGGAAAGTGCGCAGAAAAGTAGGGGAGGCTGTTAAATCGCATTCCATTTACAAAGAAGAAGACACTGTTGTTCCAAGATTTGAACTTCCGAAATTACTTCGTGAAGTAAAGGCCATTGGAAAACGCTATGGCTTTCGTTCCGTTTGCTACGGACATGCAGGAGATGGAAACCTTCATATTAATATTCTGAAAGATGACATGTCCGATGAACAATGGGACAATACACTTCCAAAAGCCATTCGTGAGATTTTCGAGTTAACAGTTTCGCTCGGAGGAACGCTCAGCGGTGAACACGGAATAGGATGGGTTCAGAAGAACTACATGGACATTGCCTTCAACGAAGTTCAACTGAACCTCATGAAGAAAATAAAGGAAGCCTTCGACCCCAATGGAATTCTTAATCCAGGAAAAATTTTCCCGGATTAATTTTCATCATTTAATCAATAAACGCTTAGTGATTCTTCCAACCTGAATCGAATAAATTCCAGAAGAAAGTTCGCCAACTGAAAGTGTATGCACTCCTGGCTGATTGAAGGTTGAAGTCAAGACCAATTGTCCGGTTGAATTATAAACCGAAACCAAACTTTTTCCCGATTGGAAGTTCTGAATGAATACTTCATTCTCTGCAGGGTTTGGATATACGATAAACTCACGCTCTGCAATTTCATTTACACTTGCAGGAATCCACTGAAAATCTTCTGAAACTGAGGCTGCAGATGAACCACAAAGGTTAATTGCAGTTACTCTCCAAGAATACGTTTTCCCTTCAATAAATGAAAAGTTAGCTGGTAACACAACGAAGTTTGATGTTACGGTCGAACTGTACAATACGGTTCCGAAGGTTGCATCGTTTTCTGCTAATTCGAACAAATATGACGTTGCTCCAGGCATGGCTGTCCAATTGAATTGGTAATCCATGGCGTTGTATTGAATAGTTGCAGGAACCGATAATAACACGGGGGCTGGTGGGGGAGTTCCAATGGTTATTTTAAAGAATAAATCGTATGACTCCCCAAATGTGGTTAGCAATTGCAGGGTGCAGTTGTACGTTCCCGTAGGAACAGTTCCTAAATCTGAAATAACAATGTTGTGAATCCCTGTTGCTCCAATGTTCACACCGCTGAATACCGGAAAACCAGGTATTCCTGTAATATTCGCCGTTAAAGGAAATTGTAAGTCTGCATTTATTTTTAGTTGAAGTGTATCTGCGGACTGACCACATGCGTTCAAATGGTTGTTTTGAAAATAGAGTAGGGTTGGACGAAGAATGAAGAACCCATCATACATGCTCGTTGCCAAATTAACGCCACTTGGTAAATAAGGGTAGTTGCTCCATGTTCCGCTAAACTGTGGTAAATCATTGGTAGGAAATAAATCAAAATATCCAACTTCATTCAAGACTCCCGTGCTCACACGTGAAGCATCGAGAATGCGAACGCCACTGCGATAATTACTTTCATAAACGAATTGATCTTTCACATATAAATTGTGGTCAATTGATGAATTGGTACTTTGATAATAATTCATGTAACCAATATTGTCAAGATCTGTGAAATCGAAAATATGCGTCCGCGTTGTTGTTCCAAAGTTCTGCTCGTCCAATTCGTCGTTTACTAAATAATGAGCCATGTCTTTTGTGAACCATCCTTGGTGCGTGTAACCTCTTTCAGGATATTCATTATTATCTAAAAACAAAATATCTGTTGGATCAGTCACATTTAAAGTAACAACACCCCATCCGCTATTTCCATTGCAAGCAACAACGATAACATCACCTTGGTGGTTTACATCCGGACCATTATAGGTTAGAATTGTTCCATCATGGGTATATCCCGCATCTTGGTAACCTCCAACAAGAATGGGTTGAAGAGGATTTGAAATATCAACCAAATGAGGCCCCCCGTTGAACGTGTTCGATCCCATGGCCATTAAGATTTTGCTTTCAGGATCAATGGCTATTGTATGTGAATTTCCAAACCCTCCATAATAGGCCGTTTCAATAAAGGAAGTAGGAGCAGTAACATTATCTAATTGTAGCAAATCAAAAACCTGCAGACCATGTCCGCCAGCTTCACTTCCAACAAAACAATAATGATCCATGGTTTCAACATCTCGCCATAAACTGTTCGTTGTATGCGTAGGGAGAGTTCCAAGATAAACAGGGGACTCCGGATATGAAATATCAACGAAAGCAGTACCATTCGAAACACCAACTATGGCATATTCTTTTCCTGTAACCGGACTAACCCAACCCCAAATGTCGCTGGTGTTGTCATTATTCGGATTAGCCCCAATATTTGATAAGGGCACGTAGGCTAGTAAATCAACATTATCGCAAGGATAAATACCAGCCATTCCATTTATGCAAGGTTGTGCAGCAACGGCAGCAGAGGTAACGATGAAAAGTGATAAAAATAGATTTTTCATAAACAAAATTGTTGCTCGCAAGATAAAAACAAAAAGCTCGGCACAGGCCGAGCTTTTCAATATTAATATTTCTCAAATGGAATTCTAATTTGCCTTAGCGTGTTTAACACTATAATAGGTTACGTAGAAATATCCAATGGTAAGCATCAAGTGGAAAGGCATTAAACCGAAATCGGTTAAACGAGTAGCGCCATCTTTTTCAGAGAATCGAAGTATGAAAGGCCATACCAATCCGCTTGCGAAATAAAGCAACATGATGAACTCTAGTATGGTTAATGGAGAAATCTTCGGAGCGCGATATTTTTTATCGGTCCAAGTTCCTTTCTTACCCGTGCTAATGGCAAACTTCGGTGTGCGCACGAATGCCGATTTCTTTCCAGTTAATCCTTCAATTACCGCAACGGCGTTGTGTAAAGACAATCCCATAGACACAGCAAGGAATAAAGGGAAATCAATTACGAAACGTCCAAACTTTTGGAAGAAAGGCATTGGCGGACGAGAAACCCAATAGAAGAACCCTAAGATAAAGAAACTCACTAAGAAGGCAGAAGCCACGGCAAAGTATACAGAATAGTCATTCAAGTGCTCTCCGTTATATGTATGCCATCCATCGAAGTAATGCTTAATAAATAACATTGGCATACTTAAAATAGATGTACCCAGGATACTCAAGAAAACAACCGAGTTCATTAAGTGGAAACTTGCGTGAACTTTGTGCGCAAATCCCATGTCTTTTGCCTTTAATACCTTTCCTAAATTTTTACGAGTACATTCAGCCGCTCCTTTTGTCCAACGGAATTGTTGCGCTTTCAATGCATTCATTTCAGCAGGTAACTCAGACGGTGAGCCAATTGCAGGAAGATAAATGAAATTCCATCCAACCAATTGAGCACGGTAACTTAAATCTAAATCTTCCGTGATTGTATCGCTCTGCCATCCACCAGCATCGTAAATCGCTTCTTTTCTCCAAACACCAGCAGTACCATTGAAGTTAATGTAGTGGTTTGAATAGTTACGACCAATTTGCTCTACTGTGAAGTGAGCATCCAAACCGAAGGCTTGTAAACGTGTTAACAAAGAATAGTCTTCGTTCAAGTGCTCCCAACGCGTTTGTACAACTGCGATCTTCTCCCCAGCATAGAAGTATGGGATAGTCTGACGCAAGAAATCTTTTCTTGGAACGAAGTCCGCATCAAAGATTGCTGTGAATTCACCTTTTGAGATATCCAATCCATAAGCAAGTGCCCCTGCTTTGAATCCTTTGCGATCAACTCTGCGAATATGTTGTATGTCAATTCCAAGCTTTTGCTTTTCTTCAATCAACTTAGCTGCAATCTCAACAGATTCATCATTGCCATCATCTAAAACTTGAATCTCTAATTTGTTTCTTGGATAGTCGAATTCACAAACAGCGTTAATCAAACGCTCGATTACGTACATCTCGTTGAATACAGGAAGTTGTACGGTTACATAAGGCAAGTCTTCTTCTGCAATAACAGGCATCTGACGTTTGCGCTTGTTCTTTTTCACGAATTGAATGGCCAAATTCAGTTGAACCAATGAATAGAAAAAGATGAAGATTAAAAAGAAACCGTAAAGACAAATTGCGGTAAATGCAAGTGTATTCAATGTATTGAGGGTTTAGTTAGGTGGCGAAAATACGGCTAAAGCCACATTCGATAAAAACTTTTATGAAGATCTTAAAACAATGAGATGTTAATCAATCTCGAAATTCAGCTGCATAGTAATAGATGCGGTCTTTCTACGAGATGAAGTGTTGAAGGCTCCACCCCAAGAATAATCTTCGTCGCTGTTCTGTCCAACAATTTGGAAAATCCCCATCTCAGCACTCTGAAGTTTTCCTAAATCACCGCCAGAAGATTGCGCAATCTTTTCAGCGCGAAGGCGAGCATCGGCAGTTGCTTCCGAAACCATTTCTATTTTCAACTCGGCCAATTTGGTATAATAGAACTCAGGACTTTCAGAGTAAAACTCAACACCCGAGGCAATAAGTTCAGTTACTTCACGAGAAATTTGTTCAACCTTTGAAACTTCCGAGGATTCAATAGTTACCATTTGTGAAAGGCTATATCCGGTTAAAACTGATCCAACAATATCGCCTTCGGAATTGCGAATGTCATCGTAATTCTTATCAATTTCCATCGCAGAGAAAACAATTTCGGTTTCTTGAATGCCTTTCCCCATGAGGTAATTTTTGATGGTATTTCGATCCGCCTCAAGAGCTGCTGATGCTGCAGCTAGGTCATTACTTGTTTTTGAAAAAGATCCACGCCATACGATCAAGTCAGAATCAAAATTCCGACTACCCATTCCTGTAACATGAATAACATTTTCTTTTCCATTTCTCGCTTGGTATCCTTTCATGAATACATACGATGAGAGAATTACGCACACTCCAACAGCGAGAGATGCGAAAACACGCGCGTTAAATATCGATTTCATAGTTCGAATGTAAACAAAAAAAAGAGGTGAAAAAATTTTCACCTCTTTAATGTTCGTTCACCGAAGAAATGTTATTGACAGTTCAGCGGATAATAATATTGGTATGGTGGAGGGTTAGGTGTATAACCAGGCTTCACAATGTAAAATCCAATTTTTGTGATGGTTGATCCATCGGGAATTGGCAAAAAATCCTCAGGGATAAATGTTTTTCTGAATTTACCTGGAGCAATCTCTGTCATCTTTAAAGACGGTGTTGTTGTAACGTTCGCAAGTGGCGCAACATCAAAGAAGGTGAACGTTCCTGTGAAGGCACGAAGGAAAATATAACATTCGTCCGTTCCCAAGTTTTGTAAATTCGCATCACTTTCTTGTGTATTGTCATAACTAATGCTGAAGTAATCGTCTTGCTTGGCTGCTTCAGGAAAGAAACAAACACGGTCTGCACACAATGCAGGAACAATATCTACATGCAAATCTTCAGTTTTTGCTTCACCAACACCTTCTGAACCATAAGCATTACCGTTTTTCAACTTAGCTAAACAAGAAATACCATTCTGAAACAACTGCAATGGTGTGCATGCATAGTAAGTTGTTGGAACGAAAGTCATTTTATATAATAAACCGCTCACGTGAGTTAGGCGCATGCAAGTGTTCGAACTTCCCCATTCACCGTTTCCACAAGAAGGACCAGCTGGCTGCCAAGTCCACATATAAACAGAGTCTATTTCTTCCGGGTGATTTCCTAAAATGGTCTTTAGTCCACCTGTAGTTTGAGCTACATCAATGTACAAATCCATCGTAGCATTTGCATTGGTAGGTGAGGGGAATACGAATGCTGCTTGTGAAAATCCGACAACAGAAATTGCGAATGCAGCGAGTGTAAATAATATCTTTTTCATGATTAAATGCGTTGGAAGTTAAACTTATAAATCACATTCTTGAAGTCGTCAGAACATACGCGGTGATATTGCAAGCCCATGTTACTACTTGTCGGTAGCACCATATTACCGAGGAACAACTCAAGTGTGTCGTTTGCGTTCATTAATGTGATCGAAGAAGGAGCAAGGTTGTCATCTAAAGACCATGTTCCGCTTTCACCGAAGAAATTTTTTCCTTCAGTAATCGTAACGGTATAGGTTTGAGTCGGCACATCTAATGTAATACGCATAGGCTCTACACCAGATACCAAATAGAACTCGCTTAAATCTCGTTCTTCCAAAACAGGATTATTTGGATCTTGTTGAATGAAAGAAGTCAGTTCCCAGGTGCCACCCATTCCTTGCAGCTTGTCAGAAGGCTCGCCTAACTCTCCGGTAGTCTCTGGCTTACATCCAGCAAACAACCCGACAGACAAGGCTATAATGAAAAAGTATTTTACTGATTTCATTTGTCGTTTATTTAATTTTTAATTTCTAGTTTCTCGTTAATGTTTACTTCTATTCTTCCCCTCTCTTACCTTTTCTTATCCTCTCTTAGTTACATCCTCCTTCCGGATTCCCTACAAATAATGCTGATGTGAATTCGCTGTTTGGGAATTGAAGAGCCATACCGGGGCAGTTCCAAGGTGCATTGCGAACAACTACGTTTTCACCC
>JBDLUS010000080.1:0-4962 GCA_039805165.1 Bacteroidota bacterium | reverse complement strand
CTTTGTGTCCGTCTACCACTTCCGCAATGTCTTTCAAGTACATGTGCGCACCGGTCTGTCCAGATACAATCGAGTTTTTAATTTCTTCAATGTCTTTGAATTCTCCACTCACACTTAGCGTTCGCTTCATGTCGTCGAGTACTACACTACCACCACTTATGGTTAAGTTTTCGTAGTTCAAGGTGCGTTCAATATCGCCAATACTAATTTGTGCAGCCGCTGCCTTGTACATGTCTACGTTCACTTGAATCTCGCGCTCCAAAGCTCCCACCATGTCAACACGCGTGATCTCTTTCATTCCTTCAATTTTATCTTGAAGTTCTTCCGCGTATTTCTTCAATTCATCGAGACTGTAATTACCTGCAATGTTCACGAACAAAATAGGCATCTCAGAAAACTCTACTTCCATAACGTTCGGATCGGCAGGAAGATCTTGTGGAAGATCTTTCTTCGCCTTGTCCACGGCGTCTTTCACCTTTTGCTTCGCAACGGGTACGTCTACGTTCGTGTTAAATTCAACAACCACACTCGAGAAATCTTGAATGCTAGTGCTGGTTACTTTCTTCACACCGGCAATTGACTTGATTTGCTTTTCAATGTTTTTTGAAACCAAATTTTCAACGTCCTTCGGTGCTGCTCCCGGATAAACAGTACTCACATAAATTGTTGGAATAACAATGTCTGGAAACTGTTCCTTCGGAATGCTTCTATATGTAAGAATACCGGCCAACGTAATGAATATCGTTAGCAAATAAATGGTAGTCTTATTATCAATGGCCCAACTGGTGGGTTTGAATTCTTTAAATTTTTCTAGCATGATTCGGCTTCTTATAATTCAATTGCCATTCCTTCTGTTAACTCTGCGTAACCTGTGGTGATTAACTTATCGCCAATGCTCAAACCGCTTGTCAATTCGGCGTTTCCAGCATACACTTGTCCAACGGTAATTGCTCTTCTGCGTGCAGTTAACACTCCGTTTTCATTCACAGCAACGTATACATATTGCAAGTTGTTTTCATTTTGAATGATGTTCAATGGAGCTAAAATGGCAGCAGGATTTTCATAGTCTACAATCTTCATGATGCTTACCATATTCGGACGAAGCATTTCGTTTGAACCAGACAACATAGCTTCAGCCGTGAAGGTGCGTGACATTGGACTAATGAATTTTGCGGTGAAAGAAATACTTCCTTCAATCTCTGTTGCAATGTCTGGGAAGTACAACAATACTTTGTTTCCTTTCTTCACTTTGTTTGCATAGGTTTCAGCAACTTCAGACTTCACTTTCAATGAAGCTAAGTTCACAATTCGGAAGCAAGGATCTGGATTTTGCGCAGTTGCAAATTGTCCAACACGCGCGCCAATGTGATCTACCACTCCGCTAATTGGAGCCTTCACTTTTGTTAATTCAATTTGTGCTTGAATGGCACTGATTTGCTTGGCTAACGCATCTACTTGAGTCTTCGCTTGAAGGTATTGCACTTCGCTTCCAATCTTTTGTTCCCACAGACGTTCTTGTCTTAAGAATACGTCTTTCGCCAAATCTAATTGTGGTTGCATAGCCGCAATCTGCGCAGCATACGCGCTGTTATCCGTCTCTGCTAACAACTGTCCTGCTTGAACAGCATCGCCTTCGTTCACATAAATCTTCGTTACCAATCCAGGAATTTGCGGAGCCACAACCACGTTGTTTTCTGCATCTACCGTTCCTTGAATTTCAACACAATGTTTGAATGGTGCTGTTACGACATCGGTAGTCACAACCTTTCTTGCTTTCGCAGCGTTGGTGATTCCCAATTCTTTTTCAAGCGATGCAATTTGTCCGTCTAATTCAGAACGCTTGGCTTTCAAATCGTTCAACTCTGCATTCTTATCTTTCGATCCGCAAGAGGCCAACAACACAGCAGCTAATCCTAATGAAGCTGCGATTTTAGAGATATACATGGATTTCATTTTTTCTTAAATATTATAATGCGTTCAACGATTTTGAAAGTCTGGTTTGAGCGTTCATTAAACTTAAACGCGCTTGAATAAGTGATACTTGTGCTTGCAACAATTGCGAAGTTTGTCTCGACAACTCGAAGCTAGAAGAAGTTCCTTGATCAAATTTAATTTGCGTCTTCTGCAAAATGCTTGAAGCCAAATTGTATGACTGCATAGCCAAGTCTACGTTCTGTGTAGCGTTCATATACTCAGCCATTCCGACTTGATATTCCAATTTAGCTGCGTTATTTGAAAAAGAAAGTGTCTCTTCCATGCGCTTCACTTCCACTTCAGCACGCTGAATACTCTTGGTTTTACGTCCACCCGAAACAATTGGAATATTCATTGAAAGTCCCCACAACTGCGTCGGATACCAAGATTCATCACCATCGAAGAAGTTAAATTCTTGACGTTGTGCCTGACGTTGAAGGCTATAAAAAGCAGCAAGATTTGGAAGTAATCCTGCTTGTTCGTTCTTCACGTTTAATTTTTGAAGAGCTAGGCCTTCCTTGATAATTTGATTGTCTATGAGATTATCTGCATTGAAAGGCGTTTGAATCAATTGAGCGTTGAATGCCTCCAATATGGTCTTGCTGTTGTCTGCGAGCGTAATGTTCTCGTCTACATTCATTCCTATGGTGAATTTCAATAGTGCTTTCGCAATTAGCGCTTGCGTTTCTGCAACGCGAATGCGGGCTTCCAATTCATTCAATGAAAGGGTCAACTGCTCAACGTCTTGCGTCTCTACAAATCCCTCTTTATTCAAAGCTTTTGTGTGATCCAAAGTAGTCACTAACAAATCGCGCGATGCAGTTAAAAGCGCAATGCTTTCTTGCGCAATTACAGCGTAGTGATAGGCCTCTTCCGTTGCCTTCTTCACATCGATTTCACTTTTAATGATGTTCTTGTTTTGCAAAGCTGCGTATGCTCGAGATGCTTGAAGTCCCACTAACCATGAACCGTCGAATAACAACTGCGAAGCGTTAATGCCCGCAGTTAATGTTTGCGGAACACCGAATTGCACAGCAACGTTTTGTCCGGGCATACCGAAGAAATCTCCAGGTAAAATGCTGGTCGGACGATCAATGAAATTTTGGTACTGAACAGAACCACTAATTTGCGGAAGTCCGATAGCGATAAGCTCTTCTGTTTGAAGTTTCGCCGACTGCGCGTCCATAGTTGTGCTCTTCAGTTGGAACGCATTCTTTAACGCATACTCTTTCGCTGCAGCCAAGGTTAGCGCCTGCTGGGCGTTTCCGAGAGAAACAAAACCAAGCGCCACTGCGAGGAGGACACTTACTTTTTTGTTTATGTTGAATTGTATCATGAATTGAATTATTGCTTTTTAGTTGATTTTTTCTTGGTTGAAGGAGACGTGTTCAGAATGTTCTTGTTCAACAGTTCTATTCCCTTAACCGTTGCCATTCCATGAATGTGGTAGGAAAACCATTCCATATAAATATCACTCACGTTGTATTCTTTGCTTGGAAACAAATTCTGATCGAACATGGCTTCCATTCTTCCAACATACAGTTTGGCCAATACATCTGGATTAATCTCTTTTCTGTACAAACCGTCTTTCTGTCCTTTTACAATATTCTCGAAAACGCATTTGTAAATAATCTCCTGACGTGAAGCGAGCATTTTCTGATGAACTCTTGGATGAAATTTCTCCATGTCGTACGCCACAGACGGATGAATATTTTGCAACATTTCCAACACCCAGCGCTTGATCTCTAGACTTTCATCTATCGCATTCAAACCTCTTCCACAAATTTCTTCAATCTGATGTTGCTCTGCCTTGCTGAATAAAATCACCGCATTTTCCAACAAATCTTCTTTGTCTTTCACATGTGCATACAGCGTCTTCTTTGAGATGCAGAGCTTCCGCGCAATGTCGTCCATAGTCAGGCTTTTAATCCCAAACTTCAGGAACAACGGAAGCGTTTCCATGAGAATATGTTTCTTCTTGTTTTCCAAATCGCCGCGAAGATAGACACAAAATTCACATTGGAAACGAAAAGTGGAAAAAATGTTTCCTCGCGAAGCGATTTAATGAGCCCCATAGGGCGGCATTTGTAATGCCCCCACAGAAGGTGGGGGAAAAAGGTTTAGAGATTTTCTTCTTTCAAAAGCAAAAAGAGTCTGCTCTCTTTAAGATTGAATCATTTGCAGACATTTTAACCCCCACCTTCTGTGGGGGCATTACGAATGTCGCTCGTTAAACGAGCTCATTTGACTCTTTTGAATTCGTCAACCTGACTCGCCTTCTTCTCCTTCAACTTCTGATTACCTATCTTCCAAGTGAGGTTGATACGCGCGGTGCGCGATTCCCACAGGCCGCTGGCGTCCATGTACAGGCCTGCGTATTGGGAGATACCTCTCCAACGCATGGTGCGAAGAATGTCGCCGTAGGCGAGGCGAAGAACAAGCTTGTCATCTAAGAAGGTTTTTTGAAAAGCAACATCTAAACCTCCCATAGGCTTGTTGCGGAAGGTGCCGCCCCAAACGCTTGGCCCGTTAAAGAAGCCAGAGAGTTCGAAAGAGGTAGTTTTGTTATACTTGAAAGTGTTTTGCATGAAGATGTTGTACGACGTAGCGCGAAGGTCTATCGTGTTGCCATCGTCAAAGGTTGCGCGGTTGTGAATGTTGTAAACGCCCATGTTCACATAACCGTCCCACCACTTCGTAAAGGAAACCGGACTACCTAGGTTGAAGGTAATGTTTTCGCGATAACCCAAGTTGCGCGTTTGAATGAACGAACGCGAAAACTCTGTTGTATCTGTAATCTCTGTGAAGAATCCGTTGGTCTTACTGTAGCCGATGGAACTGGTGATCATATAGAACAACGTGTGACTCAACTCGAACGCATCGGTATATTGCGGTTGAAGGAAGGCATTGCCTCTCGAATACGAAAGTTCGTCGAGACGAGATTCAAACGGATTCAACGACTGATAACTTGGTCTGTCAATTCTACGA
>JBDLUS010000079.1:0-5571 GCA_039805165.1 Bacteroidota bacterium | reverse complement strand
GCGGTATTTTCGAAATTTACGCTACTCATTGTTGCAAAGATATTCGTGTTCGTTGGTTTTTCATTCTGATTTTATTTCGTTCCATCGTATCTTTCGCCCACAAATTAAATGTCATGAAAGCAGCACAAGATTTTATCAACGAAAATAAAGATCGTTTCTTAAACGAGTTGTTCGAACTACTACGTATTCCTAGCATTAGCGCCGATATGGCCTACAAGGAAGAAGTAGCTAAATGCGCAGATTTGGTGGCGAAGCATCTTCGCGACGCAGGAGCAGATAATGTAGAAGTGTGTGTTACGGAAGGACACCCAATCGTATACGGAGAGAAATTAATTGATCCGAGCAAGCCAACGGTATTGGTATACGGACACTACGATGTTCAGCCAGCTGATCCAATTGAATTGTGGCACACACCGCCATTTGAGCCTACAATAAAGGTAACAGAGATTCATCCAGAGGGAGCAATCTTCGCTCGTGGATCTTGTGACGATAAAGGACAAATGTTCATGCACGTGAAGGCATTTGAAGCCATGTGGAAAACGAATTCACTTCCATGTAACGTGAAGTTTATGATCGAAGGAGAAGAGGAAGCGGGTTCAACCAACCTAGGTCCTTTTTGCATTGCGAATAAAGAACGTTTGAAAGCAGATGTGGTATTGATTTCAGATACCAGTGTTTTGGCGAACGATGTTCCAAGTATCGACTGCGGCTTAAGAGGTTTAAGTTATGTTGAAGTTGAAGTTACCGGTTCGAATCGTGACTTACATAGCGGTGTATACGGCGGTGGTGTGGCGAATCCGATCAACGTACTAGCGAAGATGATTGCATCACTTCACGATGAAAACAACCACATTACCATTCCTGGTTTCTACGACAGCGTTCAAGAATTATCAGAAGCTGAGCGCGCAGCATTGAATGCAGCTCCTTTTGATGAAGAGGCCTACAAAAAAGATTTAGATATTGACGCGGTTTATGGTGAAAAAGGATACACCACCATTGAGCGCACGGGCGTTCGTCCAACATTAGATTGCAACGGTATTTGGGGTGGATACATTGGTGAAGGTTCTAAAACCGTTCTTCCGTCAAAGGCATTTGCGAAAATTTCGATGCGTTTGGTACCTCATCAAACCACCGATCAGATCACTGAAATGTTCTCGAATCACTTCAAGTCTATTGCACCTGCTGGTGTTCGTGTTGAAGTTCGTCCGCATCACGGTGGTGAGCCGGTTGTTACGCCAACTGACAGCAAAGCATACATTGCTGCTTCAGATGCGATGGAGAAAACATACGGTAAGAAGCCAATTCCAACCAGAGGTGGAGGGTCTATTCCAATTGTTGCCATGTTCGAATCTGAATTGAACTTGAAGTCTGTCTTAATGGGCTTTGGATTAGATACAGACGCATTGCACTCTCCAAATGAGCACTACGGATTGTTCAACTACTACAAGGGTATTGAAACGATTCCGTATTTCTTCGATAATTTCTCGAAGTAATTTTCGTTCAGGGTTGAATTAGATAAGTGAGAGTGTTATGAAAGCAAAAGTTATTTCAATTCAATTGGCGTGTCTTCTATTTTTAATAGTTGGACTTACATCTTGTGAAATTTACAAGGATGTTAAAGTTAAGCGCGTAGAAGAGTTTAATCTTTCGGAATTAACGAACAGCAATGTAAGTGCGGTCTTACGCATTGGCTTGGAAAATCCCAACCCATACAAGATTACCCTGTTCGAATCTGATTTGGAATTGCGCATAGATGGCAACGTGGCCGGGTCTCTGACTCTGGCTGAGCCGGTTGTACTTGCTCCGAAATCTTCTAAAGTCTACGATGTAAAGGTCTACACGAATATTACCGATGTAGAAGGATTTTTAGGCAACGCATTGAGTCTTATGTTCAAAGATGAAATAGAGCTTCAAGCGTCGGGTTATGTTCAAGCCAAGGGATTAGGCGTGAAGAAAATGGTGCCGCTTTCATTCACGAAACCCATCAGTAAAAAGGCCTTCAAATTAAATTAGAGGGTCTATTAATTCGGCTGGAGTTTGGTGAGGAAGAAGGTGCAAACCTTTCAATCCGGCTTTAATTGAACCTTCAACATGCTGAATGGAATCGTCTATAAAGATTGTCTTTTCAGGTGTGAGGTTGTGAATTCTACAAATTTCCAAGAATGAGGCTGGGTCTGGTTTACGCATACCCAACACATTGCTGTAATGAACAAATTCAAAAGCTGATTTGAATTTTTCCAGACCGTAGGATTCATCAACCATGCGTTCGAAAACTTCAACGTGTATCATGTTGGTGTTGCTGAACAAAAAGGTGCGAATACCTTTCGCTTTGAGTAGGTGAACGTGATCGACACGTTCAGGGTGCAAATAAAGCAAGATGCTATTCCAGGCATCTACTAATTCTTGACGAGTTGCGTTAGGAAGGTAGCTGGCTATCCAGATGTAAAATTCTTCACCCGGAATTTTTCCAGTTTCAAGTAAGTCGAAGATTTCATTTTGCTGCGCCTGTGAATAGGCCGCAGCAAAGGAGTCCATTCCGAGTGCCTCGAAAGCTCTAACAGGAGCGTTATAATCTATTTCAAAAAAGACTCCGCCAAAGTCAAATATTACCGCTTCATACTTCATGAAGCCAAAGGTAAGTCAAGATTAGAATTCTGGGATTTTCTCTCCAGTTTTCGCCTCGAACAAGGCACGCAGAAGAGCATACTTCTCACGAAGGTCTGTCAATTCTTTTTTTACGGCAACAATATCGTTCTCTAGGCTTTCTGAACGCATTTCACTTGCCTCTTCCAAAGAAGATCCGCTCGAAAGTATTTTCGAGTAGAGCGAAAAGAAGTCAGTGTCTAAAGCTTTCGATAAATCGAACAAAAGTTTTGAGTCAACAGAATCTCTTCTGTAAATTCCATAAACGTTTTGCTTAGAGGTGTTGATGATCTTAGCCAGTTCAGTTGGTCCAAGACGCAAATCTTTTGCTCTGTTTTTAATACGTTCTCCGATGCGCATAGTTAGGTTTTGATTGGATTCCAAAACAAAAACAAAACGGGCGAAACGAATCTAAATGAAGTGTTAATTTTCTTTTAACCAAGAAGAAGAACTAATCTCGGTTTTTGCCTGATCTAATTCCTGAAGGGCTGTTTCATAATTATCCACACTTCCTGAAGAAACCAATTGAAGGTTACCTTTCTTTGAAGACAGACTCGCGTTGAAACCTTTCTTTTTCAGTTCTCTAACCATGCGTTTTGCGTTATCAGATACTGCGAAAGCACCAACAATAATTTCGTATTTCTTGTTGTTCGTAGAAACAACTTCAAGCTCTTCTGTTCTAACAGATGCAACTTCCGTTGATTCAATAACTGCTGGAGTTGAAATAATTTCTGACTCTTCGGTAACCGTGTAGGTTGGAATGCTACGCGAAGTTTCGGGAGTATAAGTTGCTATGCGACTCTTTGTTCCCAACAATTTGAACGATGCATACTGCCAGTCTGTTGATTCAATCTTGTGGGAAAGAGCGAAAATACCAACACCTAAAATAGGTAGGGCTAAAACTGCAGCAGCTTTCCAAATCCATTTTGATCCTTGCGCTGCACGTTTTTCTAAAACAGAGACCTCAGCCGCAGCAGGCTCTTGAATTTCGCGTTCAACAGGAACAAGAATAATCTTTTCTAATCCGAATGATTCAACCGAAAAATTCCCTTTACTATCTGGAATGAATTGAATTTTTCCAAGTCGATCTTGGAACAAAATTCCAATGCCCTTCCATGAAAGTTTTTCTCCGCGAAGCAAAGTGTTCGATTGTTCCTTTACCCAAGCATCTAATTCAGCTTTTCCTTCAGAATAAGAACAGTTGTTCAATGCGCAAAGGGCAGAAACCAACAAGCCGTCGTTCTCTTTGATTTGCGGATTAAATCCAATTGTTTTTTGAGGAGGGTAAATGGTATGCAAGCTCGCATTCAAAGTAGCACCCTTGTATTTTGCAATGAATCCTCCCAAGCCAGGAAGAACCACGCAATCGTTGGAATACAATAAATCTTTGATTAGGTTTTCGAACTGCATAATGCGAAAATACGGATTTTTATTGGTCTTACAAGCCTAGGCTTGATATTTCAATAAATCTTCTGGAGTGTCTATTCCTGTTGAGTCGTGCGAAGTCACTACTACCGAAATAGTTAGGTCATGCTCTAACCAGCGAAGTTGTTCGAGCGATTCGGTTAACTCCAATGCCGAGGCTTGCAGATTTTTTATTTGCTGAAGGGCATTCGTCGTGTATGCATAAACCCCAAGATGCTTGAAGTAATCGGGCTCTCCGTTTCGAGCAAATGGAATGGTTGATCGTGAAAAGTACAATGCTCTTCCAGAAGTGCTGAAAACGACCTTTACACGGTTCGAATCGTTTGCTTCTTCGCGGTTTTCTATTTGAACAGCCAATGTTGCTATATCTGATTTCGAAGTAATAAGAGCATTCGAAAGTTCTTCCAACGCTTCAACATGAACAAAGGGTTCATCGCCTTGAATATTTAAGACAAAATCAAATTGTTCGTGTATGTTCGGCAGAAGTTCACAGATGCGTTCGGTTCCGCTGTTACAATTTTCAGAAGTGTAAAATGCTTTGCATCCATATTCTTCAACATGATGGAATATGCGCTCGTCATCTGTAGCAACCCAGACATCTTGTAGCGACTGACATTTTTTAGCTTGGTCAATGACTCTGCGAATCATCGATTTCCCGTTGATTTCTACAAGTGGCTTTCCAGGAAAACGTGTGCTTCCGAATCGTGCGGGAATAATACCAAGTCCTTTCATGCTACAAACTTAAGGTGTATTGCAACATGGTCACGCGAGGTTCTTCAATAGCAAGCGGACGAATAGCGTATTCGCGATTAAGTACGTTGTTTACGATAAAGGCGATTTTGTGTTTTTCAGAAAATGTATAACCCACGCGTGCATCAAAAACATAGTCACCTTTCGTGTGATCCGCGCGCCAAGAATTAATTCCAGGATTGAATTCAGTAGGAAAATAATTTTCTAATTGAGAAAAGGCTTTGTCAATATTCTGCATGTGAGAATTAGCGCGGAAACTGATTCCAGAATTAAAATTCCCTTTTGTTGCGCCAACATCGATACGAATCAAGTGCTGCATGCGATATTTTAAAATGTTGTTTGAAATATTTTCGCCCGTGGTTTGATAGGAAGCCTGCGCAAATTCCCCAATGACGATAGTTCCGGGTGTTTGAATGGTTTGAGCATAAACATAGTCGGGTGTTGTGCTAACAGGCTTGGTATAGGTGTAGCCCGCCAAAACATCAAATCGAATTTTACGAATTGTTCCCGTACCAAGAACGCTCACTTCTGCACCTTGCACTTTCGCGCCCCCTGTGTTCAAGCTCTTGAAACCAATGGCCTGAGTCAGTGCTGTTAAATCCGAAATGGGAACAGGCGTCCACTGCCCGAAGGTGAATTCAATGAAATTTCTAAATTCTTGTTGGAATACAGCAAGGTCTATAAAACCTTTGAACTCCCCAATTTTGAATCCTTGCTTGACTCCAATTTCCGCATTGTATGAAGTCTCTGGTT
>JBDLUS010000078.1:0-16557 GCA_039805165.1 Bacteroidota bacterium | reverse complement strand
GCTCATCGTCTGTCAATGGTACTTGTTCGTAAGCGAGATGTAGAATTCGTTTCGAAAAACAATTTGAATATCGCGGAATTGGTGCAAGAGAAGTTGCATGATGCGCAGAAGAAAATGTTAGGTGCAATGAATGCGAAGTCTTTTGAAAATGAAATTTCAACGACTTCGGAAAACTTCGAGAAGTTGAGAAGTTATATTTCGGAAGTAGATGCTTCATTGATTGGATGGTTGAGCGCAGAAGAGAAGAGGCAACTGGATCAGTGGAGTATTATTGAACAGAAAATTAAAAAGGCAATCAAGAGCAAAGAGGAAGTGAAATTCAATCAACTTGAAAAATTCTTTGCGTTTACCCACCCCAATCATATTCAGCAAGAGCGTGTCTTTTCACTTTTATATGCAACAGAGATCGTAGGGTGGAAGGAGCTAAAGGAAGTTCTTGAACAGTTAGATCCGTTTAAGCATTCAAGTACAATTGCAGGATAATCGCTGCGCTTACTTTATCTAAGTTTTCTTTTTTCTGACGTTGGCTTTTGCGCATTCCACCTTGGTAAAGTGCTTCAGCAGCCAGTTGGCTGGTGTTCCTTTCGTCAATACGAACCAATTCAATCAATGGAAATTGCTTTCTGAACCAATCTGCAAATTCATTTTGCTTTATGGTAATTGGTGCTTCAGTATCATCTGCGTGACGCGCTTCACCCAATACCAACGTGGTTATTTTTTCTTTCGGAACAAGTTGAATCAAGTGCGCTTTTAGTTTATCAGTTGGAATTGTTTCCAAAGGAGAAGCCACTATGCGAAGACTGTCTGTAATGGCAAGGCCTGTTCTTTTTTCACCGTAATCTATTCCCAAGGCCTTTGACATGTTTTCGCTTATTTTTGACGAAATTATAGTAAAAGCATGTTACAGCACAAAGAGACTATCGAATTAGCGTGGGAGAATAGAGAATTACTGAAGAATGAAAACACGCGCGTCGCCATTCGTGAGATAATTGAAGCGTTAGATAAAGGGAAATTGAGAGTGGCAGAGCCGCTGGAAAATGGCAATTGGCAAGTAAACGATTGGGTGAAGAAGGCTGTGATTCTGTATTTCCCAATACAAGAAATGAAAACCATTGAAGTGGGGCCATTTGAATTTCACGATAAAATGGAGTTGAAGAAAGACTATGCAGCTCAAGGTGTGCGTGTGGTTCCTCATGCAGTTGCCCGTTACGGAGCGCATTTGGAAGCAGGCGTTATCATGATGCCTTCGTATGTGAACATAGGTGCGTATGTAGGTGCAGGGACAATGGTTGATACATGGGCTACCGTGGGGTCATGTGCACAGATCGGAAAGAATGTTCACCTGAGCGGTGGTGTTGGAATTGGCGGAGTGCTGGAACCTGTTCAAGCAGCTCCAGTTATTATAGAAGACGATTGTTTCATAGGCTCGCGTTGTATTGTTGTGGAAGGGGTGAGAGTGAGAAAGGAAGCGGTGCTTGGTGCTAACGTGGTTCTTACGCAATCAACTAAAATTGTAGATGTAACTGGAAAGGAACCGGTCATTTATATTGGCGAAGTTCCGGAGCGTTCAGTGGTTATTCCAGGTAGCTTCACGAAGCAATTTCCTGCAGGAGAATTTCAAGTGCCTTGTGCATTGATCATTGGAAAAAGAAAAGAAAGTACAGATTTAAAAACTTCACTTAATGCGGCGTTGCGCGAGTATAACGTGGCTGTTTAATTTCAATTTATAAATGAAAAAAATAATTCTAATTTTATTTATTGCTGCGTATGCGTTCGCAATGAATGCTCAGAGATCCGCAATAGATAAGGTTGCGAACGCCGCTTGCGAGTGCATTAACAATTCAGAACTTGATGAGAGTATGACTCAACAAGATGCTGAGGTTTTCCTGGGCCAGTGCATGGCTCCTTCAATAATGGAAAACATGGATGCCTTAATGAAGGAATTGAAACTTACGGAATTCAATCAAGAGTCTGGATATCTAATCGGAATCGAGGTAGGAAAGAAGTTAGGTGCCATGTGTCCAAAGTTTATCGAATTATCCATTATCATGGCGCGAAACGCCAAGCAAGAAGTTCCTTTAGACGAGGAATACGATGAGTCAGGATCAGATTCAGAAATTGAAAGCGAATACGTTGAAGAAGACGCTGAAATAGGCGTGATACAAGGTCGTTTCGTTCGTGAAGAAGGAGGAGCTCAACGATACATCGTTATTAACGTCGACGGACTAGAAGAAAAACTACTTTGGTTGTATTGGTTCGATGGTGCAGACGATTTACTTGCGGATCCTTCATTTTATTTGAATCGCGAAGTTTATGTTGAGTATGTGAGTTTCGAAATGTTTGACGGTATCTCGAGATCCTATGTTCCAGTTAAAGTATTGGTTAGTCTTTTAGGAAACGAATAAGCATGAAGTTCCTCATTATCCAAACCGCGTTTATTGGCGATGTTGTCTTGGCAACGCCAATGGCTGAAGCGCTTGCGCAATTGGATCATGCAGAAATTCATTTTTTAGTTCGGAAGGGAAACGAATCGCTACTTGAGAATAATCCGTTTATTCATCGTGTTTGGATTTGGAACAAAGTTCAAAACAAGATCAGCAATTTATTCAAGTTGAGCACTGAAATTCGAAAAGAAAAATTCGATTGTGTGGTGAATTTGCAGCGCTTCGCTTCAAGTGGTTTTTTGACTTTTCGGAGTGGTGCTTTGAAGAAAATTGGATTTCAAGAAAATCCATTTTCATTCTGTTTTACATCGAAGTTCAAACATGAGGTGAACAACGGAATGCACGAGGTTCTTCGAAATTTAGAGTTAATTCGTGAGTTTGTTCCTGGAGATTTCCCTCCTAAATTATTTCCTTCCGTTCGCGATTTTGAGAAGGTCGCTATTTACAAGAGTAAGTCATTTGTATGCGTGGCACCTTCATCGGTTTGGTTCACCAAACAATGGCCGAAGTCGAATTTCATTGAACTTGTAAGCGAATTGTCGAAGAAACATCACGTTTATTTACTGGGTGCAAAGTCAGATTTTAATCTGTGCGAAGAGGTGAGAGGAGTTGATAATTTGAACGCAACAAATCTCTGTGGTAAACTAAGTTTTTTAGAATCGGCCGCGCTTATGCGCGATGCTGCAATGAACTTCGTGAACGATAGCGCGCCCATGCATTTTGCTTCGGCTATGAATGCACCTACGACTGCTTTCTTTTGTTCGACCATTCCTGAGTTTGGATTTGGTCCACTTTCAGAGAGATCACGCATTGTGGAGTCGAATGAAGATTTGCCCTGCCGTCCATGCGGATTGCATGGAAAGAAGACTTGCCCGCAAGGACATTTTAAATGCGGCGAATCATCAAAAGAGCAGATCGAATTGCTTGCAAAATGCTAGAAATTTTTAAAAATTGGAGATGTCCGGAAGGCAAGAGCATTGTATTAATGGGTTCTTGTTTTTCAGATAACCTAAAGCCGTTTTTGGAGGAGAAGGATTTCCGTGTAACGTCAAATATTTTTGGAACCCTATTTCACCCCATTCCCATTTTCAATTGGTTGAAATATGCTTGCGCGAATAGTATTTCCGAAGATGAAATGCAGTTTGTCTTTCATGAAGAAATGTGGAAGTCTTTAGGTGGAGGTAAGGCACTACGGTTGAATTCAAAAGAAGAATTGAAGGAGTTGATTCATTCTAAGTTGAATGTTCTTCATGAAGAATTAAAATCGGCCAACACGTTGGTAGTAACCTTCGGAACTGCGCATGCTTGGATTCATGAAGAATTTGGAGTCGTGGGAAATTGCCAACGTTTACCCCAACAGCAATTCCAGCAAGAATTGATTTCGTTGCATGAAATGGTTCATTCGGGAAAAGACACTTTTCATCTTTTGAAACAATTCAATTCAGATTTGAAAATAGTCCTCACTGTTTCACCCGTGAAGCATTGGCGCATGGGTGTTGTCGAGAATTCGCGTAGCAAAGCGAGGTGTATTGAATTGGCTCATGAGCTTTGCAAAACAACCGATTCAATTTATTTCCCATCTTATGAGTTTGTTTCAGATGTTCTTAGAAACGACACGTATTTTGAGTCGGATCGCTGTCATCCGAATGACAAGGCCATTGCTCTGGTTGCGGAGAGTTTTTTGAAGTAAAAAAAAACGGGCCGAAGCCCGTTTTCATTAGAAGTTAATTTGTGCTTGAATTCTCATCAGATTTCCTTTCTGGAAATTGTCTTGCTTGGCGTAGTCTTCATATCTGCGCTCAGACATGGTATACATGACAACGAGTTCGAATGATTTAGCAGGTTGCCACTCAACACCAAATTCTAATTCTTTAACATCGTAGCTACGAGCATCAAGTTCGTGTTTTTTCCCGCCTTGGTAGCGTTGAATTCTTGTAAAGGGAATGAACGTTTGATTTTCAAGATCGAGTTTGTAAGAAAAAGTTGCATATCCACCTTTTAAAGATTTTGTAGAAATAGAGTCTGTAAGATTGTCGAATTCAGGACCTCTTCCAATGTTGTATTCTGCTTGAATACCAAATGGTTTCGGATATAAGATGAAAGAAGCAGCAACACGCTCATCGGCATAGGTCTTGTCGTCATTTATTTTAACACCAGAGCTTAGTTGGGAAGAAGAAAAAGTATACAGTCCTTTATAAGATTGGATTCCAAGTTCAACGATCTGATTTTTTACTTGGAAAGGGTATGAAAGTCGCGCTGCAACGTGACGATTCTCATTTGCTTCGGGTTTATTTGCTGTTTGTCCGTTGTACATGCCAATTCCAAACACTCCGTAATCTCCAGAGCCTTTTAGTCCGTCTTTAACCAATGAGGAGAATAGTTTTCGTGTCTCCTTTGGAGCCCAATAAAAGAATACCCCCATGTCACGTTCGTTGCTTACAGCGCTGTTTAATGCATCGTTGCGATCAAGTGGAAGTCTATTTTGACTAGACTGCATATTCTCAAAACCAAAGGGGATTTTACTTTGTCCAACACGCACTCGAAATTCATTGTCAGAATCAAGACCTAAATCGAAATATGCATCTCTTATTTGTCCGAAATGAAGACCCGTTGAAGAAGCAGAACTTGCGAAATCTGGCTGAATGTATACATATGCGCGAGGACTTATTTGTCCATACAAGATCACACGCATACGACGCATAAAGAATCCATTATCACCACCCCAACTTTTGTCACATTGTTCACAGCCTAAATCTGGATTGGTAGCAAGAAGGCCATTGTATCTTATTTGAGAGTATCCTCTTAAAGAGATAGTTTCAAACCATTTTTTTTCTTCTTTTGGTTTGTCTGTTTGCGCAAATGAGGCAAGTGAGAACATGATTAGAAGTAGACTGAATACCTGTTTTTTCATATTTTTTGGGTTAGTTGTAATACTCACGTAACACATAATTAACGCTGGCAAAACTATAGGCGTGATTTCTACGCTGTGCTACGGTAGAATTACCAATATGTTAAGAATGTGTTAAGTAAAATTGGGAAGTAGGTCAAGTTTGAAGCGTAAAAACAATCTCGCCTTAACATTCACATAACATAAGAAGGCGTAGTTTGCAGCGTAAAATCACAAACTATGAAAATCTCTAGACTATTTTCTTTTATGGTTCCGAAGAACGCCTTGTTCTTTGATTTGTTTGCAGAAGACACTACGAACCTAGTGGAGCAAGCGAAAGTGTTTCATCAAATGTTTCAGCTTACAGACATGGAACAAATTGCTACATGCATTCGTCAAATTCGCGATTTCGAGCACAAGGGGGACGAGATAACTCATCAAATCTTCATGGAGCTTTCAGATAACTTCATTACTCCTTTTGATAGAGAAGATATACATTCGTTAACGACTAGTATTGATGATATTGCCGATTTCATCAATGGTTGCGCTTCAAGAATTCAATTGTACAACGTGAAGCAATTCTCAAAAACGATGGAATTGATGAGCGAGGTTTTGTTGAAACAAGTTATCGAAATTGACGCGGCCATTAAAGACATGAAGAGCATGAAGAATGTTCAACGTGTGCGTGAAGCAATTGTTCGCATTAATTCTTTGGAAAATCACGCAGATGACTTGTTCGACGAGGCTATTGCTCGTTTATTTGCAGAAGCAGTTGATCCATTGGAGTTGATTAAAACCAAAGAGGTATTAAGCAGCTTGGAGACGGCTACTGACAAGTGTGAAGACGTTGCAAATGTCTTAGAATCAATTTTAGTTAAAAACTCTTAAACCTAAATAGAATGGATTATTCATTCTTACTCATTGCAGTCATTGCCCTGGCTTTGATTTTTGATTTTATCAACGGATTTCACGATGCGGCAAACTCAATTGCTACGGTTGTTTCAACCAAAGTGTTGACCCCTTTTCAAGCGGTGGTTTGGGCAGCCTTCTTTAATTTTGTTGCCTTCTTTATATTTAAGGACCACAGTGTTGCAACCACAATTGCAAAGTCTGTTCACAAAGAGTTCATAGTTGAGTGCATGCATCCGTTGGCTATGATACTTGCAGGATTAATGTCTGCAGTTGCTTGGAACCTTGTCACGTGGTGGTACGGGATTCCATCCTCATCGTCACACACACTAATTGGCGGATTTGCGGGAGCTTTCCTTGCTGCTTTCGGTTGGAAGGCTATCAGCTCTGGAATTATTTGGGCAACGGCTATTTTTATTGTTGTTGCGCCAATAGCAGGTATGATTATGTCTTACCTCATTTCTATCTGGTTCTTGAATTCGTTCAGAAAGGGAATTTGGATGAAGCTTGTTTCATTGACAATTATCTTCGGAGTTTCCTACGCCGTATTTAATGTGTTAGAATTTAAAAAAGATTTTAACGGGGGCAGCAGTTATGTCGTTTCGTTAAGTGACAAAGTAGAAAAAGATAAATTGAAGGAAATGCTAGTCTTCAAATCTGAAGATAAAATGAAAGAATTTCCTAGCCTTGTAAAAGTTGCTAAGGATTCAGCCGGAAATGAAGACGCCAGCGGTAAACTTTATGAAATCAGAACAGATTATCTTAAAGATGTCAATTCATCTGATGAAAATAAGGATTTGACTAAAGCAATTAAAAAATCGTTAGACAAATCGTTCAAGAAGGATTTACGCAGTGGTTTGTATTTAGTTGTTAAAACAGACGCTCCTATTTCGTCAAGTGAATTGAAAAAAGCTTTCTCACTAAAGAATGAATGTGATAAAGCAATTGTTTTTGTTGAACCGGCTAAGGATTCTTTAGGTATTGATATTACTACAAACCAGGATTACATCGTTCGGTTAGATTCTTTGGGGTCTGTGCTTTATGCAAATGACAAGAATGTTGAAGTACTTAAGGATTTGAAAAAACAAGGGGTTAATAGCTATGACGTAGTTTCAACCGATATCATAACTAAGGATTCAGAAAATAGATTTGCGTACTCTACTCAATACAAGATTGTAAAGGTTGAACGCATAGGTACCGATTCGAAATTGCGTTTCGACACTTCCAATTTGAAAAATAACTTCGAGACATATTGGTTGAAAGTGATGTTCCATGGAGCGAACTTTAAGTGGATACTTTTGGGATTCATTGTTGTTGTAATTGGAATTTTTACATTGTTCATGAGCTCTTTGAATAATTCAAGAGCAAACAAATGGTTCAAGAAATTACAGTTGTTTTCTTCGGCGGCATTCTCAATCGGGCATGGTGGAAACGACGCTCAGAAGGTTATGGGTATCATTACTGTTGCATTAATTGCGGGTGGAGAAATTACTTCCTTGAAGGAAATGCCGAATTGGGTGCCTTTGGCCTGTTACGCTGCAATCGCTCTTGGTACCATGAGTGGTGGTTGGAAGATTGTAAAAACAATGGGAAATAAGATCACCAAGGTTACACCTTTCGAAGGAGTAGCAGCAGAGACTGCAGGGGCGATTACCCTATTCTTTACAGAAGGATTGAAGTTCCCATGGAAAATGGGGGGTGAGGTAGTTAAAGGTATTCCTGTTTCTACAACACACACGATAACCGGTTCAATCATCGGGGTTGGAATTACTAAGCGTATCTCTGCAGTTAAATGGGGTGTTACCGGTAAGCTTTTAGTTGCTTGGATAATTACTATTCCAATTTCAGCAGGTTTAGGTGCGCTGTTTTATTACATCATGCACTTGTGCGGTGTAAACGCATAGTTAAAAAAATGATATTAAGCATTAAAAGCACCTTAGGGTGCTTTTTCTGTATTCATGAGACCCTATCTTTGAGTAAAATGCAGTTTCTAAAATCAAATCAATTTATCTGGAATTCAGAGAAGCGAGAATACTTCTGTGGTCTTCGTGCTGCTGCGCTTATGGATGAGTCTGATTTGTTTAGAAGAGCTTCCGGAAATCAATTCAAAGATGTTTTGTGGTTCCAAGACAGATGTCTCATCGTTGAGCAAGATCAACGTTGGGTCGTTTTAAAAAGAGACCAGGAAACAGATTTAATTGAAATTGAATTGGCTTCGAGCTTCGATGATAAAAAGGAGAAGTTTGACTTGGTTAAATGTTCTGCTGATGTCGAATGGATTTTTGTGAGCGACAATCGTGAAGTAGTTTATTCTTTTCAAAATCAGGCAGGACACCCAATTCATCAATTGAGTGATGCGCTCATTCGATTTGGTAAGCAAGGTCTCAATTTGACTCAGATATCTGAAAAGTTAAATGATTTAGAAGTTTTTGAAGGTCAGGAAGGAGGTGCCAAATCGTTTACATATAGAGGTCTTGTATTAGAATATGAATTTCACAGATTCACCTTGAATCAATTGGAAATGAAGGGTGAAGTAATTTATTTCCAACTAAGAAATGTGCAACGCCCTTTTGAGAAATTCTCTGCAGATTTTTATAAGGTAGTGTTGAATTCTGCCGCTGTAGATATTGCTGTATTTGACCTGGAACAGCGATACATGCTGATAAATGAATTTGCTGTTAAGAATAAAGAAGTTCGCAATTGGTTAATTGGTCGAACAGATTTCGATTATTGCGAGTTTAAGGGGACAGACGATACCATGGCGAAGGTTCGAAAGGAGTTCTTTGAGCAGTCGAAGCGCGAAAGACGAATGGTGGAGATGGAGGAGAAGATTGTGGATGCTGAAGGCAAAACGAGGTACTCGTTGAAGCGTTTTAAACCCATTATTGTGCAAGATGAGATTAAGTACATGATGGGTTTTGGCATGGACGTTACCGCAGTAATCGAAGCCCAAGAGCAATTGCAAAAATCATTGTTGGAAAAAGAGGCGCTACTTGGTGAAATTCACCACCGCGTGAAGAACAACCTCACTGTGGTATATTCTCTTTTAGAATTGCAAGCGATTCAAGAGAAGAATGCAGACATTGCCTTTGCTTATCGTGAGTCTCAATCTCGAATTAAGGCCATGGCTTTGGTTCATGAAATGCTTTATAAATCGCATTCTTTTGAAGCAATTGAGTTGTTCTCTTATTTAAAGAATTTGGCCGAGCATCTTCAGCATTTATTGGCTGTCAACAAAGTAGTTGAGTTGAAATTTATAGGTGAGGCCGTTGACTTGCCAATTAGTACCGCTGTAACTTGTGGTCTGTTTGCAAATGAAATTCTAACGAATTCATACAAGTATGCAATACCTTTTGTCGATAGTCCTGTAATTAGCATTCGGCTAGAAGAGGTAAATGGATTTGTTGAAATGGAAATTTCCGACAATGGTCCAGGATTGAATAAGGATTTTGAGGAAGGAAAAAATGCATCACTTGGTTTCAAACTCATGCGTACATTTGCTTCACAACTAAAAGGTGATTTAGAGATTAAATCTGAAAACGGATTGATTTACCTTCTTAAATTTAAAAAGTAATGCGAATTCTGCTTGTAGACGACGATCAACTTATTCGCTTTGTGCATCAGATGTTCATTGAACGTGCGGGGCATGAGGTAGTAGGCGTTGCTGAAGAGGAAGTTCAAGCTGTTGAATTAGCACTTGAATTGAAACCCGACATTATCGTAATGGATATCCGTTTAGAAAATGGTTCAAATGGAATTCATGCCATGACAACTATTCAGCAAACCTTGCAGATTCCTGCGATATACATCTCAGGTAATTCCGATAACAAAACAATCGAAGAGGCGGAGCAAACAATAATGAAAGCCTTTTTAGTCAAGCCTGTTACTCAAGACGAGATCGCTAAGGCACTTGTCTAATTAGTCTTCCGGATTTGCACGTTTGTCTTTAACCGTGAAAACGCGAGAGACGTTAAATCCGAAATGAATGCCACCGTTTTTCCACTGACCAACAGATTCTGTTATAAATCCGGGTTCTAACATAGAAGTTGAATTGGTTAAGTGAAGTTGAAACACATGTCCACCAGTTTCAATGTCAACACCCAAAGAAAGCGAGTTGTAGTATGTCGAACTTATTTGATTCGGAAGCACGTAAATGTATTCTCCATTTACTGAAAAGCGTTGTGTAAGTTTATATCTTCCGCCAAAACCCATAGCTAGAATATCGTTCTTGTCCTGCAAAGTAGGTACGAGGTTTTTGTGCACGAGTGTTGGTGTCAACTGAAGTGATAAGTCGTTATTGAATTTGCGAGCAATAAGCAGTTGGTGTGTATACTGCATGCGCGAAGAAAAATAATTGTCTCTGTCAGGGTCAGCCCACTTCACCGTATTGCAAACAGCGGAGGCAAAGTAAGAGACAGAAAGGGGCACATTGCGCTTACCGCTTCCTTGACGAATGATTTTATACTTCAAGAATGAATCATAGGCCTTATTCACATTACTTCTGCCCATTCCAACCATAAGGCGGTCTGTAATTCCGTACTCCAATCCGAAACGCATCAATGCTTGGTCTAATCCGAATAAATCGTAAGCCCCGGTATTGATAAAACCAAAGCGGTGAGAAATACGAAAATCCATTACCCCTGCAGCAGCATTCTCAACGCTATGCATGTTTATGATTCGGGTCGTTTTGAAGGTTGCCGAAGTATACGTTTGCTCTTCCTCACCTCCAAGCAGTGAAAGCAAGTCGGTGTCACCTACAGTTACTTGTGTACTATCCGAAGGTTGCGCGAAAGCAATGGCCTGAAAGAAAAGCAAAAGAGCTAATGAAATTAGCCCTTTTGAAATAATGCGTTGATTCATAAGAATTATTTAAGTGGTTGAAGTGTTGCCTTTACGGTTACTTCGATTTTTTCCGAGATTTGACCCTTTACTACATCCGGAATTTGAACGTTGTAGTCACGCGGATTAACATAGAACTTTGTGCTTCCGTCGATCTTTCCGCCTGCAATCTTAATAGTCGCAATTGCACTCACATCCTTCGTTGCACCGTGCATGGTCATTTGACCGGCAACATTCACCGAATAATTTCCATCAGCAGAAAAATTCACTTTTGAAAAATCTCCTTTCCCTTTGAAGTTTGCCTTCGGGTATTTATCACTTTCTAAATAATTTTCATTGAAGTGCTCTTGCATAAGCGCTTTTTCAAATTCGAAACTTTTTATCAAAGTCTCAACTTGCACAGCACCTGTTGCTTGGTCAATGATGATGGTAGATTTGTAATTGTCTGCCTTAATATCTTCAGCACTTGTATGTGAGAAGAATTTGATGTGTGCAGTTTTTGAGAAGTATCGCTGAGCTGAAGCTCCGAAACTGATGGCAACTAGTGCCGTTGCTAAGATTAACTTTTTCATATGATTATTTTTTTAGGTCAGAGGCATTTATTGTACCAATTATTTGATCAGCGCGCACTTAGACATTTGCACTCCGTCCATCATAAGATAGCCAGTGCAAAATCCTTTAATTACGACTTTCTCACCTTTGTTAGCGTTAACTGTTTCTCCTGCTAGAAAATAGCATTTGACTGCATAATCTGGAGTAGTTGTCATTAGTTGAATTACTGATTCATTTCCTTCATTAACAAAAACGGTATCAACCACCCCCTGAATCTCAAGAGCTACAGAGTCTTTAACAAATTTAGCATTTGCCACATCTTCATTTTTAGCGAATGCAGCACCAAGCGAATCAGCTGGTAAGATGTAGTTTGGCTTTACATCAGCTGCATTCGTTTTAGGCTTGTTCCACATATAATAGGCAACCCCACCGCCAATGGCAATAATAGAGAGAAGCACAATAATGATTACTTTTTTATTCATGTTTTTATACTTTAATTGTTGGCAGCACCTGCAGTAATCCAGGCATTTACAGCGGTTTTGTCGCAAGTGCTCAATCCTGATGTTCCCTTTGGCATGATTGAGTATCCGTTGCTTCCGTCCAGTGACCCTGCGAATCCGCCGTTGTCGACTATCGCTTTGATTTCATCATATGTGGTTAATGATAATCCTGCGCTAGGGTTAGCACCTTCGTGACACCCGCTTGCGCACTGTTGAGCAACCAAGGGAGCAATTCTACTGGTAAAAGTAAACGTGTTGTCGCATGGTGCAGACGAATACAAATACTCTTCATTATCGTAATAACATGCGGTCAAAAGCATAGTCATGGTCAGGAGCAGCAAGCTCGTTTTAGTTGTTAAGCGCACCATCGTTGATCCATTTTTGAATTTGAGTAATCTTGCAGCTTTGCAGCCCGGAAGTGTTTTTAGGCATAATTGAATAGCCTCCTGTCCCATGCAAAGAATGCATCAGCGAACCGTCATTAACCGTGCTTACTATTTGAGTGTAATTCGTTAAACTCAAATTAGCGTCAGGACTACCGCCGCTGTGACATCCCGTGCAATTGGTTTGAATAATAGGAAGTATATATGCGTTGAAGGTGTAATTCAAAGTGTCGCACCCCACACAGTTGTTGAATTTTGCCCCTTGATTTATCCAAGTTCGAATGGCATTTATTTGTTCTGCAGTGAGCGGAGCACTTGGAGGAGGAGGCATTATGTCATCGGGATCTGATTCTGTAATAACCTCCATTAATTCGCTGTTGTTGGCATTACCCAAATCAATAATATCCGAATTCATAAGTGAATAATAGTCGGTAACGATTATCCCTTCGGCATGAGAGCCCTCGTCGTGACATCCAGACATTCCGCAATTGGAAACCAACAAGGGTAATATAGTATTTCCGAAATAGACCGTGTCGGAATCGCAGTTCTCTGCCCATGTTCCGTCTAAATCAGGCGGCGGTTCATGTTTACAAGAAACAAGAGTCATTAAAATCAATCCGAAAACCAGTGTTGTGTAGTTTTTCATCTTTTCAAAATTACAATTTTCTCTTTATTCGGATGAGACAATTATCAGTTTTACAGAGGATAACGTCAAATGTCCCAAGTAATTGTCAGTTCTTCGCTTGTTGGATGTGCTTGACATGCTAAAATATAACCTTGCTCAACTTCCTTTGGAGTTAGTGCGTGGTTAGCATCCATGCGCGCAGTTCCAGAAAGAACTTTGCATTGACAAGTTGTGCAAACACCTCCTTGACAAGAGTATGGCGCATCTAAACCAGCGTCAATAGCAGCGTTCAATATGGTTTCTCCATCTGGGTTTATTTCTAATTCGATTGTTTTTTTGTCTAGGGTAATAGATACTTTACTCATCTTGTTATTTGATTAATGTTGAAATTTCATTTTTTAAATTTTCCTGGTTCCAGTCCCAGCTGCCTAAATCACTTTTCACAATCTCGTGCTTTTCATTTAGCAAGTACGTGACAGGTATGGAATAAACATTGGCATCTTTCAGCTTGTTCACCCGGTAGATGTTGAATCCATATCGTTCGTGAAATGTCTTAACTTGATCTTCCCTGTCTTCTGTAATAAATACAAAGTTAATCTGTCTTCCAAGAGGAGTTTCCATAAAAGTTTTTATTTCGGGAAGTTCTCGAAGGCAAGGTCCGCACCAAGAAGCATAAAAGTGAACAACAGTTGCTCCGCCTGTGAGTTCTGCTAATTTGTGTTGCACTCCTAAAGTATCAGTCACGATTATTGAATCTTGTTCAAGAGCAGGAACAGTTTTGTATCTGAGGAACATGAAGACACCTGCTAAGACTAACGCAGCCCAGAGTAATCTTTCTGCCGATAGAACTCTTGCAAACTTCTTATTGTACCAGCCCGACATCAATCTTCTACTTCTCGATTTATTTCATTCCCTCGTTGATCCATTGGATCTTCCTCTTCTTCGATTTCAAATTGATCCAATGTTGAAAGAAAATCTTGCATTTCTCCTTGAGTCATTGGGAAATATTCTTTCGGGATTTCGAATTTGGTCGGATCAACATTTTCTTTTCGAATTTCTTGCAACTCCCAATACGAAAGATCGTCTTGTTGCATAGAAACAATTAGTCCAGGTCCAGGCGAAGTTTCAAACTGGTAAGGAATGGCGTTGTACACAGCTGTATACCAAACGCGCATGGTGTCTTGTGTTCCAAATTCCGATTCTATTAAAGCATAACCGAGACTGCACGTCAGCCCAGCAATGGTTCGCGTTCTTGCTTCATTTGCTGATACAACTTTATACAGATTAGCTATGTTGAAATAAGAAGGATCGAATTTAACGGCCATTTTCTGATTGGCAATTCGCGCTAACATGGTGGCTTCTTTTTTTTCTGAATCTTTGATAACGGAATAATTCATGGCAGTCATGAAATCTTTCTCTGTAACAATTTCAGCAAGACTTAAATTTCCTTTCACCGTGAAGTGCATGATAGGAGGAATATTAGGGTCTTCAGAGTCTATTCGTTTCGAACTTTTGTAGAACTTCCTGCCGTATACCAAAACACCCTCAAACGATTCCGCTTGTGCGAATGCGTCGACTTGTGAAGCAATCAAACAAAATAGAATTAGAAGCTTTTTCATGTGGTGAATTTACGAAGGAATTCAAAGAACTAAAAGAATTCTATTGCATCAACTCAGGGAAGAGTGGAAGAAGCAACTGATATTCGGCTTCTGATATTTCCCGATAGTTTTGAGGGATAGAAAATTCTTCATCCTTTACTTTTCGCTTTGAAAGTTTTTTTGTCCGAATGATTTGGGTATGACCATCCTTGGTTAAATGCAGTTCCATAAGTAGTCCTGGAACATCAGTGTATGCGCCAAGAAACTTTGCCGGACTGCTAAACGCAGTGGAATAGTAAACAATGGAACTTCCTTCGTTGGTGGTTACTTTTCCCTTCCGACAGAAATAACCAGCCACTTTTTTCAAATTGCCATTTTCTGAATTGAAAGATCCTGGTTCTACTAATGTTTTCATTCCGCGAACTGCAATCTTCTCGCCGTTGTGCGTTTTCAACATAATAGACTCTCCGGTTTCGTAATTGATGATTAACGCATAATCTTCAATGTTTTCGGAATGAATGTTCATTCTCGCCTTGCTGCCTTTCAGCTTGACTTCAAAATTCATTGGAGGAATTTCACTGCTGTCAGCCGAAACCACTTCGATAAACAATGTGCCTTCAAACGCCTGCTGCGCATGGGTTTGAATCCAAGACAAAGCAAGAAGTAAAAGGAAAATTCGTATCATTAATAATTTAAAATATCAGAAATAACAGCACTTACTTTTTCAGCATTTGGAAGTAAGGCGGCTTCTAAATCGCTGTTTAAAGGAATAGCTGGAGTAGGAGCACTTCCATAAGTTTTTACAGGTGCGTCGAGATATTCGAAACAGTTCTCTGCAATCTTTCCGGCCAGGGCTTGTGCGAAACTATTCATAGCCGGTTCTTCTGTAAGAACTAGGCAACGCCCACATTTCTTCACAGCCGCAAACACAGCGTTTTCATCAAGTGGCATGAGCGTGCGTAAGTCAACGATTTCAACTTGTTCCTCGAAGGTTTTCGCTGCATTCAATGCCCAGTGAACACCCATTCCGTATGTGATTACTGCGATTGATTTTTTGTGGTTGGAAGTGAGAACAGTATTCGCTTTTCCAAGTGGAACAATGTAATCTTCTGAAGGCTCTATCGTGCGCGCCATGTCGGTGCCTTTCACTTTCGACCAATAAAGCCCTTTGTGTTCGAGCATCACAACCGGATTCGGATCGTAGAACGCAGCTTTCAAAAGACCTTTTAAGTCGGCGCCATTGCTCGGATAAACCACTTTAATTCCGCGAATGTTGCAAAGCACACTTTCTACACTGCTGCTGTGGTAGGGGCCTCCGCTGCCGTATGCGCCAATGGGCACACGCACAAGCGCTTGCACATTCCATTTTCCATTCGTTAAATAATAACTGCGAGCAGCTTCCGTAAACAATTGGTTCAGGCCTGGCCAGATGTAGTCTGCGAATTGAACTTCCACAATCGGCTTCAATCCGGCAACGCTCATTCCAACAGTACTTCCAATAATAAATGCTTCTTGAATGGGTGTGTTGAAGACGCGATTGTCTCCGAATTTTTCTGCCAACGTTGCTGCTTCACGAAACACACCGCCAAGTCGCTTGCCCACATCTTGACCGTACAACAAGGCCTCCGGATGTTTCGCTAAAATTTCTTGCATCGCAAAAAGCGCGCAGTCAACCATGACAGTCGCTTCCTTTCCTTGTGGCGCGCGCTCTCCCTTCTCTTCCGTAACAGGAGTTGGCGCATAAGCGTGATCCATTAACGAAGAAGGAGAAGGGTCCTCTGCATTCGCAGCGCGATCGTAATCGCGCAAGATATTTTCCC
>JBDLUS010000077.1:0-2875 GCA_039805165.1 Bacteroidota bacterium | reverse complement strand
TGTCTGAAATGCTCTCCCCACGCTTTAAAGCGCGTTCCTGTGCGGTAATTCAACCCCTTGATATACGTGTTGTCGAAAATATATTCCGCTTTCCCTCCTATGTTCCACTCGTTTTGATTCTTGAAGGACGCCGTGTAAGGATCACTTGAGAGCACCACAATGCGATCGTTACGACCAATGGCGGTTAACTTAATTGCACTTGTCTCGGTGAACGGATACTTCCATTCATGCGTTAAGTTATATGTTTGAACTCGAATGGCAGCAAACTGCTGCGTTATCTCTTGTCCCTGACGTTGCAATGAAACTTTCTTATCCCAACGATTCTTCAAATTCTCAAACGACAATCCGAAATCACTGTTATTGAAATTCGCTGATAAACGAACACCTGCAGTTAACTTGTAGTCTTCCATCAAATCTGAAATTCCCACTTTAAAGAATCCCGAAAAACCAGGAGACACACTTGTTGGTCCTGTGAAATTCTGATAGAAGGAACTCGCAAACTGATTATCTACGGTAGATTGAACATAACTCGTGGTGTAATTCACCATGTAGTTTTTGGCCTTCGGAATATCAATCTTCGTGAGTTGAGTTAGCTCTTCCGCTTGCTTCAAACTTTCTTGTTGGCGTTTTTTATCTCCTGGAAAAGCAAAGTTCTCAGTGTCAATTCGGGTGGCATCTTTTTTCTTCGGAAACCAACGCATCTCTGAATAAGGAGCCTTTTCTTTTTCAGGCTGACTCTCGTCGCCTTCAATTTCAATGGCTCTATCGTTTACCAAATTCACATCAACAACGAAAGGAACACCTAACTCATCGACTATCCAAAATCCTTGTTTGAAATCTGCACCTATGAAATACCCTCGTGAATTTCTATTCGACTTCTGCAGAACTTCGGTAACATTGAAATAACGGTAATGAATGGTGGTGTCAATGCTAGCAATTGCGCTATCACGGAACACAGAGCATCGCTCGTCGTACAGGGCCTTTGTACGAATGAACTGAATCTTATTGTCCTTCGCAAGAGCCAATTTTCGATCTGAATATTTCGCATTTGTCAATTGAATTAACTCTTCGCTTTTGTAGTCGTCGGTTAATTTCAATTTATAAATATGGAAGTTCGGATCTTCGGAGCGAATACTATCGTGGTAGCTCAATTGCAAACTATTTCCTCTATTCGAACTGAAATAAATGGTATTTCCATCGGTAGAGAAAACCGGATCTACATCGTCGAAATTATCGTCGGTTAATTTCTGAGGAACATTCGCCGTAATGGGCAAAAGAAAGATATTCGTTTTCCCGTTTACGCTTCCACTTATCACCACCTTCTTCCCATCGGGAGCATATTTCATGCTCAGAATTTTTTCAACCTGAAATAATTCCTTCGACGATTTCTCTTTGCTTTCAAGTTGATAGGTATTCCAAAATAATTTTCCGTTTTTCTCAGTCACATATGAAAGCACCTGTCCATTCGGATGCCACGCCAACTGCGGTGTGCTCTCGTCTGGAATACGATCACTTCTGAAATCTCCGCGTGCAATTTTGGTTCTTACTTTAGTCTCTGTATCATAGACAAATACAGTATATTGACCTTTGTAATGCATGGTATACGCCCATTTCAGATGATCATTCGATGGGGTTACGTGCAAATATTCGTATTTAAATTTTCCAATAATTTCCGGAACGAGAAATTGAAATCTCTTGCGTTTTACATGCAAGGAAATCAACTCTTCTTCAACTTTTGCAAGGTCTCTTCCCTGCTGAATAAATCGCTCATAGTCGTCAACAACCGTTTCCGTATTTCTTCCAATTACATATTGAAAGCCGCCGTCTGTGCCATGAAATAGCTGTGTCATATTCAGAATTCCAAGCACCACATTTTCTCCGTAAATATTTCCGATGTACGACCAAAAACTATGTCCTACAAGTTCCGCTTGCTTTCCAGTGAGTCTGTGAATATTCGGATATTTTGCATTGGTGAACCAATCTTCAGCGGCGCGTTCGCTCTCTCGCTGATCTTTCAATGCTGCATAACGAATGACACCTTCAGAAAACCACGTTGGAATAGCAATTCGATTGTTTCCACGAACCACACTTCGCCAATCGCCACCGTACATAAGTTGCAAGTACATAATGCGCGAAAGTCCCAATGAAATTTGTTTGCGTAACTCAGCATCTGTTCCCTCGAAATAAATGAACATTTTGTTACCCAAAATATTCGTGGCACCTCCAATAGCTGCCGTCTCTTCGTCGGTTAATCCGAGATTACTCTGACGGAATTCACTTTGTTTGTTGAAACAAACCAACTGAATCTTGTCGTCGAGCTGAACGTTAAAGAATTTTTGAAGGCGCGTTTTTTCTTGTTCGGAATACAACAAAGCTCGCTCTGCAATTTGCTGTCCACCTTGATAATAGTACACTTCAAAGTGCTCACCCGGAAATAAAGACCAATCGAAAGGCTTGTGCTGAACGCGATTTTTTCCAAAAGAAACATTAGATCCTCTGTAAAACTGCGCTTGCCCTGCGAAGGCATTCAACACCATCAGCACAACTAAAAAATAAAACGACAGTCCCCTTTCGCGAATCATACTACCAAAGTACGCGTATTTTCGCAAACATAAAATACCTCGTCGCAATGAATATTCAATCTTTTCAATTCAACGCCTTTTCTGAGAACACACACGTCATTTGGAACACTGAAAAACAAGCCGTGATTATTGATCCAGGCATGAGCAATCGCCTGGAAGAATCTGAATTTTTGAATTGGTTGAAAGCGGAAGAATTAACTGTTGTAGACATCTGGCTAACGCATTGCCACATTGACCACATTATGGGTTTAGATTTTTGCTTTCGTGAATTTGGGTTGAAGGGTATAGCGCAT
>JBDLUS010000076.1:0-2943 GCA_039805165.1 Bacteroidota bacterium | reverse complement strand
GAGACATTCAACAATGGGAATCCCCTTTGGTGACTCAAACGAATAACAATAACATGACACAAGGTGTGCAAAGCAATCTTGTTTTTGAAGGAACGAAAAGAACGCATTACTTCAACACCATGGCGGTTAATCGTTATGCGTTATTGCCATCAGTCATGGGCGGAGTGGGTAACTCGAATGCAAATCAGCATGACGACCTTTTTCAGTCGTCGTTCTATTGCGAAGGAAAGCGCAAAACTGTTTTTTCGTTCATGCATTTTCAGTCGAAGCAAGGTGTCTCCGTTATTCTTTCGAACCAAGAATATTCAAGCAATGTAGCTTCAAGTCAAATTCAAACAGGTCTTGTTAATGCATTTGTGAACGGTTCGTTGCAAATGCGCAGAGCGCTTTTTCAAATTAATCCAACTGCAAGCCTTACGAATCTTCAATACCGCGATTGGAGCCAACAAGTCCAATGGAAAGGAGGTTCTGTGTGGGCTTCATACATTCAAGATATCGCAAAAGGAAAATTGAGAATGGTCTCATGGGTAAAGCCCGAATGGCGCTCTGATCGAAAACCAATTGTTAGTGGTGAAGTTGGAATGGAACTTCCATACAAAATGAAAAATGTGAGCTCGCAATTTTCTGTTGCTGGTAGTGTGAAATCGCGCATGCCTTCTGCCAATGATTTGTATTGGATTATAGGAGGGAATCCTGAATTGCAGTCGGAAAAGGCTAAATGGATTCAGTTCAAATGGGATAACGAAATGTCTATTCGAAAGGAAATGTCTATTCAGTTTCAAATGAATGCAAAGGCAGGTTCCGTTTCAAACTGGATTCAATGGCTGCCGATGCCCGAAGACATTTGGATTGCCAGTAATTTCAAATTAGTTGAAATGAAGCAGTTGGAAGGGGTTGTTTCTTGGAAATCAAAATTACGTGGAGGTTGGATGAATTTAACCAGCAGGACCGAATGGACAAGCACAACAGCAAAAAACATCGGAAGTTCAGGCGTATTTGATATGGTTTACACACCCCGACTTCGAGGCAGTGCATCGGCGCAATACAAGAACAAGAGTTGGTCTTTACTTTTTTCAGACACATTCGTTTCTCAGCGCTATACCGACGAAGGGAATACAAGCTTCTACGCACTTCCAAGTTTTAATTTGATCAATGCAAGCTTGAATAAAGAATGGCAATTCAACAAGAATAAACTTTCGCTTCAATTTGAAGTGCAGAACATAACGAACGTTCAATACCAATGGTTGCGCGGATATGCGGTGCCGGGTCGAGTATACTCAATCGGATTTAAATTTTTCATTCACTAAAAAAAAACAATTATGAAATTGAAGTTTTTATCAGTATTCATGTTCTCAATAATTCTGGTTTCATGCGACAAATGCAAGTCCGTTGATGAGCCCGTTGCAGACTACTCTCAGGGGGCATTTATTGTCAACGAAGGTTCATTCGGAAATCTAAACGGAAGCATTACCTGGACGCTCAATGGCGTTTTAGTCTCAAATCCGTTTGCCGAAGCGAATGGAACAGCTTTAGGCGATGTGATTTCAGATTTCGATGTGGTGAATGGAAAGTTCTATGCGGTGTCGAATTCAACGGCGAAGGTGATTGTCATGAACGCAACTACTTTCAAAGTTGAAGCAGAAATTTCAGGATTTGCTTACCCACGCTCATTTCAATATGTTGGAAATGGAATGGCTGCGGTGACAGATGGTAGTATAGACGGAAGTGTGAAGTGGGTAGACCTTTCAACAAACACCATCACATCAACGACGACGGTAGGTTTGGGACCTGAAGGTATGTGTGTTTATGCAGATCGTTTATACGTGTGTAACAGCGGTGGTTGGGATATCGATAATCGAATCGCTGTGATTGACATTCCGACACAATCAATACTTACATACGTTAATGTTGTAGACAGACCGGTTGAGGTTCAAGTAGACGCAAATGGTTATTTGTGGGCGTTATGCAGCGGAGAGACACAATACAATGCGGATTGGACGCAGATTATTGGACATACGCCCGCTGCTATTGCAAAAGTGAACACATTGGATAATTCTGTTACGACATTCGATATTGGTGTATTGGGAGATCATCCGTTACACATGGCGAAGGATGAAACAAACCATAAGATCTATATTGCAAATACCACAGTTTTATCCTTTGATATGCAGACGAATCTCATGTCGGATTTCTTGAGCGTATCATCAAATGGAATTTCTGTGAATCCGACCACTCATGAGGTATGGGTTTGCAGTGAAACGAATTATGCATCACCTTCAAATGTGAAAGTATACAGTTCAGCAGGGACCTACATAAAGGAAGTCGCTGCGGGTATCGCCGCTTGGAAGGTGGAGTTTAATTAACAGAAGAGGGGAATTAAAGGAAACAAAAAAGCCGCTTCATTGAAGCGGCTTTTTCTATACGTTGAAATATTCTTATTTCTGTTCTACGAAATTTCCGTTTTGTTTTACCAAGTGAATGTGAGCAGCTGCAGCCGTCAAGTTCACGTTGTTGTTTGATTGACAAACAACCAATCCACCAGTGGTTGTGCGCACACTGTATGAAATTCCAATTAAAGTTCTGTTCGCGTCGAACTGAGGAGTGTATTGAAAATCTAAACCTTGTGCAATCATTTCATTTCGCAATTGAAACAATTGCTCGCGAGTTGTGCTTGTTGAAAGTGTAAGGTTCACTTCATTGCTTGAAACAATGTTTTGTGCCATAACAGAACTACCTATTGTAAGCGCTGCAGCAACTAAAAGAGAACGAAGAGTTTTCATGGGTTTTAATCTTTAGACAATTATACAAATAGTTTTTATTTATCGGTGAGCGAAATGAAAAATATTCCATTCGATTTATGAACTATTTTCGCCGCTCATTATAATCCTAACGAAAAGTGAGCCAAAAATTGTCTTCTTCCGAATTGCGTATTCAACTTATGTC
>JBDLUS010000075.1:0-25312 GCA_039805165.1 Bacteroidota bacterium | reverse complement strand
GTGCGTGTTCCGGTAATGGGCGGACATTCAGAATCGGTTAATATTGAATTTGAAAGAACACCAGATTTGGCGAAAGTCAAAGAAGTGTTGAGCGCATTTCCTGGTGTTGAAGTTGTAGACGATATTGAACAAAAGTTGTATCCAATGCCGTTGATTCACGCAGCGGAAAGTGATCAAGTATTTGTTGGACGAATACGTTTAGATGAGTCGCAAGCGAATACCTTGAATTGTTGGATAGTGAGCGATAATCTTCGAAAGGGAGCAGCGACGAACGCTGTTCAAATTGCAGAATACCTTGTCGCGAACAAACTCGTTTAGCCTTCCATTTCCACACTAACGCTTTCCACTTGGTGTCCCATAGGAGCGTTAATTTTCGTCAATCGAATTCCAACCGAATGAGCGTTCGGGAAACTGTTTTTCATAGCCGTGTGCATGCGAACCAAAACCGTTTCAATAAGCTTAGCGCGAACTTTCATTTCAGCATAAACCAATTCCTTCACCGCAACGTAATCGATGGTTTTTTCCAGGTCGTCGGTTTCAGCCGACACTTCGAAATCCCCTTCAATCCAAACATCTACGCGGTAATCGCCACCAATAATTTCCTCCTCTTTCCAGCATCCGTGATGTGCGCGAACCTGTATGTTGTTCAATTGAATTTTCATTTAACCTAAAGTATCAATGCATTTTTGAATGCGTGGCATCACAAACTCTTTTCCAACCAACGCCGCAACGTGCGATGCCCCAGGTCCCGTAAGAACTCCCGTTAAAGCAAGTCTGAACAACGGCATTACAGCGCCCATTCCTAAGCTATTATCTGCCAAGAATTGTTTCATAGCAGCGTCAATGGTTTCTACTGTGAATGGCTCTAGTGTTTCTAACACAGCTGCCCATTTTTGAAGAATGGCTGATGATTCTCCTACTTTCCACTTCTTAGCAACAGCATCTTCATCGTATTTAGTTGGATCAAGGAATAAGTATTCTCCGTCTAACAAGTCCTTCGGGAAGATTGCTCGCTCGAGCATAAGCTCAATAACGCCTTCAACGTATGCTTTGTCAACGTCGTATCCTTTTTCAACAACGGAAGGCATAATCATGTCTGCAAGCTCAGCACGCGAGGTGTTACGCATGTATTGTTGATTGAACCACTTCGTTTTTTCCGGATCGAATTTCGATCCTGATTTTCCAACGCGTTCAATGGTGAAAGCTTCAACCATTTCATCCAAGGTGAAAATCTCTTGGTTGTTGCTCGGTGCCCATCCCAACAAAAGCAACATGTTAATGAAGGCTTTTGGAAGGTATCCGCTTTCGCGGTATCCGCTAGAAATATTTCCGGTTTCAGGATCGGTCCATTGCAAAGGGAACACAGGAAATCCTAAACGATCTCCGTCACGCTTGCTCAACTTTCCGTTACCGTCTGGTTTTAGGATTAACGGTAAATGCGCGAACAAGGGGGCTTCCCATTCGAACGCTCTGTACATCATCACGTGCAATGGCGCAGAAGGCAACCACTCTTCACCACGAATAACGTGGCTAATCTCCATAGTGTGATCGTCTACAATATTCGCCAAGTGATACGTCGGCATTCCGTCTGATTTATAAAGTACTTTGTCGTCGAGTTCGTTCGTAGAGAACACCACCCATCCGCGAATAATATCTTGGAAGCGAACCTCCTCGTTGCGCGGCATTTTGAAACGCACCACGAACGGATCTCCTTTTTCCAATCGAGCAGCAACTTCGTCTGCAGGAAGGGTCAATGAGTTCTTCATGGTCATGCGTGAAATGCTGTTGTATTGCCAGTTCGGCATCTTCGCCAATTCAGCTTGCTTTCGAATGTTATCTAATTCTTCTGGGGTGTCGAATGCGTAATACGCCCAACCTTTTTCAATCAAATCCAAAGCATACGCTTTGTACATTGGCTTTCTTTCGCTCTGACGGTAAGGCTCGTGCTTTCCGCCGTAACCAACACCTTCGGTAGGCTCAATGCCACACCACTTCAATGAATCTAGTATGTATTGCTCAGCACCCGGAACATAACGTGTTTGGTCGGTGTCTTCAATTCGAATTAAAAAATCTCCGCCGTGTTTCTTAGCGAAAAGATAATTGTACAACGCAGTGCGCACTCCACCCATGTGCAAGGGGCCTGTTGGACTTGGAGCGAAACGAACACGAACTCTTGATGATGTCATAATAGTTTTTGAAAGTGTGCAAATTTACGATAATAGTGGGCTTGATTACAATTTAGAACCTTCCGTTAGCGCGTTAAGCAGACGATTGGCTTTATCCATGTTTGTTACATCTGGAAATGCAATGCGAAGCGTCTCGTCTTTCTCATACATTTTTCCCGCAACGGGATTCAACTTAATGAAATTCAGAACGCGCGTGAAGGCATCGCTTTGATAGAATGGCGAGTCTTGTTTCGAAATGAAATAACCAATCATTTTTCCACTCTTCAATACCAATTTTTCGAAACCAATTTCTCTCGCTTTCCAACGCAAACGCATGGTGTCTATCAATTGAATAACAGGCTTCGGAATAGGACCAAATCTGTCTTCCAAGTCTTGCGAGAACTTTTGAATTTCTTCTTCGTGTTCCATATCATCGAGCGCTTTGTAGAGCGCAATACGTTCAGAAATATTTCCGACATATTCATCTGGGATCAACAGTTCGAAATCTGTTTCAAGCACAGTGTCTTTCACGAACGTAGCGTTCTTCTTCATTTCCTCTTCATACAATTCTTGGAAATGTTCTTGCTTCAATTCTTGAAGGGCTTCATCTAAAATTTTCTGATAGGTTTCGAACCCGAGTTCATTAATGAATCCGCTTTGCTCTCCGCCCAGCAGATTCCCCGCACCGCGTATGTCTAGGTCGCGCATGGCAATGTGCATCCCAGATCCCAAGTCAGAGAACTGCTCAATGGCTGTTAATCGCTTCTTGGCATCGTCGGTAAGCATGTGCGTTGGCGGACTTAATAAATAACAAAATGCTTGCTTGTTGTTTCGTCCCACGCGTCCGCGCAATTGGTGCAAATCACTCATTCCGAAGTGATGCGCATCGTTAATGATAATGGTATTCGCGTTCGGAATGTCAATGCCACTTTCAACAATGGAAGTGGAAACGAGCACGTCGAATTCTCCTTCAATGAATTTGTTCATCACTTCTTCCAAGTCTTCACCGCTCAATTGTCCGTGGCCAATGCCAATGCGCACATCGGGACAAACACGTTGAATCAATCCAGCCATTTCGCGCAAATTTTGAACGCGATTGTGAACGAAGAATACTTGTCCACCGCGTTGCACTTCGTAGCTGATCGCATCGCGAACAATCTCTTCCCCGAATGGAATTAATTCTGTGCGAATGGGAACTCGATTCGGTGGAGGCGTTTGAATGATACTTAAGTCGCGCGCACCCATGAGCGAGAATTGCAACGTTCTTGGAATAGGCGTCGCAGTTAGCGTTAGCGCGTCTACGTTAGCGCGCAAGGTTTTCAATTTGTCTTTAGCAGCGACTCCGAACTTTTGTTCTTCGTCAATAATCATCAATCCAAGATCATTGAAGACCACACGTTTTCCAAGAATAGCGTGTGTTCCAATCAGGATATCTACTTTTCCATTCTTCACTTTTTCAAGCGTGTCTGAAACCTGTTTCGCTGTTTTGAAACGATTGATGTAATCTAGTGTAACAGGAAAATCTTTCAGTCGAGATTTAAAACTCTTGTAATGTTGAATGGATAGAATAGTTGTTGGAACGAGCACCGCAACTTGCTTTCCATCTGCCACAGCTTTGCATGCAGCGCGAATGGCAATCTCAGTTTTTCCGAATCCAACGTCTCCACAAACCAAACGATCCATAGGAAAGGCTGCTTCCATATCTTCTTTCACCGCAACGGAGGCCTTGAATTGATCGGGAGTGTCTTCGTACATAAAGGAAGCCTCCAATTCAGTTTGCATGTATGTATCAGGCTGAAATGCGTATCCTTTCGTCGACTTTCTTTTCGCATAAAGCTTAATTAAATCGAAGGCGATTTCCTTCACCTTCGTTTTCGTCTTGCGCTTTAAGTTTTGCCATGCGTTGCTTCCGAGTTTGTCCATGGTTGGAGCAGTGCCTTCCTTCCCGGTGAACTTGCTAATGCGGTGCAACGAGTGAATACTCACGTATAAAATATCTCCGCCTTTGTAAGTTAGACGAATGGCTTCTTGTTCTTTTCCATTTACATCAATTTTCTGCAAGCCACTGAATTGGCCTACTCCGTGATCTATGTGCACAACATAGTCTCCCGGTTGCAACGCAAGAATTTCTTTCAGCGTTAAAGCTTCTTTGTTCTTTTTGAATCCTTCTTTCAGTTTGAAGCGATGATAGCGTTGAAAGATTTGGTGGTCGGTGTAGTACAGAATTTTTTTATTCTGATCCATGAACCCCTCACTAATCTCAAGTATCTCTTGAACGTAAGCGATGTCTTTTCTTTTGTCTTGAAAAATCTGATCAAGGCGTTCCAGTTGCTTCGATTGTCCGGCAACAATGTGCGCTTTGTATCCTTGTTGAATGAGATTCTCCAGGTGCTCGGCAAGCAATTCAAAATTCTTGTTGAAGGAAGGTTGAGGCGTGCAATGGAACTCTTCTGTTTCTCCAAGGAATTGACGCTTGCTTCCGAATTCAATGACGCGTTTATCTTCCAACTGCTTTAACCATTCGTGTTTCGAAGTGAAAAGAGCGTCGGGTTTGTCGTGAGCAATGTTGTCTGAAAGTCTATTGAATCGCTCCTCTGCTTTCTCCATTTCAGCTTGAAATTGTGCAAGCGACGATTCCGTATTGCTCATCCAAACAACCGTGTTGGAAGGAAGGAAATCGAGGAGCCCTATGCGTACTTCTTCTGAATGTTTTGAATGTGTATTCGGAACAATAATGGCTTTCGTCATTTTGTTTACCGACAACTGCGTAGCCGGATCGAAGTTTCGAATGCTTTCTACCTCTTCATCGAAAAATTCGATGCGGTAGGGATATTCATAGCTGAAAGAGAAAACATCGACAATACCTCCACGCACGGCGTATTGTCCGGGTTCGTAGACGTAATCTACTTTTTCAAATTGAAATTCAATGAATACTTCATCAATGAAATCCATGGAGTAAGATTGTCCCACATCTATGCTGAAGGTATTCTTCTCTAGCTCTTGATGGGTGACTACCTTTTCAAAGAGAGCTTCGGGATAGGATACAACAATGTAGTTTTTTCTATTCTTCTGTAGTTTGTTTAGGACCTCTGTTCGAATGGCAATGTTTGCATTCTGAGTAGTCTCTACATCGTATGCTAGTCGGGCAGTTCGAGGAAAAAAGAGAACAGGAGTTTTCTCTTGTTCTTTTTCATCGGAACCAATTTCAAGAATAGCCTCAAGGTCATTCAGGAAATAAGCTGCTTTTTCTTTGTCGTCCAGCACTACCAATTGAGTAACCGGAGAAGAGGAATAAAAAGCACTGCAAATGAAAGCAGGTGCACTGCCAGCTAGACCTCTTAAATGAAGTTTACTTTTATCTTCGGCGATCTTATTTTCAATCGAGGTTATTTCTTTTTCCCAAATGGAAAGACGTGGTTTCATAGGTGCTTCATCAAACGAGTAAACCCCGAGATTGCTTTCTCGGGGAATTTTGTTTCAACAAAAGTAAAGTATGCTGAGCGCTACAAAAAGTTAATTCGCTTTTTTAATGGTGAAGCCGAATGTGCTTCCCACTTCCTCAGTACTTCTTACGCTTATGGTTTGTTGGTGATTTTCGATGATGTGTTTGCATATTGCAAGACCTAGTCCTGATCCACCTTCATGTCGAGACCGGCTTTTATCAACGCGGTAGAATCGTTCGAAGAGTCTCGATAAATGTTCTTTTGCAATTCCAATTCCGTTGTCTGCCACCTCAACAAGTACGTTGTCATTCATGTCGTAAAAACGAATGCGTGTTTCACCACTGTCAATGCCGTAGTTTATGCTGTTAACAACGAGGTTAATGAGAACCTGTTCAATCTTATTTCGATCAGCCTCAACCCACAGTTCATTGAATGGTCCATTTTTTACAAATAGCTTCACGTTTTTTTCAGCAGCAAAATTCTCAAGCGAGTCACTGACTTCATGGGCAAGTTGCAGAATGTCGAACCGAACAATTTTCAGAGGAACTGCACCGCTTTCCAAACGCGAAATTTCATCTAAGTCTGAAACCAAATGTTCCAAACGCTCACAACTGGAGATGGCTCTTTCTAAGAATTTCTTGCGAAGCTCTGGATCCATATCGTCGTTATCAGCGAGCGTATCTAAATATCCTTGTATGTTGAAGATCGGCGTCTTTAATTCGTGAGCTAGATTTCCTACAAATTCTTTTCTAAAGTTGTCGGCATTTTGAAGATCTTTAATCTCTCCGATTTTTTCTTCAGCCCAATGCGCCACATCTTGGTTCACTTCACCTAGAATATCTGTACTCATTTCCAATCCTTTTTTTTCAGATTGGGTTTTAAATGAGTGAATGGTTTTATAAATCACCTTCACTTTGCTGTATAGGAATCTTTCGATGAAGGTGTAAACTACAAAGTAGGTTATAGACATACCCAAAGCAATGAAAAGCAAGAGTAATTCTATTTCGAAGTCTCTTTCAAGAAGGTATGCAATAACGAAATAAACTGTTGCAAGAGGCAACACAACGAAAAGCGCAGAGGCGAGGGCTACTTGTTTTGGAGTTCGAACATTCACGCTTCGAATTTATAACCAACTCCCTTAATTGTCTTAAAATTTTCGTCGCCTAATTTTTCGCGTAGTTTGCGAATGTGAACATCAATGGTGCGGTCTCCAACAATAACGTCGTTTCCCCAAATAGAATTTAAGATGTTTTCTCTGGTGAAAACCCGTCCTGGAGCGCTCGATAGCAATACCAATAACTCGAATTCTTTCTTTGGAAGTTGAATTTGAACCCCGTCTTTAGTCACCAAATACTTTTCGCGGTCAATCTCAATTCCACCAATACTCATTTCTTTTTTTACTTCGGCCGGACCAGATCTGCGAAGTAAAGCTTTGATTTTTGAGACTAACAATCGTTGACGTATTGGTTTTGTTATGAAATCATCTGCTCCCGCTTCAAACCCTGCGATTTGACTGTAATCTTCGTTACGAGCAGTAAGGAAAGTAATGACAACATTTTGAAGTGAAGGAATCTCGCGAATTTCTCTACATGTTTCCATGCCATCCATTTCAGGCATCATCACATCAAGAATAATTAAATCGGGAAGTTCACGCTTAGCTACTTCAAGACCTTTTTTTCCGTTCAATGCTGTGCATACATCGTACCCCTCTTTTTCCAAATTAAATGTGAGCAAATCAAGAATGTCTTGTTCGTCGTCTACACAAAGTATTTTTGGTTTTTTTGCCATTCTATTGCAATCTTTGAATCGAATTATTCACCACGAAGGTAGGAGTGTTTTATTGATTTGCGAACTACCTAAGGTTAACCTAAAGTTAAGTTTTCTTAACGCGGAAATGATATAAAAATGGAGCAATTTCAGAATAAGGTGGTTTGGATTACCGGTGCAAGCAGTGGCATTGGTGAAGCTGTTGCAAAGGCTTTCAATGCCGCTGGTGCAACAGTTCTTGTCTCTTCGCGAAGAAGAGAAGAATTGGAACGCGTAAAGGGAGCTTGTGCTTTTCCTGAAAAGGTTCATGTTTTTCCATTGGATTTAACTCAAGCCTCTTCAATTGAAACGGTTTCGAGTGAAGTGCTTTCAAAGTTTGAAATTGACTTGTTGTTTAATAACGGTGGAATTAGTCAGCGTTCTTTAACGGCAGAAACGTCCATTGACAATGATAGAAAAATCTTTGAAGTGAATTACTTCGGTCATGTTCAAATGACCAAAGCGGTTTTGCCTCAAATGCTCAAGAGAAAAACAGGACATATAGTAGCTATTTCAAGTTTAACTGGGAAGTGGGGATTTTATCTACGCTCTGCTTATTCTGCATCGAAGCATGCGCTACATGGATTCTTCGATTCGCTGCGCATGGAGGTTGAGGATGAAGGCATACAGGTTACGCTTGTAACACCTGGATTTATTGCCACTGAAATTTCGAAACACGCCTTGGATAAATCTGGAAATCCTACGGGAGAAATGGACAACAATCAGGCGCAAGGCATTTCTTCTGAAGCTTGCGCGAATCAGATTTTAGCCGGCATTGCTGCTGGAAAAAGAGAGTTTGGTGTTGGGGGTAAAGAGCTGCGCGCTTTATTTCTGCACAGGTATTTCCCGAACGTTTTCAGAAAAATATTAAAACGACAAGCAGCGCGTTAGTCTTTGATACGAGAGAAGCGCAACGCGTTCAACATAAAGTTGGGAAGCGGCTTTAACGGATCACGTTTCTCTACATTCAAGAAGATTCCCCATTTTTCTACGATTGGAACCTTGTATACTTCGATTAATTCGATAAGTGTTCCATCCGGATCATCTATGTAGGTGCAATGAACTTTCGTTTGTCCCATGCTCAATGCATCGTTGCTGTCGCATCTGAAGGCAAATCCTTGTTCTGCTAAGTTTGTTCCGAGTTTCTTCATTCCTTTTACATCGAGACCCAAGTGAACGAACCCTGAATCGCCCCAAATACGCCCCTTAAAGGTTCTTGCAGGAACACGATCTAGCGCTTGAACCAATTCGATAAATGTCTCGCCCATCACACGTGCAAATCCACCGCCAGTTGGAGCCGATTGCTTCAAGCGAACGCGACGGTATTGTTCTTTTCCTCCAGGTAAATGTCCCCAATCGTTGAAGGTACCTGTGCGGTCAAATACAACTTCATCGTATCCCAATAAGTTTGAGTAAAGATTCATTGCTGCTTCCATGTTGGTAACGCCAATGCTGCAACCTGCAACTCCGTTGCTCGGATGACCCATTTCTCTGTAGCATTCTTTCGTTGGTTCTACACGGAAGAAATTTCCATCGATATCCGTTAAGTCGAACACTTGCTGTTGCGCAGGATTGAGTTGAATTTCGCTCACGTTGTGCGCTCCGTTGTGGGTACAATACGCATGCATGTTTTTCACATCGCGCGACTTCATGTGTATTTGAAAGATGTGAAGATCGCCTATTTTAATTTGAAAATCGGCCTTTCGAGGTTCGAAGGTTGTAGGACGAATAACTTCCATTGCACAACCACCTTGCAGATTCATAATCATGCTTGCACGCTTGGTAATGGTCTTACCGAGTGTGTAGCAATCCATAAGCGGTGCCGGTTGAACGCTATCGAAAAATGGAATATTCATTCCGAAAATCTTACGGTAATATTTCAAAGAAGCGTCTATATCTTGAACCGCTACACCGAGGTGTTGAATGCTATTAATTCTGTTCATTACAAATTTGTTTTAATTGAGAAATGCATTGCTCTTGCGCAGCCTTCCATGTGGAATAATCGGCGGTACGTTTCGCGCAATCTTTCTTGTGCTGAATTATTTTTTTGAATCGATCAAAGCGCATACGTGCGCGCACCTCGAATGTTCCTGCAGTAATCAGTAGTAGTATTCCTAGAAAATAGTTCACGCCTATGAACGGAAAAATAATCGAGAGAATGAGTAAGTAGGGGATACTTAAAAACATCTTGAATGTAATTCGAATGGAGTTGCGGAAAAGCATATCCTTTACTTTGGTTCGAACAAAATTCTCTGTGAAGTTTGAAATGGGGAAGAAGATGATTTTTCCAACGAATGAAAACGGCACCGTCATGAAAACACGCAACGTATTCCACATCCGCCATTGCATTGCATCTAGATCTGTTTGATTGGAAAAACTAAGTTCTTTAGAAAGCCGATTGAATTTCTTAATTTCTTCAAGCAATACTGGTTTTTCGAAACGCTTCGCGTTTACCATATCCTGATAAATCACCACGTTTTCATGCCAGTCGTTATGCGGATAGACAAAATGTATGAGGTCTTGAATGGTAATGTACTCTTCGTAGTAATGGTCATTGCGAATGTCTGTCATGACCGCTTGCAATTGAGCGCTTATATCTGCAACTAGCTCATTTGCCCAAATGGCTTTGTTTGCAGTGCTGTAATCTTCTTTTGAGAGTAAAATAGGTTTTCCAATGCGAAGCATGAAATCACCATCTTTCTCTAGGAATTCGGAGTACTCTAAACCTAAGGGAAGTATTCTAATTTGCTGTAAATTCGGATTCGCTTCGAATGTTCCAATGATTAATCGACCTATTCCTTTTTTGAGTGGCGTGTTAAGCGATTTTTTTCCTTTGTGTGTTCCTTCAGGAAAAAGACTAATCCATTGTCCGCGATTTAGTCGCTTGTAACATTCTTGGAAGACTGCTTCATTGCGATCACGTATATCCGGGACATTGTCTTTTTCTCGATAGACCGGAAGCATATTCGCTTTACTTAAAAACGCGCTCACAAAACCAGGTTTGAAGACGTCGGAGCGTGTGAGCCAGTGCAATTGCTGCGTAATTACCGAGCAACAAAGAATAGGGTCGAGCAAGGCATTTTGATGATTTCCAACAACTATGGTTGGAATTTCACTGCCCTTTAAATTTTCATATCCAACAACACGAAACTTTCTGTGAAAGAGTCTTAACCCAAACACCAAAATGATTCGGAAAATTTCATAAACCCAAGATCTGCGCATAACGAAAAGAAACGAAGATAACTTTATTTTGCCCTTTCTTGCAATTCAACCATCTTCAAATAGGCGCTGTCTTTTTTCATAAGTTCTTCATGCGTTCCGGTTTCTACGATTCTTCCACCTTCAAGCACAATGATTTTGGTTGCGTTACGAATGGTTGAAAGACGGTGAGCAATGACCAATGAGGTTCTGTTTTTCATGAGTTCATCCAATGCCAACTGAACTGCTCTTTCATTCTCTGTATCCAGCGCCGAAGTGGCTTCGTCTAGAATTAATAATTTCGGATCTTTTAAAATTGCGCGTGCAATTGCAATTCGTTGACGTTGTCCACCCGAAAGCTGAATGCCGCGATCTCCAACAATGGTATCCCAGCCTTCTGTGAATTGCTCAATGAATTCCCAAGCGTTAGCGCGAATGGCAGCAGATTTAATTTCTTCATCTGTTGCTGAAGGCTTTCCGTAAGCAATATTTTCACGAATACTTCCGCCAAACAATAAAACTTCTTGCGGAACGTATGCCATGCTTTTTCGCACGTCATGAAGTTTCCAATCTGAAGATGTTGTACCGTCGAATAATATCGTTCCTTCAGTTGCTTCATAGAAGCGAAGTAACAGATTGGCAATGGTAGATTTCCCGGATCCGGAAGCGCCTACAAGCGCAATTTGCTCTCCTTCTTTCACCTCGAAAGAAACATCTTTCAATACCGCCATTTCAGCTCTACTTGCATAATTGAATGAAACATTTTTAAACTCGAAAGTTCCCTTGAAATGTTTTTCAACGGCTGTTTCCTCTTCTGGAATTTCTTCAGGATCCATTGCGAGAATTTCCATAACTGAATCAATAATTCCCAGGCTACGTTGAAGAGATCCCATTTGCGCAGCAAGTCCACCTATTGATCCAGCGATAAGTCCAGTTAACATAATGAATTGAGGAAGTACCTCAACAGGCAATTGTCCCGTTTGCTGAAGGTGAGCTCCAACACCAATGACAAGGCCTAATGTTCCGAATAAGAAAATAATGATGAAGGTTCCGAACATACCGCGCCAAATAGCGCTCTTCATGGCATTCTTTCTTACATCCAAAATACGCTTGTAATAACGAGCAATTTCAAAGGGTTCGTTGCTGTAGCTTTTTACACTTACAACTCCCGTGAATGTCTCGTTTAATACAACGCCCGATTCAGCTACTTTATCTTGGGTTTCTTTACTTAGTTTCTTGATGTAACGTCCAAAGAAAACCATTACAATGATGATGACAGGAAGTGTTCCAAGCATGACCAAGGTTAGGTAGGGGGAATAAGAAACGAGCCAACCGACACCGACAAAAATAATTACCGATTGACGAAGGAATTCAGCAAGAGTGGTGGTGAGCGTTTCTTGAATTGCTGTAATGTCTGAAGTGATTCTGCTGCTTAGATCTCCTACTCTTCTTTCGTTGTAAAACTGAATAGGCATGCGTATAATGCGAGAGTAGGTGTCTTTGCGAAGCGCGAGCATGGCATTCTCTGAAACATATGAAAACAGGTATACGCGGAAGAAAGAAAACACTCCTTGAATAATGAGCAGACCGACTAGCGCAACCAATGTTTTGGAAGTCATTCCTTCGCCTTCCCAGTGAATAGCGGTAAGAAGTGATTTGGTTAATGCTCCACCTGGAAGTGCGGCTTGCGCATTCGGAGTTAATAGGAATCCGAGTAAAGCGGTAATGACAATGACTAACAACCCTGAAATGACTAACAGAAGCATCCCAATAAAAAATGAGAATGCATAAGGTCTTAAATAACGAAACAATCCCAAGGCACTTGAAATTGTTGCTTTTGAAATTTTCTTTTTTGGAGTAGTAGCGCTTTCTTTCACCTTGAAATCTTTTGGCGAATTTACTGCGCTTTCATTGTTTACAATACCTACTTCGCAACACGAGCCTTACTTATTTCTTTTCGAATGCGTTCTTGCATAGCAAAGTTGTAGTCGACATCCCACACAATATTGTCTTTTCTCCGAAGAACTTTGGCTTTTGCAACAGGCACGTCGGTTAAAAAACTGAAATCACACGCAGCATTTGCTTTAAAGAGGGAAATGTCTATGGTTAAAATGAGTCGAATCGCTGTTTCCTCGCGTTTGATTGATTTCGTTTCAAGTTCAACAGTTTTTGTTACATACCCATCTTGTACATATTTGACTTGATAAAGTTGCTTGTAAGGAGCTTCCAATTTGTATTTCCCGCGATGGGCGGTTTTTATTTCTGAAACCAATTTTCCTTCTGACCAAATTTGCACAGAAACCTTGTCTAGAGGCTTTTCCGTGCTATCGCTGAGGAAGAGTTCTGTAACTTTTCCTTGTAAAATAACTTTTGATTTACCAAAGGTTTGTGCTGAAGTAGAGATACTCAAGACAATGAAAAGTGGGAGAATTAGTAAATTTTTCATACGTTGTTAATACGTCAAAGAAAGAGTAAAAGTTGCAGCAGAGAAAAAATATTTAAAAAAGATGTACGTACATTTAATGTACATACATATATTTGCAACGTGAAATCAATCGGCGATGAAATACAACAATCTGAATTCAGTGATGTCTATCAAAAGTTAGGCATCAATATTCTTTTCACAGCCGCTTGGTTCGGTGAGTTAAATAGAATGGCTCTAAAAGACTACGACATCTCCCTTCCTCAATACAACGTTCTTCGAATTCTACGTGGTCAAAAAGGTAAAGCGATAACAGTAGCAGGTTTGTGTGAGCGTATGATTGACAAGAGCAGCAACGCATCTCGAATAGTAGACAAGCTTGAAACGCGAAATCTTGTTTCAAGAAGAGTTTGTGACAAAGATAGAAGGCAAGTAGATGTGGTAATAACCGAAAAGGGGACTGCGCTTTTATTAGAGTTGGATGAAAAAGTTCCAACCTTTAAAACAATTATGTCGAAACAATTGTCTAACAAAGACGCGGAGGCTTTGAATTTCGCTCTTGACCAAATTAGAAATCATTAATAAATAAACAATAAAATAAATCAAATGAAAAAAGTAATTTTAGCATTATTTGTAGCAATCGCTTCAGTAGCGGGCGTTCAAGCACAATTGGCAGATGGCAAGTACATCTTAGACTTCAACAAAAGTTCAATTGTTTGGAGTGCGAAAAAAGTAACAGGTAGCGGACACACTGGAACCGTTCGTGTTTCAAGTGGAGTAGTATATGTAAAGGGAAATGCTGGCATCACAGGTAAAGTAAAGATTGACATGAATGCGATGGCTTGCACCGACATTTCTGACGCGGGTACGAATGCGAACTTCTTGAATCACTTGAAAGGCGCAGATTTCTTCAATACCGTAGCTTTCCCAGATGCAATGTTTGAAGTAACAAGTGTTCAAGTTGCAAAAGGAAACAATGGAACTACACACAATGTGAATGGTAACATGACCATCAAAGGAATTACCAAAGCACTTTCATTCCCTGCGAAAATCACAGGCGGTGGAAATCAAATTTTTGTTGAAGGAAGTGTTGCTGTAGACCGTTCACAATTCGACGTGAAATATGGTTCAACAGCGTTCTTCGATAACTTAGGAGATAAAGCAATTGACAACATTTTCACGTTAAATGTGAAATTAGTAGGCGACTTGAAGAAGTAAGTCTAGTTTTAGTTAAGGTAAAAAAAGGTCGTCATTCAGTGACGGCCTTTTTTGTTTTGTACTTATCATAAAGGAAATATTTCAAGTCAACAGAGAAATAACTTCCCGAAAGACTTAACCACAAACGATCTGAACCTGAAGTAGATTCAACAACAGCTTGTGTTCCGGCAATTCTTCCAAAAGGCCTGTGGAATGAAGCGCCGAAGTAATAGTATCCTTGCTTTTCCGTACGATATTCAAATCCTAAATTAGATTGAGCCGCAAGTGCACTCCATCTTATGCGAAAGGTTTTCTGACTGAAATCGTAATAAGTTGAATCTACTTTTTCATAACTGAACGTTTCTGTTTCACTCGGAAAAAAATCAAGTGAAATTCCCGCGCTTGCATTCATGTACCAAGACTTTCCAAGCCGAACATAAATTAATGCTTGAATTGGAATTTCATAAGCAATGAAGGTCATATTCTGTCTAGAATTGACTTGCACAGTGTCATTTAAATTAAACCCCAACGAATAGCCGCGTTTGACAAAATTTAATCCGGTTTCTAAATTCCAGAATTTCCCAACGGGTTTACGAATGATTGAACCGAAACTAATTCCAACATTTGACTTCGCGGTGTAAGTGAAGTTGGGAAGACTCGCCGATTCAATATCTGTATTCAAATAGGCATTGGGGACGATGGGCCTCAATTGAAATCCAAATAAGAATTCGTTGGCACTGGACTTCTGTCCGAATGCATTTCCAGATAGAACAACTAAAAAGAGGAAGTAAACTATTTTTTTGTTGAATTCCATTCTGTAACGTATTCAAGCGGTTTGCGATGGTTGCTTGGCCATTCGCCTTCCACGTATCCCAAATAAACGAGCCCCATGCAACGTTGTTGCGCAGGCAAATTCAATGTTTCATTGAATTTTTCAGTTCTAATAAATCCGGGTGTTGCCCAAAAACTTCCGATACCATATGCTGTTGCTGTGAGCATGATGTTTTGAATTGCACATGCAACCGCATACTCTTCTTCGTGTAACGCGGCTTTCTCGGATGATTCAACGCAAACTGCAATTACCGCTGTTGTTTTATTCAATCGGGAAGCGATGCGTTCTCTTTTTACGGGTTGATCTTCCGGCATTAACAAAGGAAGATTTTCACGCAAAATATCCATCCCCTCTTCCAGATAAACATGAAAACGCCAGGGCTGTGTAAGCTTGTGATTCGGAGCCCACACGGCGTTTTGAAGCATCTTTTCAAGCTGCTCTTTATGCACTTTTCGTGCAGTGTAATGCTCCGGTGTAATGGTTCTTCGACTTTGTATGAGTCCGCTTATTTCGCTTAGATTGAATTTCATGTCTTGTTATGAATCGTGTTCCGCTATTTTTGTTCAAACTTAATCATGAAAACAATACTCATAACAGGAGCAGGCAGCGGAATTGGTGCCGCAGCGGCACATTCTCTTGCAGAAGAAGGAAACAACCGCCTAATTTTAGTGGGAAGGAACGAACAAAAACTGAATGAAGTATTAGCAGAATTAATGCATTCAGAGAATCACTGCGTGCTTGCCGCCGATGTGCGAAATGCTTCAGCATTTCGCGAAGGACTCAAAAATATTTTAGGCGACGGCAGTCTAGAATGCGTTTTCGCGAACGCAGGAATCGGCGGAGAAAACGCCTACGGCGTAGATGATCGTTGGGACGAAATTGTTTCAATCAACCTTACCGGAACATACGTAACCATCATGGAATGCCTGCCATACCTCAGAAAATCTGCGGCAACCTACAAACACATTCTACTCACAAGCTCAATCCTGGCGCGTTTCGGTGTGCCAAATCACAGCGCCTACATCGCTTCAAAAACTGCAGTGCTCGGACTTACGCGCGCATGGGCCGTTGAATGGGCACGAGAACAAATCTTAGTCAACGCTCTTACACCCGGATGGGTAGAAACGCAAATGTCGAAAGACAGCATTCAACGTCATGCAAATCGAAATCAATCGACATATGATTCTGCTTACCAAGAACAAATGAACTACGTACCCACCGGAAGAATGGCCCAACCCCAAGAGGTAGGAAATTTTGTTGCATTTCTTTTTTCAGGAAAACAAAATTCAATAACCGGACAAGCACTCGACATTAACAACGGAGCATACATGCAATGAAGAAAATTTCATTACTCACTTTAGCAGTTGTTATTCTTGTTTCAAAGAGTAACGCGCAATTCACTAAGCAAGATTCTACTGTGGTCAAAGGCTTCTATTCAGAGGCACTTTCAACGGCGCAAGCTTACAACGACTTGTATTACTTGTGTAAGAAAATTGGACATCGTATAGCGGGATCAGAAGCTGCTGACAAGGCCATTCTATGGGGAGATTCAGTCATGAAATCGATTCCTGCAGACAACGTTTTCCTTATGCCTGTGAAGGTTCCAAAATGGAAGCGCGGGAAGAAAGAGTATGCCGCGATCTATGTGGGTAAAAAGAAAACCGAAATCCCCTTGCGCGCATTGGGTGGTTCTGTTGGAACAAATGGAACTTTAAAAGCAGAAGTTGTTGAAGTAAAAGATTTCGAAGATCTGAAAGCGAAAGGCAATCAAGTAAAAGGAAAAATTGTATTCATTAACAAAGCCTTCGACCCTGCTATCATCAACACCGGTTCTGCCTACGGAAATACTTCTCCAATTAGAACCAATGGTGCTTCAGAGGCTGCGAAATACGGCGCAGTCGGATGTATCATTCGTTCATTGACGTCGGCCGACGATAAGTTTCCGCATACCGGAGCTATGCGCTACAAAGACGATGTTACGAAGATTCCAGCAGCGGCATTGAGCAGCCTCGATGCACACTTCCTGCACGAAGCACTTCAATCAAATAAAAAAATCCTCTTTGAAATGCGCATGGAATGCGAGCGTTTCGATAGCGTGATGCAATCCAACGTAATCGGAGAAATCAAGGGAAGTGTTTATCCTGAAAAGATTATTGTCGTTGGCGGACACCTCGATTCTTGGGATGTGGGTGAAGGCGCACACGACGATGGAACCGGCATTGTGCAGAGCATGGAGGTGTTGCGCATTATGAAGGCAACAGGATACAAACCAGCATGTACCATTCGTGCGGTGTTGTACATAAACGAAGAGTTCGGTAACGACGGTGGAGAGACCTATGCGAAAGTTGCGAAAGAAAAGGGATGGGAACACGTGGCTGCCATTGAAAGCGACGGTGGTGGATTCACGCCCAAAGGATTTAGTTGCGATGCGCAAGATGGTCAAGTGGAATGGGTGAAATCATTGATGCCTTTCTTCGAACCATACAACTTGTATTCCTTCAAAAGAGGATGGAGTGGAGTAGACATTGGCCCGTTGAAAAACGGAAGCACCATGCTCTTCGCGTTAATGGTAGACGGACAGCGTTACTTCGATTTTCACCACACAGACAATGACCGTTTCGAAAACGTAAACAAACGCGAATTGGAATTGGGCGCAGCGTCTATGGCTTCGCTTGTTTATTTTATTGATCAGAAAGTTCAGAAAGAAACACCGCAGAAATAATTATCTGCCATACATGTCTTTGTGCCAAGTATTCGCGAACGGCTTCCATTTAGAAGTAGTCCAATCGCCTACTGTGGCAACTGTTGTATCAAGAACAAGGGTTTCATCGGTAAGCCTATTCGCTTTGCGAAGCGCCCAGAATTGTGCAATTCCTTCCGTTTGAATCTCATTGTTTTCTTGGAACAATACGGTTAAACGATCGAACAAATTCACGCCAAGCACATCTCCAATGCGCAGTACTTCTCTGTTCAATTTATCTATGCTGCATCCGGAAGCGAGCATAATATTTTCATCAGCCGCAACAACTAGAATGCGGTTCATTTCAATCCATGCTTGTCCAGTCATAGCCCTTCCATGGTTGTTCCATCCTTCAAGAAATAGTTTCAATTCAGATTCAATGAATGTGCATTGTTCTGAAGAAAGTAATTTGTTTGAAGTGAAGACCCAAAGTCTAGCATGAGGAGCAAGTTGAATTTCCATAATTAGAAAGAGCGATTAAATAATTTTTTTGCTGGAATGAAAATGAGCACGAGCACAGGCGATTGCAGAATACCCATAATTCCACGAACTGCCGGATATACGGCTTCATTCTGATGGGTGATCTTCCCGAGAATGAACGCAAGCACAGCGAGAATCAGACATACCCCTTCCACCAATAAAAACAATTGTATTTCTTTTTTATTGAATTGAAGAAAGTACAGTGCGAGAATATTGAGCAAGGTGAATGTCGCGATGGACGCGAAAGTAATGACCCACTTCAATTTAGAAAGTTCACCTTGGTTGAGGGCGTATAGCACCTCAATGGTTTCGTGACTGTAGTAATAATCGAAGTTCGATTTGCTTTTTTCCGCAGTGAGTAGATCAATTTTTGCTTCGGTATTCTGGTTGAAGAATCCGGGAATTTGTGCGCCCTTTTCAAGAATGAAATTCACGTTCACCTTGGCCTGTTCCTGATAGAAGCCCATGGCAATCATTACGATGGCTATGGCAACAAGGATGAACTTATTTTTCTTCTGAATTGCCATTTGCAGGGACGTACAACTTCGACCACCACCACCAAAATGCAAACACAACGGCGTATACGAGAGCGGTAAACGTATAATCGTGATTGAAGGCTAAATAATCTTCGTTCCAATAAACAATGAATGCCAAAGCCATAATGCGAAGAACGTTCATGAACTGAATGACAAACAGACCCAATGGAATGAACCAAAGTCTGTTTTTGTTTGTACCAGGATAGGCTACAACAAAAATGATGAACAGTGCCATTAGAATCATTCCATCGCATGGAGCACCCACCGTTACACCGGCAGTTCCATCAATAGCAATGTGATTGCGGTAGAGTCCGTCATCGAAAACGCGAATAGAAAAATTGAAAAGTCTGAGCAGTCCTTCAGCACCTTTAACGAGCACGTCAACAAGCATTTCATCAATAGCCGTTGAAGGCAGTAAATACAACTCGTAAAAAAAATACCATCCGAAATAGAGGATGGTACCAATGACAAAAAATCGAATGAGTGGATTTTTCACTGAGTACTTAAGAAGCTTTTTTCTTTTTTAGGTCGAATGCTTTTTTTCCGCCTAATGCAGCACCTGCTGCGATGAGCAAGCTAACTCCGCCATCGATAGGACAAACTGTTCCGAAGGGACCACCGCATGGCGTGGCTCCACCGCTAGGTGGGGTTGGCGGTGCTTGACAAATTCCAACTGCTGTTAAGCAGAAAAGGAAGATTGACAAAACGATTAGTTTTCTAAAACGGTTCATGACACAAATATAAGAGACTTTAATTATTTCCGCGTGCATTCGGGCTAAAATCTTCAATATTGGCTCTCTTCCTTTATATTTGTCATTCTCGAGCGAACCCATGGCAGAAACTAAATCGAATTTCCTAGACGCAGACGACCTCAGGCCCATAATGCGGTTCCTGAACAAAAGTTGGTTCTGGATTGTGGGGTGCGCGCTTATTGCATTTGTTGCTGCTTATTTCTATACGCACAGACTGCCAAGCATTTATGCCGCCAAGACCGAGATACTGTTGAGATCTTCCGAGACGTACGACTACCAAAAGAGTATGTACAGTGAGTTGGGTTACATCTCGCTAATGCAAGACGTTACCAACCAAAAGAGAATCATTGCCTCCTACGACATCGTTGAAAAGAGCTTAGACAAGCTCGATTATACCATTTCCTATTACTTGGTTGGAAGGGTAAAGACGTTACAAGTAGACGAATTCGATGCCATTAAAATCAAATGCGATTGGAAGAACATGGCTTCGGGGATGTACAATGTGCCCATGAACATTAAGGTTCTTGACATTGGACACTATGAATTGAGTTACGAATACGCAGGGAAACTGAGTTCCGCTACGTACGAGTTCGGTAAGGAATACATGGAGCAGTTGTTTACGATTCAGATCGACCTTGCTCAGCACGTAGATGAATCAAGACTTTCAACTGTTACAGATCAAAGCTTCCAGATTCGTGTAAGACCAATGAAGCAGTTGGTAGACAAGTACATGGGTGCGCTAACCATTGAAAACGTAGAGTACACAAGTATTCTAACGCTTACTTGTCAAGACGAATTGCCAACTCGCGCAAAGACTTTCTTAGACACCTTGGCCAAGGTGTATATCGATTACACGCTCTATAACGAGATAGCCATTAACGAGAATACACAAGCCTACATTGATATTCAGATCAATAAAATTGTTAAGATTATAGACTCTTTGGAATTGGCTATGGAGACGTTCAAAGATGCCAGAGACATTCTTGATTTGAGCAAAGAACAGGACGCTGCTTTCGAAGCTTTAACCAATTCAGACATTTCGTTGCGCGATTTGGAGTTAAGACGCGAGTCTATTCAAGGGTTAGAAAATTTCTTGTTGAAAGAGCCCGATCGTGCTGTAATACCTCCAATGAACTACCTGCGTGAAGAGGACGGAACATTGACCGAGTTGGTGAAGGATCTCTTCCAATTGAAACAAAAACGAAGTTCGTTGCTGGTAGATGTGAAAGCGCCTGATAAACGTATTCAGCGTGTAGACTCTACCCTTCAAACCATTCGGAACAGTATTTTCAAGTACACACGCGATACGAAGGTAGCCATTGATCAGCGCATTGCCGATTTGAAATTACAGATTGTAGATCTTGAAGCAGAGTTGGCGAACATTCCTAAGAGTGAGCGCGACTTGATGTCTATTGAGCGTAAATTGAAAGTAAACGAAGAACTCTACACCTTCCTATTGGAAAAGAAGGCCAATACGGTTATTGCTCGCGCGGCAATCATTCCACAAACCAGTGTAATTGAGGCTGCTCGTAACATGGGTGTTGTGGGTCCCGACCGTCAGAGTATTATTTATCTATGGATTGGGGTTGGAATACTTGTTTCTCTGCTCATAGGGCTTATTCGCATGCTCTTCTTTGAGCACATTGAGCACTTGCGTGAGTTGAAAGAATTAACCAAGCTCCCTGTAATTAGCGGTATTCCGAACTACGAGGAAATTGAGCGTGACCCAATTGCTATTCAAGCAAATCCTCGCGGGAATGTGAGTGAAGCCTTCCGAACGCTCCGTACGAATTTGCAATACTTGTTACCAGATAGTGGGCATAGTTTGATTTTGATTTCATCGTTGCATCCTGGAGAAGGAAAGACTTTCATATCGACGAACCTTGCCGCAACGTTAGCAAAAGCTTCGAAGAAAGTTTTGCTTCTCGACTTCGACTTACATAAACCGAAGGTGCACAAGATGTTCCGGACCACCAACACGCTCGGTGTAAGTACATATTTGATTGGTAAAGCCAGCTTTGAGGAAGTTGTTTTCAATTCAGATATCGAGAACTTAGATATTGTGCTTGCGGGGCCGGTTCCGCCAAATGCTTCGGAGTTAATCCTGAGCGCGAAAGTGGACGAGTTGGTTGCTGAAGGATTGAAGTATTACGACTACGTAATTATCGATACGCCTCCAATTATGCTTATTACAGATAGTCTCGTTTTACTTTCTAAAGTAGATCGCGGAATTCTTGTAATGAATACGTTGAAAGCGACCAAGCAGGGTGTGAAATATTTGGAAGACGTACTGACTCAAAACAGCTTGACCAACACCAGTATTCTCTTGAATAACATCAAGCAGAAACGCTGGAGATACTATTACGGTAAGTACGCATACCGTTATGGATATGGCTACGGTTATGGTTACGGCTATGGCTACGGATATGGCTATGGTTACGGCTATGGTGGATACGGAGAAGAAGGAAAAGGTAAGAAGAAGAAAGGTAAGTCATAGCGCATGCCATGGTATCGATCATCATTACAACCTACAATTATGCGCAATACATTGAACGCGCTATTCGAAGCGCGCTCGATCAATCGATATCGAAATCTGATTTCGAAATAATTGTAGTAAACGACGCGTCTACGGATGCTACCCCTCAAATTTTAGAAAATTATAGCGATGTTGTGCGAGTGTTCAACCTTTCCGAAAACGTTGGTTTAAGCGCTGCACGCAACTTCGGCATTCGTAAGGCGAGAGGTCAAAACATAGTTTTTCTAGATGCCGATGATTATCTGCATTCTGAATCGTTGCGCGTTCAAAATTTATTTCTCAACGAGAACAACGCCTTCGATGCAGTGGCTATTGATTATTATTTGGTGAACGAACGCGGGCAACATATTGAACATGTTTCTTCGAACGAGAAACCAATCGCCTGCGGTATCATGTTCCGCAAAGATCACCTTTATAACATTGGACTTTACGACGAATCGTTCTCTGCAAGGGAGGAAGAGGATCTTCGCATTCGCTGGTCGAATGCCGGATATGGGATTTATCACATTCCCCTTCCCCTATACCGTTATCGCATGCACGAGGGGAACATGACCAAAGACAATGAACGCATGTCGAATTCACAAGAACAACTCAACGCCAAACATAACTTATGAGTAGAGTTTACTTGAGACCCTTGGAGTTTTCAGATGTCAACGAAACATATCTCGAATGGTTTGCAGACGATGAGGTAACTGCGTTTCTGCATGTAAATGGAAAGAGTCTAACCATAGAATCTGTTCAACATTATATTGCAGAAGGAAGATCAAGTGGCTCGTATTTCATGCATGCCATATGCCTGGTTGAAAACAATAAGCACATTGGAAATTTGAAAATTGGACCTATTCACCCGAAATACAGAATCGCAGATTTACCTTGTGTGATAGGCGATCGAAATGAATGGGGAAAAGGACTTGCAACAGAGGCAATAGAGCTTGGTTCGCAATTGGCCTTCGATAAATACGACATTCGAAAACTTACCGGTGACGTACATGCGGGAAATATCGGCAGCTTGAAGGCATACTGGAAAGCAGGATGGGTTGTGGAAGGGGTGAATCGCGGACGTTTTTTTGTGAACGGTGAAAACATGGATCAAGTGCTCATCTCTTGTTTCAACCCAAAATACTTTCCTGTTGAGCAGACGGAATACACCGTTGGAAAAACAATGGAGTACATTCAGAAGCGAAGCGAATTTTTAAATTCCACGAAATGAATTTAGCGCTCCTACAAGCCCGTATGGGTTCTACCCGATTGCCGGGAAAAGTCTTAAAAGAGTTGAACGGAATTCCGGTGATTCAAACATTAATCAATCGCGTTTCACAAGCGAAGTGCGTTGATAAATTAGTCGTTGTTACTTCAACCAATTCGGAAGATGATGCGCTGGAAAAGTATTGTTCCGAGAATAACATTTTAGTCTTTCGCGGTTCAGATTGGGATGTGCTGGATCGCTTCTATTCTGCCGCGAAATTTTTTGAAGCGAAGGAAGGAGATAACATCATTCGCTTAACCAGCGATTGCCCTACCCATCACGGAAGCACCGTCGATTGGGTGTATGAGCAATTTGTGAAGTTCGGAGTCGATCTGTTTTCGAACAGCAATGAAGATCCAACTTTTTTGGAAGACGGCTTCGATGTTGAAGTGGTGAAGTTTTCCGTTTTGGAAAACGCATTTCAAAATGCGAAACTGCACAGTGAACGCGAACATGTCATTCCCTATGTAAAAAATTCAAAGAAGTTCACCTTAGGCTTTCGAAAGATGAACGACAACTGTAACTTCAAATTATCTGTCGATACGCCTGGAGATTTTGCTTTTGTTGAAGCACTTTTTGCCGAATTTGGGGCGCGTGATTTCAACATAAACGATGTTGTACATTTGTTAGAATCGAAACCAGAATTATTGAAGTTGAACGAAGAAAGCATTATCAATGCTGGATACGCAAAATCATTAAGAGAAGATAAAATTGTGAAATGAAAACGATGTCACTTCCACACATAACGAACTTCGCCAAGAGCGACGAATACAGAAAAAAAATTCACGATTTAATTCCTGGAGGTGCTCATACGTACTCGAAGGGAGATGATCAATTCCCTATCAAGTCACCCGCTGCAATTACACACGCGAAAGGTGTATACTGTTGGGATTTAGATGGAAATAAGTTCTTGGATACCCTTATGGGATTGTACTCTGTTTCTTTGGGACATGCCTACGAGCCTGTCTTGGAAGCAGTGAGAAAACAATTGGAGAAAGGAGTGAATTTCACTCGTCCAAGTGTTATTGAAATGGAAATGGCGGAGAAGTTTCTTTCGCTTGTTCCACAACACGACATGATCAAATTCGCCAAGAATGGTTCTGTTGCAACAACAGCTGCAATTAAACTTTCTCGCGCTTATACTGGAAAACATTTAATTGCTCGTCCTGCCGAACATCCGTTCTACAGTTATGACGATTGGTTCATTGGTTCTACAGCATGTGACTTCGGTATTCCGAAAGAAATAAAACAGTTCACCGTTACATACAAGCAAGATTCAATTGAAGATCTTGAACGTTTGTTCAATGAATATCCCGGACAGATTGCCTGTGTAATTTCCGAACCGGAAAAATGGAATGTGCTAGAGCCCGACTTTTACAAAAAGGCCATTGACCTCGCGCATGCACATGGTGCGTTGTGGATCATGGATGAAATGATTACGGGATTCAAATCTGACTTCCCGGGATCCATTAAAAAATTCAATGCAGAACCTGATTTCTGCACGTGGGGAAAAGGTATTGCGAACGGATTTTCTTTCTGTGCTTTGACAGGAAAAAAAGAGATCATGGAATACGGCGGCATTCGCAGAAAAGGCGAGCCGAAAGTGTTTTTGGTTAGTACCACACACGGTGGTGAAACACATGGAATTGCTGCTGCATTAGCCACTATTAATGTGTTTGAAAACAATCCGGTTATTCAACACAACCATGCGATTGGAGATTACTTCATGAATGGTGTGAAAGGCATTTTATCTCGAAGAAAATTGGAAGATTATTTCGAGTTAACCGGATTCAATTGGTGTGTTGGCTTGGTGGTGAAGAACCAAAAGAAAGAACCTTGCATGTTCTACAGAACACTGTTCATGCAGGAAATGATACAACGCGGAGTGTTATATCAAGGAATTCTTTCACCTTGTTTTTCTCATACACAAGACGATATAGATTTTATGCTTGCTGCTTT
>JBDLUS010000074.1:0-6577 GCA_039805165.1 Bacteroidota bacterium | reverse complement strand
TCATCGTCCCATTGTGCATGATACAATCCATCGCTAACACGTGTAATTACTTCATCGTTGACCTTTACCCAGCGCTGTGCACCTTTGTCTTCTTGTCCCTCTAAATGCGAAGTTCCACTCTCTACAAGTTTTCCCTTTACAATACGTAATTCGCGGTTTGGAAATAGTTTTTCGAACATGATCTTTCGTGTTGTTATTGCGAAGATAATGGAATCGCTTCAAGCTCTACGCGACGTCCCTTTTCTCCGACTTCGTTTATTCCTATTACTTTAATTTTTATGTTTTTCTCTGAGACCCCTTGCTCTAACAAGATCATCTTGGTTGCTTGAATTCGTGCGTTGGCCAATTCTTTGTTTCGCTTTGAACTTCCGTCTGAACTTGCGAATCCACTGATGGTGATATTTGAATTGGATTGGTCTTTCAGCCAATTGCGCAAATCTATCTTCTGCATTTCATTCAAGCTACTTTCATTCGCCGGAAAGAAATATTTTTTGATTGAAATGAAATCGCTCGATTCCACACTATAACTTCCTAATTTACTCCGGTCAATCTCTTCCAAGAACGTTAAATTGGTGTAAACGAAATCAAGTAATTCAAATTGGAAATTGCCATTGGCATCGAACTTAAACACGCGAATGATATTTCCAAATTCATCGATTAGTTCAGCCCTGTATCCCTTTCCATTCCCAGTAGCCTTTAAAACTTCCCAATCCTTTTCTAGAATACTCACCTTGTATTTCGTTTCCAAAGACAAACTGAAGAGTGACGTTAATCCTTCCGCATTGGACTTCAATTCAGAACGTTCTCCACTTCCAACAGAAACAACAGATAAACCAATGTTTTGCAATACGCGGGTTCCTTCCTTCAATCTAAATTGAACTTGTTTACTTTTTTGTGGAAGGATATAGCGTTCTATGTGTTCACCCGAAACATACGCTTCAACATTCGAAACGAAGACAATTTTCCAGATGTCTGCTCTTTCATTATTGAAAGGAGGCTGAAGCTTTGTTGACGTTTGAAAAGATTCTTTTTGAGATGCTGAAAACATCGTCATTTTCAAATCTTGCAAATTCATTCTGGAAAAATAAAGGGTTCCTTGAAAGAGTGTGGCACCCAATTCATTGTCAGAAGTATTTACACCAGGTCCTAAATTGAAAACAGGTCCCCAACCTTTTCCGACCCGATAACAACCATACAAGTCATGTGCACCATAGCCACCTGATCGATTACTCGAAAAAATCAATAGTTTTTCTATTGGGTCGTATGTGGGGTTTATGTTATCAAATTTGCCTTCACCTTTGTTTCCGGCCATTTCAACAGGCATTCCAACACTTTTAAACGTTAAAGAAGAATCCCAAAGAAAAATCTTGTACGACTTCGAAAACGTTCCTCTTACATCCAAATCAGTTTGAAAAAACAATTCATTTTTGTGATCTCCAAAGCATGAAACACCTTCATCGAAGTTCCAATCTTTTGGAAAGAAAGTTTCTTCGCGCTCTGTGTACAAATCAAACTTATGCAATCGGTTTATTCGGGTAGTTTGCATGGTGCCCTGTCCATACGATTGTTTTAATCGAGCACTCACCACTAGCGCTGTTCCTTCTCTGAAATCGGTAACGACATCGCCGTCTTCAGTATTAAAAACACAATTGACTTTGACCCACTCTTGTGCAAAAACTGGAGCGACAAATAAGACTAGAAAAAAAAGAATTAAACTTCTCTTTGTGCTTTCCATACCCGATAGTGTTCGTCTAATTCTTGAAAATACGCTTCACCAAACTTCGTTGTAATTGCATCTTTTAAAAAGCGGTACACTGGAACTTGTAATTTCGATCCGCACTCGCATGCTGGCGCGCAAATGGGCCAACGGTGATAATTCAAACCAACATAATCTGCCAACTTCGTTAATCGAATGGGATACAAATGACACGAAATAGGTTTTCTGAATTTCGACTCTCCCGCTTTCCACGACGTTTCTAACGCGCACAAAGCCGTTCCATCTTCACTGTAGTGAACAAAAGAACAAGCTCCTTTTTCTGAAACAAGCGTTGTTACAATATCTCCGTCTTCATCTACTTGATAGAGTCCGTCTCTTTCAATAGCTTCAATACCTTCAGGTACCATGTAGGGCTTTGCCTTCTCCCATTCTTGTTCGAGAATTGGAATTTCATCTGATTCTATTGGCGCACCGCTATCTCCTTCCACACAACAAACACCTTTGCACGAAGCAAGGTCACATACAAAATGCTCTTCGAAAAGATCTTCGCTTACTAGCGTGTTCTGAATAATAATCATGCTTTACCCTTGCGCTCTTTCACGTGATGTAAACGAATGTTCAATAACTCAACCGTCAAGGCAAATGCAAACGCAACATAAGAATACATTTTTATGTTAACGTATTCCGGAATGTGAATCAAGTGGGCGCTCTCGCATGCTTCAGCAACCAAATTCAACCCGATAACAATTAAGAAAACTAAAGCCAACATTTTCAAAGTTGGATATTTTTCAATGAATGCGCTAACGTATGGGGCAAAGGCCAACATAACGAACATGGCAATGATTACAGCCACTACCATGATTGGAACATGATCTACCAGTCCCACTGCGGTAATGATTGAATCGAATGAGAAAACAATATCGATAATGGTAATTTGAATAATGGCTTGAAACAAATTGATTTTTCTCGATTTCTCTGATTCTTCGTTGTCTGCAATTAAGAATTTGTGACGAATTTCATTTGACGTTTTAATGATTAAGAATAATCCTCCCGCCAGCAACACGAGACCTCTTCCCGATACCGGAAAACCTCCAAGTGTGAAAAATGGCTCTTGTAAATGCGCCAAATATGAAAGTGTAAATAACAAAACAATTCGGAAAATAAGCGCGAATGAAAGTCCCAATCTTCGGGCCTTTGTTTGATCAGATTTCGTTGATAAAAATCCAGTGACAATAGCAATGAAAATGATGTTGTCTATACCCAAGACAATCTCCATAATGATAAGCGTGAATAAATCTATCCACCCTTGCAGGGTTGTGAACGCCGAGAAAAATGCTTCCATACTACAAATGTAAGGTTTACAGAACGATTAGCACGGTAATGAACCGTACGATATTCACTTTGAAATTTTAATACTTAATGTTGAATTTGTAATTCGAATTGAAAAACTTCCGCCAATTCCTGCAGAAGAATCCGTTTCACTTCATCCATATCCATTTCACGACCCAATTCTTTCGATAAACTGGTTACCGTTTTATCGGTTATTCCGCAAGGAACGATGTAGTTGAAATAATTCAAGTCCGTGTTCACGTTGAAAGCGAAACCGTGCATGGTTAACCAACGGCTACATTTCACTCCCAGCGCAGCAATTTTTCGAGATTTTTTGGGATCATCTATATCGAGCCACACTCCGGTAAGACCGTCAATTCTTCCACCAACAATTCCATAATGAGCAATGGTTCGAATGATGGCTTCTTCCAAGTAACGCATGTACTTGTGAATATCGGTGAAGAAATGCTCGAGATCTAACAATGGGTAACCCACGATTTGTCCGGGTCCGTGATAGGTTATGTCCCCGCCTCTATTGATGGGATAATATGTTGCCCCAATCTCCTTGAGTTTCTCTTCGGAAACCAACAAGTGAAAGGCATCGCCGCTCTTTCCTAACGTGTATACATGAGGATGCTCAACGAAGAGAAGAACATCTTCTGTTCCCTCTCCGTCGGCCTTTCCTTCTGATCTGTTTTGAAGTTTTCGTTGAACGTTTCGTTCAAATAGCTCTTCCTGAAAATCCCACGTTTCCTTGTATGGCGCATGGCCTAAGTCTTTGAAGGAAACAACGGGTTTACTCATATTTTCGAAAGCTCGTTTTTCAAGAAAATAATTGCTGGAATAGCTGTAGCATCTTCGTTGCGCAATTCAGCAAGATCAATGCTTAACCAGTCACCCAAGTGAATCAAGTAATATGCTCTTTCAAGTCTGCTTGAACCTTTTGCGTGAATTTCAATAATCGTATCACACTTTTCAGCCATCAATTTTTTACAGATGTCCATTCGAATTTGTGAACGTTGGTGATCATCTTCTGTGCGAAGCATTAACACCGCAACGCGGTTGTCTCCACCTGTCCAACCCACCAATTCGTTGTGGTTCATTTCAGGGAAAACGTGGTGCCAGCATAGCATTTTCGAGTTCTCGTTGATTTGTTGTCTCCAACGAATGGCAACGCCTTCGTAGCTTGCTTCGCTGTATAATACAGGAATGCGAGAAACAATTTTCTCAGCAATTGATTTCGTTTCAGTGCGGATGTTCGCGATTTCAGCATGAATCAAATCGATTGAGTTGCTGATTTCTGCTTCGAAATTCCCGTTGTAGATTCCGTAAGCCTTCAAGGTGAATAATACTTGAACAGAGCTGTATCCGAACATACTTCTTGGAGGTTTTCCACCAGGAATAATAATGCAGTTGTATCCGTCCGCTGCTGCTGCTGCTGCAATCTTACCACCACTCGTGATGCAAGAAATGGTAGCACCTTTTGCTTTCGCTTCGTTATATGCTGCAACCGTTTCTTCTGTTTCACCGCTATAACTAGAGATAATAACCAATGTCTTAGGACCTACGAAAGCAGGAAGAACGTAGTCGTTCGTGCAAAGAATAGGTAAGCAGCAATCGTCTGCTACCAATTGAGAAACAATCTTTCCACCGATACCTGAACCTCCTAAACCAGAGATAACAATGTTCTCAAATTGTTTGTCGGTGTTTGTGAATGTAGCGCTTTGACCAATGGTCAAGGCTTCTTTCAAATGTGTTGGAAAAGCTTCTACTAATGATTTCATTTTAAAAAATTTAAGATGCAAATGTACAATTCAAATGGGTTATTTCCTCCTCAGAACTCCCTTCTCTTCACAAAGTTTCGCCAATGGAGCAAAATAAAACATAGCAGTACCTTTTTTTTCAGCTATGCTTAACAAATCGTGCTCGCCATCTGACCAGTTGATAAGATGCATCATGTTGTGCACCATCTGACGCTGATCGCTGTTTGGAAGGGTTGCACTTGGATAAAGTCCGCGCTTCCCCAATTGCGGTTCGCCGCATTGAACCACCGCTTCGTAAGTGTCGTTTATTTCTAGTGCCAAGACCATTTGAAATAAAATTTCAACGCCTTCTTCCATCGCAGGAAGTGAAATGAAATCGCGATTATCTAATGAGGTGTGATATTGCGCGTAACGCTGATAAGGCGTGCGCATGAATGAACCAATTGGTAAATTAAATCCAGGAGAACAAAACTGACGCTCATCGCTTCCACCCACAGAAAATTCTAAATCGTTCCACTCAAGCGGAAGTTGCTTCAAAATGTGTTTGCTAATGCGGTCTACCAATGCGTTTCCTCTTCTCGAATTTTTGTAGTGAATCTTGCCAGCATCGCCGCAGCACGTAAGCACCCATCCTGCTTGAAGCTTTTCTTTCAATGCTTGTCCGTGTTTCGACAAGTAGGCGATTGATCCAATGGTTTCAGGCGCAAGAACAAATCGATAGGTGTATTTTCGTTGCGGAAGGGCCGCGAGCTTCTCATAAAGCATTGCAAGAACTAATGGACCGCTGAGCTCGTTATTCGCCATGCTTGGATGACACAAGTAGGAGTAAAACAAAATTTCTTTTTCTGAATCGCCCTTCAGTATTGCTTCACCGTAGGTGAGACTTCCTTCGGTTAATTCGGATTGAACAACCACGCGATACATTCCATCTTTCGGAAGCGAAAGCCATTCATTGTGCGAAAGACAGAATCCCCATTTCTCTTCGTAATACGAAGTCACATATGGAATGGCATTCGGTTGTTCTGGAAGTGTGAAAATGTGTTTCGAAAGTTCTTCGTGTGTGACTTCCATATCCACAGGTGCGGAATAGTTTAACACGTGTAGGTTATTCAATTTGAAATCGGCAACTTTCCTACCATCTGGAGTAAGTATGTATGCGTCTTGAATGTTCCATTCTTTTGGAATTTCCCAATCGTGGACTTGTGTTCCGGTGGGAACTTCGGTTAATTCGAATGGAACAATTTCTTGTAGAATACGAAACGATTCGCGTAGTCCGTTTCCAGTAATGCTTCGGCAGATGGGCCAAAGTCTTTCAAAGTATGTTGCTAGTTTTTGCTGCATATCACCAAACGGTCCAACCGCCTTCAACCTTCATGTTATCTCCGGTAACATACGAGGAAGCATCGCTAAGTAAATAAATGAGCGCGCTTGCTACTTCATGATTGTAACTCAATCTTTCCATTGGAGAGAAGCGCGCGAAATTTTCTTCGAATTGCACTTCATGATTGTTCCACACGCCGTGTGGAGTAATCATGTTTACACGCACTTTTTTCGTTGCCCAATACGAAGCCAAGTATCTGGAAAGTGCGTCGATACCGCCTTTCGAGGCGCTATAGGCGGCGGGACAACCCAGGGATGTTCCTTTGTATAAATTCTGATTCGGTGCAACAACGCTGTAGGTGGAAGGGATATTCACAACGCTACCGCCGCCGTTCTCTGCCATGTGGCAGCCGATAATTTGACACATTAAAAACGTGCCTTTCAAATT
>JBDLUS010000073.1:0-4995 GCA_039805165.1 Bacteroidota bacterium | reverse complement strand
TGCAAACAAGAAGAATATCGCATAACGATAGTTCTTAAACATAGAGAAGGCATGCAGTCCAAAGGCTTGAATAAATCCTTTGCGCTCCAAGTTTTTTCCTAGAGGTGGACAAGCAGGTAAGGTGAAGGAATAAATACCAAGCACCAAAGAAGCTACTCCGCCAAGGTAAAATTGAAAGGCGTGTGTTTCATTTCCAGTTAAACTCACTGTCCATAAAGCGACAATAAATCCGACAGTTCCCCAAACACGAATAGGTGGGAAAGCTTTAACGACATCAATGCCCTCTTCTCTAGATAAAATAGCATAAGCCACCGTGTTCGACAATGAGATGGTTGGCATGTAAAAAATCATGGTCAACAAGATTCTCCAAAACATTTCATCCGGTGTTGCCGAAGCAGGAACGAAGAACAAGCAAACGCCACCGAGTATGTGAAGAATACCATAAAGCTTTTCAGCATTGATGAATCTGTCTGAAAGAATACCAGCAATCGCGGGCATGAATAAAGCCGAAATTCCCATGGTTGAGAAAATAACTCCGAACTGATCGGGCCCCCATTGCTTGGTTTCAAACCAAAACGCACCAATGGTTATTAGCCAACATCCCCAAATAAAGAATTGAAGAAAACTTAATGCGGTTAGACGTTGCTTAATCATGCGGAAAGAGTTTAGTTGTTGAAAGCAAGAAGCGTACATGCCGCTTCAATAACATTTTTGTTTTTTAATAATTCAGCTGCACGGGCATGAAGCGCTTGTTCCAACGCTTCTGCTTTTCCTTCATGTTCTAAAAATAAGTCAGAAAGTTCTAAAAGCTTGTATTCATTTACATCTGTTTCATTCGGAAGGGCTTGCAAATTGCCCAGCATACCTAAGTCATTTCCAGTTAAGATATTCGAATGACGAATGTCTTCCGGCAATGCATCGATTCCAATTCCAATTTTTTCATTCGGTTTTGGAACTTCAAACAATCCGTCAATGGCTCTTACATAATAGTCTCCACCAGCACGAGCAACAAGATCGGCTTTGAGCATATCTATTCTTCCGTTCTCATCGAGAATGGAATCGCTGATGTGCACACGAACAATTTCGCACACCACAAGATTTCCTGCGCCTCCTTCGGTTCCGAGTTCTATTACTTCCTTCACCTTACACTCTAATTGAATGGGCGATTCAGCTACGCGTGGAACGCGAATGGCTTCTGAAGCCAATTCGGTAACGCCAGATTTAACGAATTCATTTACGCCAGCAGGGTATTCAACGCTGCTTAACGAGCATTGTTGAACCAAACTATAGTTCACAATATTGATCACACATTCTGGAACGCGCTTCACATTTTCATACGTGTGCTTGGTCGTGTTGTCGCGACCTCTGCGTGCAGGAGAGAAAATAGCAATAGGCGGATTGGCAGAAAAGACGTTGAAAAAACTAAACGGAGAAAGGTTAGGGGTTCCGTTTTCGTCAATGGTGCTAACCCAAGCAATGGGTCTTGGAGCAACACTGCCTAAAAGCAATTGGTGTAATTTCCCAACGGGAATTTCACCAGGAATAAAAGTAGCCATATTATTTTTTTGAAAGGGCTTCCACTTCGGAAACCGAGTCCATTACTTTTTTCTTCAATTCATCTTTGAATTGCGCTATGCGTTGCATCAATTGCGCGTCGGCAACAGCAACGATTTGAGCAGCCAAGATTCCTGCATTACGCGCACCATCGAGAGCAACAGTTGCAACAGGAACTCCCGCTGGCATTTGAAGAATGCTAAGAACACTGTCCCATCCGTCGATACTATTCGAAGATTTAATTGGAACTCCAATAACAGGAAGGGGAGTCAAAGACGCTGTCATTCCTGGTAAATGCGCCGCCCCTCCGGCTCCGGCTATAATCACCTGAACACCTCTACTGGCGGCGCCCTTAGCATACTCGAACATGCGGTCCGGTGTGCGATGCGCGCTGACAACACTAATTTCAAAAGGGACGTTCAATAACGAAAGGACGTCTGCAGCTTCTTGCATAACACGTAAGTCGCTCTTGCTTCCCATTATAATTCCAACCATAGTCTTTATTGTTTCGGTATCACTCAAATCCTATGGATCGGAGCATTATTTTTTATTTCGTTTTTCCAACTCGTCGCGAAGCTTCGAAGCTAATTCGTAATCTTCATTCAACAAGGCCTCGTTTAATTTCTTCAATATTTCTTCTGGAGATAATTCTTCTTCCAAATCCTCTTCAGTAATGTCTAAATCGAAATCCAAGTCATCACCTTCCGTCAATGCTCGCATGTCTCTTCCAACTTCATCCATGACTTCCTTCGCACAGAAAATCGGAGCCCCGAAGCGAATGGCTATAGCCACAGCATCGCTGGTGCGAGAATCGACTTCAACAATTTTGTTATTTCCACTTACAACAATTCGCGCGTAGAATATGCCATCGATCATTTGATAGATGAATACTTCTTCCACATGAATTTCAAAATTCTCTGCAAGTGAAACGAAAAGATCGTGTGTAAGCGGACGTGTGATAGGCATTTTTTCCATCACAATGACAATGCTGTGTGCTTCAGCCGGACCAATCACAATGGCCAAACTACGAGCACCCGCAATTTCGGTAAGAGCCATGACATACGCCCCGTTCGAACTGCTGCTCGGGGTAATATCGACAAGGTCTAGCTGAATTTTATCGGCCATTATTTCGTAGCGTTGAAGGCTTTCGCCGCTGCTATTAATTGAGGAACCACTTCGAAAGCATCTCCAATAATTCCATAGTCAGCCGCTTTGAAGAACGGTGCTTCAGGGTCTTTGTTAATGACAACAATAACCTTCGATCCGTTAACACCAGCCAAGTGCTGAATAGCTCCGCTAATTCCAACTGCAATGTATAAGTTCGGACGAATTGCAATTCCTGTTTGTCCCACGTGCTCATGATGAGGGCGCCATCCGATGTCAGACACCGGACGGGAACACGCTGTAGCTGCATTCAATTCTTTCGCTAATTCTTCAATCATTCCCCAATTTTCTGGGCCTTTCATTCCTCTTCCAGCTGAAACAACTTTGTCAGCTTCTGGCAACGGAATAGACTCACTCTCTTCAACACGAACTTCCTTCACACGAACACGTGCATTTCCAACCTCAGCACTGAAAGCGTTAACTGCACAAGCTGTGCCTGAAGTATTCACTCCGTATGAATTTGGAAGAACGGTAACAATGCTTATTTCAGAATTCACGGTAACATGCGCAATGGCTTTACCTGAGAATACATTTTTCTTAACCACATTTCCTGCTGGAAGTGAAGAGGCTCCTGAAACCAATCCAGCGTTCAAACGAACAGAAAGGCGAGGGGCAACTGACTTTCCAATTAAATCTTGAGAAAGAACAATGGCAGAAGCGCCACTTTCTTTTTGAGCTGCTAGCATAAGCTTGGTGATTTGCTCGCCATCTGCAGCGCTCAAAGCATCCATCTTCCAAACTTCATTTGCACCTGCTGTTCCAAGAACAGAAGCGTCAATGTTTCCGTAGGTAACTGCGATACAAGTTCCTCCAGTGCTAACAGACCATGCTGAAGCATAAGAAACCGCTTCTAAAGAAGACTTCGTGAATTTACCGTTTAGGTGTTCTGCGAATACAATAGTTTTCATGTTCAATACGGTATTAAATGACTTTCGCCTCTTGGTGTAACAATGTGATTAACTCTGCAGCGTTTGCTGGATCTACAAATTTGCAAGCGCTCTTTGCAGGTGGCATTTCATAATTACTTACAGCTGTAGTGGCCGAAGCATTTTCAACTGAAACTACTTCCAATGCTTTGGTTCGGGCCGCCATAATACCACGCATGTTAGGAATGCGTTGCTCTGCCATTCCTTTCGCTGCACTGATTACTGCAGGAAGATTCACTTCCAACACTTCCATGCCGCCTGTTACTTCTCTTTCGCAAGTTGCAACACCGTTTGCAATATCAAGCTTCGCAGCCAATGCAACCAATGGTAAATCTAACAATTCAGCAACCATTCCAGGTACAACAGATCCGTTATAATTAATGGTTTCCTTTCCACATAAAATTAAATCGAATCCTTTGTCTTTAGCGTAATTCGCGATGTGTGTAGAGACACTCAAAGCATCAGACTCAGGCGCATCAATGCGAACGGCATCGTCAGCACCGATTGCCAAAGCCTTGCGAATAATTTGTTCGTAGTCTGCTCCGCCAACGCTAAGAACAGTAACATTTCCGCCTTGCGCTTCTTTCAATTCTAACGCACGCACAAGGGCGTACCATTCGTCATACGGATTAACAATGAAGTTTACTCCAGCTTCATCGAATGAAGAGTTATTGTTGGTGAAGGCAATCTTCGACGTGGTGTCGGGCGCCTTACTCACACAGACTAAAATTTTCATGTTGCAGTTTTAAGGCTGCGAAGTTACGAAAGCATCCGTGAAACTTTCGAATTTCTAATCATGATTTATTGAATCATTTCCAACTGACGAGCGACTTTCTGAAGAATCTCGAAGACTGTCTCTGCCATTACGTTTTCGCTATCGAGGGTTGGATTAATTTCAGTGAATTCCAAACAACAAATGCGCTCGTTTTGAAGTAACTCAAGGATTAAGTCAGCCGCCTCACGCTCGTTAATTCCACCCTTAACCGGAGTGCCTGTTCCTCTAGAAACAGCGGGGTCCATAGAGTCTACGTCGAAACTAATGTAGATTTTGTCGCAAGCACTCAAGTATCTCAAAATCTCACGACTCAATTTCGTGATACCCGTCTTTCTTAATTCGTTGGTTGAAACCACCTTCACTTTGTTCTGTTTGATCAAAGCTGCTTCTTGCTCTTCGAAGTCGCGAAGGGTGATATAAACAAGATCACGGTATTCAATCTTCGGACAGATATCGCCCACATTCTTCAACATTTCCCATAAGTCAATGGTCTCGTAATCGAGATCATTCACTTTCTCTTCAATGTTGTCCTCGTTCAAGGCTGTTGCCAATGGCATACCGTGAAGGTTTCCGCTT
>JBDLUS010000072.1:0-5180 GCA_039805165.1 Bacteroidota bacterium | reverse complement strand
TAGTTCCAGGCATAATAACCGCGTGCGGTCCAATGAAGGAATACTTTCCAATTTTTACTTGCCCTTCGTTGTAGGCCAATTTCTTCGGAGTAGATGCGTATTTCTTTCCGTATAAACGAATGGCGTCGTGACTAGAATGCGTAATAATACTCACGAAGTTCGTGACTTGACAGCCTTCTTCAATCGTTAATCCGTTTGAAGCATCAATGAAATTCGCATGGCCAATGTATACGTTGTCTTCCACGTGAAAATTCTTTTCACCTTGTAAAAAAGTAGAACTGCAAATGCGTGTAAGCGGGAGAACCGTTCCGTCGGAACGCTTGTAACGTCCAATCATGACGGGCTTAATCCACTTCGATAAGTAAAAAAGAATTCTGCGTTTGAGCATGTTCAAATTTAGCCCAAATGCTCCAAAGTTTCGCGTTCTTTTGCGATGTACCAATACCAGAACATTCCGGCCAGCATAATGCCCATGCCTGAAAGGCTGAACAACGTGAAGCCAAGGATCGGGTCATTCATCAAGCCGCCCATCAGAATGCTCACAATTTTAAGGGTTAATCCCACCAATGAAAATGCGAAAGACTGATGTTGTTTGTGCACCACCGCTGTGACGGCGCTTACCGGTGAAATTAAAAAGTTTAAGAAGATAAACGGAATGAGAATGTGCGCGTAAACGGCCGTCATTCGCCAAGTTTCACCCAGTAAGAAAACGAAAATGTTCTCTGTGAAGAAGAAGAGCACAGCGAAAATGGGGAATCCTATTGCGAATAATACGGCGTAAATTTTCAGCACATATCCGCGAATGTTCTTAGTGTCGTGAAAGGCTTGAGCGGCCTTGGGATAGAAGACTTGATAAATGCTTGCGCCAATTAATGCAAGTGGTGCTGCAAGAATGCGAATAGACTGGAAATAGTAGGAACTGATTTCACTTGCGAAAAATGTTCCCAATAAAAACACAATGCCGTATTGTTGAAGGTTATCTACTAAGGCGTTCGGCGCATTGTATGTTGGAAATTTGCTGTAAGATTTCCACAGCATTTTCGCTTCGTGATTCGTTAAATTCTTCCATGCTTGAATAGCCAGTTTGGAATAGTTGGAACCGATAATTATCCACCCCATGATTTGCCCAAGTATAGCGCCGTAAATCAATCCAATGGGATCTTCCATTAACATTCCCCACAACAAGCTAGTCCCGATGGTAACTGCAGCAACACTGATTTTCGAAAGAGCGTTGCGAAGGAAGGTGCCGTTGCGCGTTGACCAGTAATTTAAAATTTGCGTGAAGCCAGCGAAGAAGGTAAACACAGGAACCAATAGAATAGCGCTCGGTACCGTGTAATTGAAAATTCCTTGTCCGGAAAAAATGAGCACAATGCCCAAAACAACCAATCCTAAAACACGCAACAAGGTGCGTAATGAAAGTGCTACCAATTGTTCAGCTTCTTCAGAAGATTTCGGAAGTGCAATGGCCAGTTCGAATCGCAACGAAGAAAAGGAGAGTATAATGGAAGTGCAAGCGGTGAAAAAAGAGAACATCGCGAATTCTGTTGGGTCATAAATGCGAGCCAATGCGAAGGCGCCAAGAACTTGAATGGCCTGTGCCGAAGCAGTACCAATCAATAAGATTGCTGTATTTCGAACGAACGAAGATTGAAACAACTTCTTCATTTGTTTCCGTTTTTAGCCAAACGCAAATACCAAAAGAAAGTGATCAAATACATGAGACTGCTCACCAATGAATACAACCCTATGGCCCACATGACGCTGTTCATGAGGAATCCGACGTAAAGGGCACCGAGTTTTAGAATAACGTCAATGATGTTTAATCCAAGGGCTTTGTTCTGCGCGTTTTCAAGAATAGCTGTGAACGAAAACGGAGAAACCGAGAAATTCAAAACGAAGAACGGAGCTAACCAACGCGCCATTTCTCCAGATGCTCTCCACTCTTCTCCGAATACAAACGCGAAAAGAGTAGGGGCAAGCGCAACAATTAATACAGCACCAATTCCGCTGAATAGCATGAGCGCCTTTGCAGTGCTCAGAATAAGCGGACGGTAAGACTCGCCTTTGTTCTTCAGTTCAGAGGCTTTGTTGTAATGCGTAAGAAAGACGGTGTTGCTTATGAGGTTTACAGGTGCTTGAATAATTTTCCAACACATGAAATACAGACCTGTTGCTGAATCGCCAAAACAGACATTCAACATCCATACAGTTCCGCTCAATTGCAGGGTTTCAATAATGCCTTGAGGTGTGTTGAAGAAAATGTATTGCTTGAAATTCTTAAGCGAAATGTCTTTCACAGGTTCTTCAGAAAGCTCATCCTGACGCGTTCCATGGAAGAGTACCCACAAGGAAATCACTTGTCCTACAATGAATCCAATGACAAGACCGAGGTAGTCGAAAAGGAAATAGCCAAGTGCAATGGAAATTCCATTGATGAATAAACTATTCACTACGCGATAGAGCGCATTGGTGCGATAGCGATTCAATCGGGTGGAAAGAAAACTGTACGTTTGAATGGCAGCAATGGTAAATATTCCAATGGGAAGGAATGCTTCGAACGCAGAGATGTGCATGCCGAAGAAATACAAAACACTAAACAGAATTGCAATTCCTGAAGCCAATCTCCAAGCATTGTTTATGGCCAACTTCGCGCGTTCGCGCGCCATCATTTCCGTTTCAGCGTTTGGAATGCTGTACTCAACACGAAGTGTTGCAAGAACAGCGAAAGGAATTATCCAAGCGTAGAACAAAGCAAACCAAGCGAAGTCTTCGGTGTTGTAAACGCGTGAAAGAATTGGAGCACTTCCGTAGGTTAATAGTTGACCTATTCCAGTAGCTGCCGAAAGTCTCAGCACATTTTTCAAGTGTAGCTTTTCAATCAGCTCTTTCATGCATCAAGCGTTGGCATGGGCATCCAATGCGATACCGATTGAAAAAACTGATTTGAATTTCCTTCCCCTTTCCAAAAGTGAACGCCATGTTTTTCAGACTTCTCTTTATCGTGTAGGTAAAAATCTTTTTGGAAATGAAGAACAATAACCTCGCGCATTTCGGTCTCGCCTGTTTTTCCTGGAAGGAAAACAGTGTTATTCGGAACAAACGCCAAAACGCGCTGTCCGTCTTCCGGCAGTTGATCAGTTATTGAAATCCATTGACTCATGCGTTCAATTATTTTCCTGTAAAGGTAGGCATGCGTTTTTCTAAAAATGCGGCAACGCCTTCGTGATGATCAGCGGTTTGTCCTGCTTTTTTCTGAAGGTCAAGTTCAAGCTCTAATTGTTGCTCGAGGGTGTTGTTCCAAGCAGCATAGATTGCCTGCTTGGTGAATGCCAATGCCTTGGTAGGCATTGCAGCCAAGCGGTTTGCAAGTTCGGTAACTTTCGTTTGAAACTCTTCTGTTGGATATACATCGTAGATTAATCCCATAGCTTTGGCTTCAGCAGCAGTAACCTTATCGGCCAAGAGCATTTGCGCCATTGCACGTTGTGTTCCAATTATTCTTGGAAGGAAGTACGTTCCACCGCTGTCAGGAATTAATCCAATTTTAGTGAACGCTTGCAAGAAACTCGCATTCTCCGAAGCAACGACCAAGTCGCAAGCCAACGCAATGTTCGCACCCGCGCCAGCAGCTACACCGTTAATGGCTCCTACAATTGGAAGAGGCAATTCACGCATCATTCGAATAATCGGATTGTATCCGTCCTTCAAAATACTTTCCAATCCAGGTCCATCTGTCGCAATGGCTTCACCCAAATCTTGACCTGCGCAAAATGCTTTGCCATTTCCAGTCAACACCACACACCGAACGTCCGTTCGGTTTTTAATTTCAGTCAATGCTTCTTGCAATTCAACAGACATTTCCATAACGAAACTGTTGAATTTTTCTTGACGGTCGAGCGCAACGGTTGCTACGCCTTCGTTGTAAGTAAGTTGAATGTATTTCATAATTTAAGATGCTTTGTAAAAGTTCTCGCGTCCTTCCACGAAACGCAAGAAGGCAACGGTAATAATAAGTCCAGCGGTGGCCTTCATGGCGTAAGCAGGAAAGTCTAGTTGAATGAACGCCCAAGCGCGTTCTGGATTTATGCGGTAGATATACAATCCGCCTAGCAACAAAATGAGTGCGTGTCCAAGAAACCAAACAGCAAGTGTGTTCAGCATTTTTTTCTTTCTTGGAATTTCTGCGAAATAACCAGCCAACAAGGCTGCCGCTAAGAATCCGAAATAGTATCCGCAGTTTGTTATGGTGAACAAATGCTTCAACCCGCTTTCGTGATTCGGAAAAATGCTTAAGCCAGCTACGCCAATAAAGATGTATGCGAGCGTTGAAAGAAATCCAATTTGCCATCCCCACCAAATGGCGTTGAATAACACCACAAAACTTAAAATTGAAAAGGGCAATTCCTTTCCGTAAGAAATAACTAAGGGTCCAAGACCAACGAGCAATCCAATGGAGATAACCAATCCAATGATGAAGTTCAGCGCTGGGCTTTTTGTAAATGCGAAATATTTTTTAAACACGGCTTATTTGGTTATTGAATACGAGTTGTTCGTCTTGTCGGTGTCTATGGTTTGATTCTTCGCATCAACAGTCACCTTCACAACTTTCATATTCGGATTTTTAAATTTCAGTGAATAGGTCTTGTCAACCCAATGCCAGTCTTGTTGAAAGTTCCAATTCTCAGGCATGTCACCTCTGAATTTCATTCCTCGCATTAAATCAATCGGAATGTAATAGACACATTCTTTTCCATTGTCGAAACTAACAGTCACTTCACATGGCATAGGAAACAATCCTTTGCGCTCAAGCACAATTTCTGTTTCTCCTTTTCCAACGAAGACCGTATCTACGGCATAGTCTAGTGTTTTCGTTGTTCCAACAAAATACTCATCGAACCAGTCGAGAACCAATCCGCTCTCTTTTTCAGCAACACGCAAAATGTCTTCAGGTTCTGGGTGCTTGAAAGACCATTCGTTGAAATAGGTGTGCATGGTTTGATTGAAGAGCTCTGAACCCATGATGTATTCCAGTTGGCTGAGGTATGTCTCTCCTTTGCTGTATGCCGCAACTCCGTATGCGTAATTCGTTTCGAAATGATCGGCATGTGTTGTTAACGGTTCTTCAATTCCTGCTTTCACCAATTCCAAATAGCCATCAATGGATTCGCGATGAAAAG
>JBDLUS010000071.1:0-9065 GCA_039805165.1 Bacteroidota bacterium | reverse complement strand
CCGCGATCGGTAGCGTAGATTTTTGCTTTCACCATGTCTGCAACTGGAATACCTTCCGTAATTGTAACAATTACTTTAATACCTGCAGCAGCAGCTTCCATGATAGCGTCAGCAGCAAATGCTGGTGGAACGAAAATAATGGTCACATCAGCGCCTGTTGCTGTTACAGCGTCGGCTACTGTGTTGAATACTGGACGGTCGAGGTGCATTTGTCCACCTTTGTTCGGTGTAACACCACCAACAACGTTGGTTCCGTATTCAATCATTTGTGTTGCGTGGAATGTTCCTTCACTTCCAGTGAATCCTTGAACAATTACTTTCGAATCTTTGCTTACTAAAACGCCCATGAGGTTTAATTTTTTGCTCAGGCGAAATTAGTCATAATTTGGAAAGTTTAGTCGTTCAATTGCGGATTGTTTCTCATTTTTGCAGAACATGAATGCAATTTCAAGAGAAGAGACCATTTGCGCCCTGTCTACACCGCAAGGAATAGGCGGTATTGCGGTGGTTCGCGTGAGTGGGAAACAAGCTTGGGAAATAGTGAGCAAACTGTTTTCGAAGCCCCTTCAACCCGAACAAAAACGCAAAGCGCTTTTCGGATGTGTGTATGACGGGAAGGAAATTTTGGATGAAGTGGTGGTGACCTTGTTTCAAGGTCCGCATAGCTTCACGGGGGAAGACGTAGTTGAAATTGCTTGTCATGGTTCGCGCTATGTGCAGCAGCGTATGCTGCAATTGCTTCAGGAAAACGGCTGTCGCATGGCCACAGCGGGTGAGTACACCATGCGCGCGTACTTAAACGGAAGAATGGATTTGAGCAGGGCAGAGGCAGTCGGAGATGTGATAGCGTCTGAAAGTGCTGCTGCACATAAGCAGGCGGTGCATCAGATGCGCGGTGGATTTTCGAAAGAGATTGATGCGTTGCGCGAGCACTTGATTCATTTTGCATCGTTATTGGAATTGGAATTGGATTTTTCGGAAGAAGATGTCGAGTTTGCCGATCGCACGCAGTTGTTGAATTTGTTGAATGAAATCTTGAGGGTGGTTGTTCAGTTGCGCGACAGTTTTCAGTTGGGCAATGCCATTAAGAACGGTGTTCCGGTTGCTATAGTTGGTGCGCCTAATGCGGGGAAGTCGACGTTGTTGAATGCCATGTTGAATGAAGAGCGCGCGATCGTGAGCGACATTGCGGGAACCACGCGCGATACGGTGGAAGAAGTTTTGAATGTGGAAGGGATTCAGTTTCGATTTATTGATACGGCTGGAATTCGCGAAACAACAGATACGATAGAGCAGTTGGGCATAGCGCGCAGCATGGAGAAAGTGGGGTTGGCGCAGTTGGTTTTGTTGTTGGTAGATGTGTCGAACACATCACAAGCGACATTGAATGAAATGTTAGCCTCCATTCACGCGAAGGCGCGTCAAGATGCTCGTGTGTTGGTGGTATTCAATAAAATAGATGCCAATCCGAATTTCGAATTGAAGGTTGAGGGAAGCAGTTTGAATATCTCGGCGAAGACGGGTGATGGAATTACCGAGTTGCGCAGTTGGTTGGTGGAAAGCTTCGCTCCATTGTTGAATGAAAGCGACACAGTGGTTACGAACGCTCGTCATTATGAATCGTTACGACTCGCATCTCTATCGCTCGAGGAAGTCTTGAACGGCATGACCCTCGGCGTCCCATCCGACCTTCTCACCGTAGACATCCGCAAGACCTTGTACCATCTTTCGGAGATTACGGGTAACATTTCGGCGGATGATATTTTGCATTCGATTTTTGGGAAGTTTTGTATTGGGAAGTAGAGCTAGGATACAGGATTGTCGTTTCAGTGATACGACAATTGGGATTTTCTAGATATGCTAATGATACAGAACCAAAAATATTGTCTACGCAGTGCGGAGAGATTGTCGCAACAGAGTGGCGACAATTCAAACAATTGAATGTTTCTGATGATTTTTGTACCTTATTTGTACCTCATCAGAGTTTATGCAAATTCGATTTTATCCGCTCAAGTATTTCTTCAAAACTTGGCTGACCTTTGTAGTATAATTTTGATGTAGATAGGTACCGCTTTTTGAAAGATTTCCGGACTTCTTGTTCGCTCAAAAGTAAAGCAGGGTGTTCTTTAAGTTGTATTAGATTATCCGCTCCCTTAATTCGTATTGATTTATGTTTTGCATATTCACGACTGCCAATGAAATCGACAACATCTGAGTTTCCTAAAAGACAGTAAATATCGTAGTATTGGCGCATGAAATTCTTGTCGTCAGATGCCCCTGGATTGTCTTTATTGCGATATTTCCTAACGATGGTTTGCAGCTTTTCAATGAGGGTATAGCCCGGATGATAGCATTCAACACCAACAGCAGTGTTGTTGATGTAATCGCTAGTTGCATTAATTGAAATAAGATGTTCCCATATCCAAGAGGAAATGTCGATTGGTTTATTTGGAGTCACATTGTCAAACCCCGCTTCGAGTAATATTCCATCTTTAAGACCCTCAATTTTAGGAGTATAACTTTTGTAATACAATCTGATTCCACCACTGCGGTATTTTTCAATGTCGTCGAAATCATGATCCCTCGTGATTTCTGTGATTCCGTCAATCAAAAGTGAATTGGCCAGCACGTCATAGAACTCTTTGCGGGCATCTCTTACTTGAGGTTTGTCTTCTTTTCCTTCAGTAACTAATCCAAAATTTGTACGAATGTGAATGTCTATGTCTTCCGAAAACCTGTGAATTAATCCGTATCCTTTTGATAACGATGTTCCTCCTTTCAATTCAAACTCAATTCCCTGCTGTTTCAACGAATACAAGGCATGCATGATCCAATAGTCTTTCTCAATCAGTGTAATATCTATTCCTTTTTGGCTAGATACGATTGAGAGAAGTTCTTTGAATTCGGGGTCGTTGTGAATAAAATCAAGCATGCTGAAGTAATTTACGAACGATAGATTTAATAAGACGTTTTGTTTTGCCACTTCCGTATTGTTGAGTAGCCTTCATCAAAGCATCAGTGTCGAACCGTCCTACATTATCAGGCAATTTATCAAGAACCAGAGTTACGTCTTCCGCAAGACTCTCTAAATTATTTAAAAGGTCTACGAGCAAATATTCTTTAAAGATATTTTTAGGGAACGAAGATTTCAATTTGAATTCAAAGGTCTTTCCATTGAGGTGAAATTCGCCTTTGCGCTTGTGGTTATATACCCGCGTTGTGTTGTAAAGTTGAGTAAGACCTAATCCTAAAGAATTGAAGACGTTGGGGGATATTAATAAAAAATCTTCGTCTTTTAAAAAGCGCGCCACAACTTGCCGGTCATCTGGTGGAACCGCTCCAAATTTGGATTGCTTGGGCGCATAATACAGGCCCTGATTTAGTTTTATTAATGTTCCTTGTTTGGTAAGTTCCGCCAAATGCCTATCAATGGCCGTGGAATAATATTCCAGGTCAGAACGGCGATACACTTCACCTTGCCTTATATGTTGACTGAGTAAATCCATTGGTCAGATGCAAAGTTAATGTAATTCTGAGAACTGCATGCATAAATTAGAAAAATTCATGCAGTTAGAGAGCGGTGCTTTTGATTTTTATTTGCTAGGAGAGGAAAAGATAAATTATGTACACGCTGTGTGCACAATGAATAGACAGCAACATCAAATTCTACATGTAATTTCAACATGGACTTTTTCTAAGGAAGGCGTAAAGATTCATTTGGTAAAATTCCGGAAATAAAAATTAGCCGTAATGTCCGTTATAAAGGTTTAAAATAATATATTTGTCCTTTATAAGACACGTTAAATGAAAGGAACACCAGCTATTTTACCTAAAAATTTGAAGATTCTGAAAGAGCTTGGAGAGCAAATTCAATTGGCTCGACTGCGCAGAAGATTAAGTGCAGAGCAAATCGCAGAACGCACAGGACTTGGTAGAAAAACAATTTATAACATTGAGCAAGGCAGTCCCACCGTTGCAATAGGCAGTTATTTGCAAGTGCTTTTTGTTTTAGGATTGGAAAAGGACTTGTCTATGGTTGCTGCTTCAGATCCATTGGGACGAAAACTTCAAGATGCTGGAATTCTCTCGGGTAAAAGGGCTCCAAAAATCAAGAAGACACCATGAGTAAGAATGAAACAACGATGTGGGTGTTTGCCGATTGGGAGTCAACCAATGGGCCTCAACCAATTGGCATATTGAAAGCTCAGCGCATGAGAGGTAAAGAAGTTTTTTTCTTTGAATATGACGAAAACTGGATGACCATTCAGAATCCAATTTTATTCTTAGATCCGCATTTAGGTTTTTACAAAGGGAAACAATATTTGCCGGAAGAAAAGAATAACTTCGGTATATTCCTAGATTCATCTCCCGACCGATGGGGACGCATGCTCATGCGAAGAAGAGAGGCGTGGTTAGCCCATGAAGAAAAAAGAGAGGAGAGGGTTCTACTAGAAAGCGATTTATTATTGGGCGTTTTCGACGGTCATCGGATGGGGGGAATTCGTTTTAAACTGGATCCAGAAGGTCCGTTTATGAACGATCAAAAGAAAATGGCAACTCCACCTTGGGCATCTCTGCGGGAATTAGAAAATGCAAGTTTGCAACTCGAAAAAGAGGACGCTATAAATGATCCTGGATACGCGAAGTGGTTGAGTGTATTAATTGATCCCGGTTCTTCGCTAGGTGGTGCAAGGCCCAAAGCGAGTGTTGTTGATGAAAAAGGAAATTTGTGGATTGCGAAATTTCCAAGTTCAAGAGACGAGAAAAACTCAGGTGCTTGGGAAATGGTTCTTCATCAGTTAGCAGATGCCTGCGGTATAGTTGTTTCAGAAGCCAAATTGCAAAAATTTTCAGGAAGACATCATACATTTTTATCCAAGCGTTTTGATAGAACCAAGAGTGGTACTCGAATTCATTTTGCTTCAGCTATGACACTTCTTGGATATCAAGATGGAGCCGATCACACTGAAGGAGTTGGTTACCTTGATTTAGTGGGATTCATTATGCAACATAGCCCTGCTGCTAAGGAGGATCTTGAACAACTTTGGCGAAGAGTCGTGTTCAATATTTTAGTTTCGAATACAGATGACCATCTGCGTAACCATGGTTTTATTTTAGCTTCTGAAGGATGGAGATTATCACCTGCTTATGATATGAACCCAAATGAAATGGGCAATGGTTTAACATTAAATATTTCTGAAAATAGCAATGCTCAGGAAATCTCATTGGCCTTAGAAACGGCTAGTCTTTATCAATTGAAGAAAGAAAATGCAGAAGCTATTCTTCATGAAATGCAACATCAAATTTCAAATTGGCGAATAGTTGCAAAGAAGTTTGGAATTAGTAATTCAGAAATAGATCAGACGAAACGGGCGTTTCGGCTATCGTTGTGAAGAGTTAGTCAGCTGAGTTATAAACTCAATTGTAATCATCTAAAAAAAGCAGAGCGCATTTCTACCAATTCAAAACGAACTTCGCCAACTGGTTCGGTTTTTAGTTTTCTTGAAATGCTCAGAAATTCTGAGAAATGCCCACGGAAAAACTCGCCGGCTATAAAATTTGAAAGCCACTCGGAAAAGTCCTTGAATTCAACATCGCTAAAATTATAAATCTGATCATTCAAGAGTGTTACAATTTCCAATGAACTATTTTCATTTGTGTTCAATGAAAAATAATCTTGTTCAAGAAATTTATCTATTAAGGTATCACTTATAAAAATGGCCTGGAACATTTTCTTCTCCGCTTCTTTGAGTTTGCCATTTTTGAAGAGAGTAATGGACCATTTAAATAAAAAGAACGGAAAGCCCATGTCATCATCGAAGGTTTTGCTAAACCAATTAAAGTATCTCAAAGCACCCTTGTAGTCTCTTATCTTGATGTACTGCTCAGGTGCTAAATATCTCAGGCCTCTGCTGTCGTCGTAATAACCTCCCCAGCGTCTTTTGTCCGCCGCAAGGGCTCGTTTAATTTTCACAATCTTGCCTTGAATGCGTTCGATTTGTTTGGGTGTCATAATTTCAAAATATTAAATCAAATATTAAAAAGAAAGCGTCTCTACCGAATCAAATAGTTTCTCTTCTTCTGGTACATCATCAAATATCCTCTCTTGTTCGCTTCTGATAAAAAAGATCGACCAATCAATGTTTCAATTTGTTGACGTTTCTCTAAATAGGGGAGCATGATTTTTTCTATACGATTTTCTGAAACACCTACGCGTCTTGCAAACTCAAAGAAATCACTTTTGCAGGGGTGATTGTTCTTTTTGTATTCCTCACTTTTGAAATTGTCAGCAAATAGCCCATGGTCGAGTGCAAAGTCAGAATCGTCGACATGCATTTTAGTGTTCAGTAAATCGTAAACTGGACTCAGGAGAAAGTCTCCCATGGAAGATTCGAGTAAGGAGAAGTTTTTCAAATGAGCATCGCCATTCGAAAATAAAAAGTTGAATAACACAACGGAGAAATATTTTTCAATTTCAACGCGCCAAGCCGAAACATGTTTTTGAATTAGCAACCCAGCTTCCTCATAACTAAATTCATATTTGAAATTAGGTCCTGCATTGTCATTCGTTCTTCCCGCCAATGTTGCAAAATCTTCCGTCCCCCATTTGCTGCCGTCGTCTTTTACATCAAAACGTTTGGTAATGTAAGCAGGAGTGCCGTTACTGAAAAAGATAATGGCGTTTTCAGCCGTATTAATTCCAAACACTTGCTTGGCAATCTGCATTGTCAGATGTTCATTAGCAGGAACCTGATCGACCTTTTTTAAATCTCGAGGAATCGGCTTCAAGATATAAGTTCCCTGTTCTCCTTCATGGGTTAAACGCAGCACATTCTTCTCTAACACAAAACTCAATTTTTCTTGTACGCCCGAGATTGAAATGCGCTTACGGTTTTCCATAAACTGTTCAGCAACATCTTCGTTTTGCTGAGGCTGTTCGTAAGGCAAAACATGACTTACTTTTTTTCCATTGAAGAGATTGCGAAGACATCCAGTACTGTATGAAGAAAAACCTTCCGATAAAGTTCCTGGACAATATTTTAGTTCGTGAATGTTCATTTTGTAGCAATAGGTTTTACGGTAACAGCGCCAATGGTATCGTATTGAGCCGTAGCTGCGAGCAGGCCGAAATTATCGTTTTCGTCTATCCTTAACTGTAAGCTTTGTAGTTTTCTATTTACACCCTCACTGAGCATGTTGAAGAAAAAGGGAAACAAGTATTCACTGGTGTATTCCTTTTGTGATTTGGGTAGGGTTAGGCTGACAGCAGGTTTGTTTTCATCCAAAAAATACTGGTCTTCATATCTGAAAACATAGTGTTTGCGATTTTCCTCAATTAGCAATCCAGCCAAAATTCCTGAACGGTATATTTCTAATGTGCGCATTCAATTACGGTTTCTTTTTTACTTGAAAGGTCAGCTCCATCCCCAGAACCTCGGCCAATTTATTCAGCACATCTATCGATGGATTTCCCATTCCGTTTTCCAATTTGTACAACGTGTTTATGCTTATTTGAGCTAAATCAGCCAGGTGGGGTTGTGTTATTCCCAATTCTTTACGCCTGATTTTTATGGCTTCGCCGAGGTGTAGTACTAACATTATAATGTGGTTTGAAAGTCAAAAATATGAATTTCAATTGAAATAAACAAGATAAACACACTTTAATGTGGTATTCGGGTTGATTTTGTGAATTTGAGCGGTGAAAGCAGGGAATCCACATTTTAGTGTGTTTTTTATTTCGTCAGAGTATAGAAGTTCCTGTTTAACAAACGCCATTTAATTTCTCATTACATTTAGACATGAGATATCTAGTCCTTTTCCTTTTATTGCCGTTTGTATCATTCGGACAGCAAACGATAAACGAAACAATGCAGCATGATGGAATAACTCGCAGCTATACGTTGTACGTTCCAGCGAGCTATGTTCCAGGTACACCTGCACCTCTGGTATTGAATTTTCACGGTTATACCAGCACTGCGTTTGAACAGTTTTATTACGGTGATTTTCGTGCAATAGCCGATACCGCAGGTTTTCTGATCGTAGCCCCTATGGGAACGCTTGACGCCACAGGAGTGACGTATTGGAATTCGGGATGGGGTGGAACCGTAGACGACATTGGTTTCGCAAGCGCGTTAATTGACGAGATAGCCGCAACCTATTCAGTGAATTTGAATCGTGTTTACAGCACCGGCATGTCAAACGGCGGATTCATGAGCTACACCCTCGCGTGTTCACTCAGTGATCGCATCGCTGCCATTGCTTCGGTGACCGGATCTATGAATGTGGGACAAGATCAAACGTGCAATGCTACCCACCCAACTCCAGTTATGGAAATTCACGGGACAGCAGATTTAACGGTTCCTTATGATGGACAAACATTCATGGAAGCCATTCCAAATGTTTTGTCGTATTGGGTGAACTTCAACAATTGCAATGCAACTCCAGTAGTCACAGATGTTCCAAATACCAATCTTACCGACGGATGCACCGCCGTTCATTACTTCTACGATGGAGGTGCTACAGGTGTTGATGTTGAACATTACAAGATTATCGATGGCGGACATACATGGCCAGGTTCAATCTTTACCATCGGCGTTACAAACAACGACTTCATCGCTTCAAAAAAAATATGGCAGTTCTTCCTTCAATACGACATTAACGGAAGAATACAAGCCAACACTGTGCATGATGCAGCCGCAGAATCAATTTCAATTTTCCCCAATCCAACAAAAGATAAGTTGGTTGTTCAAGGATTAACGCAAAGCCTAACAACTTCGAATTGTCGCGTTTTTTCTGTTGAAGGAAAACAATGCGCTGTGAACTATACAGAAAATAATTCGATAGACGTTAACACGTTGGAAAGCGGTGTTTACTTTTTGCGCTTAGAAACAACGGAAGGAGTTTCAACGATTCAGTTTGCAAAACTGTAGCGCTTGAATTTACCGGAATAACGTAACCTGACCCGTTCGCTTTTTTTCAATGCGGCCTTCAGTAGGTGAGAGCACGACTGCTTTGAGTGCCCATATGTACGCGTCGTTCTGTGCAGCGTAAGTAGACTTCTCTTT
>JBDLUS010000070.1:0-6330 GCA_039805165.1 Bacteroidota bacterium | reverse complement strand
GCTATGGCATTGATGAGATTGAAGAAAAATGTCTTCGTGCAGGATTCTCGAAAGTAGATGCGAGATACAGTTACGGTGCTCCAGGAAAGATTTCTTGGAAGTTGTCTATGAAGTATCCAATGCTCATGTTGAATAAATCGAAAGCGTTTTTCATTGTATTGCCGATTTATTATTTGGTAACCATGCCGATTTCATTGGTGTTGAATGTCTTCGATGTGAAAGGATCGCACAGCACAGGCACAGGACTAATTGTTAAAGCTTGGAAGTAAGATGAAGTTCTTAATTGTTGGATTGGGAAACATAGGCGCAGAATATGCGAATACCCGTCATAACATTGGTTTCTTGGTTGCCGACGAGTTAGCGGCAAAGCACAACGCTACTTTTTCTACCGAGCGTTACGCAGACAAAACAGAATTTCGTTCGAAGGGAAAGACTTTCATTGTCATTAAACCTTCGACCTACATGAATTTATCTGGAAACGCTTTGCGCTATTGGATGCAGCAAGAGAAGGTTTCTTTGGAGCATGTGATGGTTGTGACCGATGATTTGGCTTTGCCTTTTGGAAAAGTGCGTATGCGCGGAAAGGGCAGCGACGGTGGGCACAACGGCTTGAAGCATATTCAGCAGATTTTGAACACAGGAGATTACGCGCGCATTCGTGTGGGTGTAGGGAAGGAGTTTGCTAAAGGTCAGCAAGTAGATTATGTCTTGGGCGAATGGACCGGCGAAGAGAAGGAAGGCTTAGATGCGGTAGTTCAGAAATCGGCTCAAGGATGTTTGTCGTTCGCGTTCATTGGATTAGGTCTTACCATGAACACGTTTAATTCGAAATAGAGTGTATTTGTTTTTATTAGGTTAAAGATTCCTAATGGTTATAGTAAGCTAAAGTTGATGATTTGATTTTCAATTTTTAACGAGTAGAATTTAATTGCGATTACAACTTTCAAGGTTTTATTTTAAAAAACCGTGTGTTTTCCTGTAGTTTATTTTGTAATATTGGTGCCCTTAAGAATTAAACCAAAATCAAAATGAAAAGCAAATTTTTATTATTACTGTGTGTTTTAACAGCCAATTTTATAATGGCTCAGACCGAAGAGAAAGGTCAGAAGTACAGAAGAAGTTCCCTAAATATGATGTTATTGGGATCAGATCAATTCCCAATGAAAGATGTTGTGATGGGATCTTGGGCCAATTATCCATTCCCGAATAAATACAACAACCACAGTTTGGCTGAACGTTCAATTGATCTTGAATCTATTGTGCTGTCAGACAAAGAATTAATGGCAAATGGTTTTTTGAATGATACGTTGAAAACTCCTGCAGACCTTCTTAAAGCTACAATCAAGTTAAAGAATTTGAAGTATACCAGCTCGGATAGTTCAAAGGCTGTTGTTTTGCCAAGTGAAAAAGAAATGTACCAATTGAAGATCAATAAAATCATGGCTGAAAAGCAGATTGCGAAACAAATGGTAGCTAAGTGGTATAGCAGAAATGAAAAGGGAGAGCTTGGCACGGCCCTTATTGAGGAGCGAGGAGTTTTCTCGGCGAACAAATCGGATGTCGCTACTGCGGGTACTTCTGAAGCTGGTGAAGCTTTGTTAAAGGAGCTTGGTAAAGATCTAATTGCGAATTCATTTACAACATTCACGAAAATTGATTTTTTTGAAAATGAGCCTGTAGCAAGAGTTGTAAGAGACGTGGCAAAGCAAGAGGCTATGAAGAAGTTAGCAGGAAAACCTCAAGTTCTTATCGATAAAGCAATGCAAGGAATAGATTTAGCTTACGATAAGGCGAAAGACGGTTATACGCTAGTTTCAAAAACATGGTTGTATCAACTCGAGTGGAATGACACTATTCTAAATAAGTTGTATGACATTTGGGGTAATCCAGCAGCTTTTGATACGACCAATATGTTTAAAATGAAATTTTTAGGTTCAAACTACAATACAAGTACAATTTTATTCTCGAAAGAAGGAAGAACTATTGAGCAGATGATTGATTTGGCATTGGTTAGAAACATTGACAATACATTAGCGAAACTTCAAAAGGATTATGATGTATTCAAGCCGAAAGTTCCAATTCTTTCAGTTGATCCAATTACTGCTGACATCGGAACAAAAGAAGGTCTTGCTGGTGGCGAGAGTTTTGAGGTGTTAGAGTTAAACGTTGATCCAAAGACTGGTGTAAGTGAGTATAAAGTGGTTGGAAAAATTAAAGTAGACAAGAAGAAAGTTTGGGACAACACGTACAACATGAATCAAACGAAAGAAGTAGTTTTGGACAAGGACGGAAATCCTATTCCTGAATTGACAGCGACTTCGTTCAAGGGTGGTGGAAGCAAAATGTATCCGGGATTACTCCTCAAGCAAGTTAAATAATAATAAAAAGTATAAGATCATGAAAAATGTATTGGGAATCTTAAGTTTTTGTTTTTTGTTCAGTGTTCTTGGCTATGGTCAAGCAAAGAAAAAAGCAGACAATGAAACCTTCGAGTGGAGATACGAAATTGAAGTAGTCAATACGGGCACTCAGGGCACAAAGCAAGTAAAGATTTGGACTTATTCTAAGAAGGCGGATGTTGCTATGGAACAAGCAAAGAAAAATGCTGTTCACGGAATAATTTTCAAAGGAATGCCAGATAATGGTGCCGTTAGAGGAGATAAAGCAATGGCTCAAGATCCGAATCTAGAAGTGACTCAGGCGGAATTTTTCCAAGAGTTCTTTAAAGATGGGGGTAAATATTCGAAGTATGTAACGCTTGTGAATAATGGCGCCATTGCTGCTGGAGATATCATGAAAATCGGGAAAGAGTTTAAAGTTGGAGTTGTTGTTAGCGTAAATACTGCAGGCTTGAGAAAAGACTTGGAGGCAGCTGGAATAATTAAATCTCTATCAAATGGTTTTTAATATGAAATTCAAATTATTTTCTCTAATCGTTATTGCAATCGGATTAAGCTCTTGTTCTGCTCAGAGCGGAGCTTATTCGAATACAATTAATTGTTTAGGTGTCGAAATGGACGGTTCCCAAACGTTAGAAAGTTGGGGCTCAGGACGAAATAGATTCGATGCTGTTGAACAAGCGAAAAAAAATGCGATCAACGAAGTGTTATTCAAGGGAATTCTTAATGGAAAGCCAGAATGTGAGCGAAAGCCATTGGTTCCTGAGGTGAATGCTCGTGAAAAATACGCGTCATACTTTAACGCGTTTTTTGCAGATGGTGGTGAGTACTTGAACTACATCACACTGCAGGATGAGCGCTTTGACGACAAAATTGGTCGTGGTAGACAAAAAGGTTCGAACAGCGTTTCAAACCGCGTAATTGTTCGCGTGATGAGACCTGATTTGGAACAAAAACTTAGAAAAGACGGAATTCTTAAATAGAAAAAAATGAAAAAGATATTTTTAACTACATTAACGCTCTTGAGTCTAACAATTGGGAGCTGGGCTCAAGCTAAAAAACCAACCATTATGGTTGTTCCAAGTGATGCTTGGTGTAATCTTAATGGATATACTCAAACATTCGATAACCAGGGTAAAACAGTTGTAGTTCCAGACTACAAGCGCGCCTTACAAGAGAACACTGATTTACTTGCTGTAATTAGTAAGATCAATGAAATGATGACTGAGAGAGGGTTCCCATTAAAGAACTTGGAATCAGCGTTGAAGACTCTTGAAAGCAATGCGGCTGAAGATGCAATGACCACAAGTAAGTCAGGAGCCGAGCAAAGTCAAAGCCCAGTTGATAAATTGAAGCAAGTAGCAAAAGCCGACATTATTATGCAATTAACTTGGACTGAAGTAAAACGCGGACCAGAGTTGGCTGTTGATTTTAACCTGCAAGGTCTTGATGCATATACTGACAAGCAAATCGCGGCTGCGAGCGGAAAAGGTCCAAGCAGAATGTCATCAACGGCTCCTGATTTGTTAAGAGAAGCAGTTCTTGCTCAAATCGATGGATTCAACATACAGCTTCAAAGTCATTTCGATGACATGTTCGCAAACGGAAGAGAAATCATTTTGAGAATCACAAAATTCGATTCTTTTGACGGTGATTTAGAGTCTGAATACGCAGGAGAAGAACTGGGTTCTTTAATTGAAACTTGGGTGAATGAGAATACAGTAAACCATAGATTCAATACAACTGACGCTACTGAGAACATGATGCTTTTCGAACAAGTTCGTATACCATTGTTTGACGCGAACAACAAGCCTATCGATGCAAGAGGTTGGGCAAAAGGTCTTCAAAAGTATTTGAAAGATACTCATCAGATTGAAGCTAAATTGAAAATGAAAGGTTTAGGTCAGGCTCAAATAGTAATAGGCGAAAAATAATTACAGACATGAAAAAAATATATTTATTCAGCTTAGCTTTTATTTTAGGCTTGTCATCAATGGCGCAAACCAAGTCTTCCGACGCAGGAAGAATTGTTTTGAATACAGTGGTGCCAGAGCAAATTGAAGGCTTAACGGGCACTGCTAAAGCAAATTTGGAGAATAAATTAAGCCAAATTGCCACCAAAAATGGCATGGGAGGTTCTGCTTTGAATCCACGATTTGTGCTAGCTGCGAATGTTATTGTTCAGACAAAGGATATAACACCAACAGCTCCGCCTATGCATGCATACACCATTGAGGTAACACTGTTTATTGGCGATGGAATTGAAGGAACGAAGTTTGCAAGTACTTCCGTAACCTTAAAGGGTGTAGGAGAGACAGAAACGAAGGCATACATGATGGCGTTGAAGAACTTAAAAGTAGACGATGCGAGGTATCAAACCTTTATCGAAACTGGAAAGAAGAAGATAGTAGACTACTACATTGCGAAATGTGATTTTATTATTAAGGAAGCTCAGCAGCTTGCTTCAAGAGCAGAATATGATGCCGCTATTGCAAAATTAGTTGCTGTTCCTGAGGTGTGTAAAGAGTGCTACGATAAGGCAATGGATGCAGTGGCGCCAATTTTTAAGCAGCAGATTGATAGAACTTGTAAGTTGAATTTGGCTAGCGCTACTACAGTTTGGAATGCAGGTCAAAATGCAGATGCTGCATCAGAAGCTGGAAAGTTACTTTCGGTTATCGATCCAAATTCAAGTTGTTTTGCCGATGCTAAATCTTTGTCAGATCAAATTGCAAAGCGTGTGTTAGAATTAGATAAACGCGAGTGGGATTTTGAGATGAAGCAATACAACGATCAAATTTCACTTGAGAAAGCTACAATTCAGGCCGCTCGCGATATTGGAGTTGCTTATGGCGAGAATCAGCCGCAAACTGTCACGTATAACTACGACGTGTGGGGATGGTGGTAAATAAAAAAAACTTGTTATGAAGAAAATTATTTTGTGTTTAGCTTTGGTTAGTGTCTTGTTCACTGCGAATGCTCAAAAAGTAGACAGAGGCATGACAATGTTCTCGCCGGGCTACACGTTTTCGCTTATTGACGCTACTGTTGGCGATAGTTCGGTAAGTTCATTTGCTCAGAACTTCAATCTGTCAGTATTGAGATTTGAGAGCTCATTTGACAGATTTGCTTTTGACGGAGGTGTGAATTTGCAGTATTTATCTATACGCTCGACAGGTTCTGGTGAAGATGTGAATGTTAGATTTGCAGGCTTTTCTCCTGAGGTAAGAGGTAGATACTACTTCTTCCCAAATGAAGACAAAAACAACCGTGGGCCATTCATTGGTGCAGGAATGCAATTTATTTTACCTTTAGCAAAATCGTCTGATGTAAGTGTTACGTCTATTAGACCTACCATACAAATGGGTATTTCTAGAAAAAAGAATTTCAGTGTAGTGGTTGCTCCAAATTTCGTAAATATAGCTGGAGCTGACCTCGATTCTTGGTTCTTTGGATTTGATGTAGATCTTTTCAAATTCTAAGAAAATAGGATTTAAGTTTAAAACCAGTGAGAAATCACTGGTTTTTTTTTGAAATTGTTAATTTGGTTTTTGACTCAGGTATGTGTGTCATTCGCATTCATGGGATTAGGGTTAACCATGAACTCGTTTAATACGAAGTAATACCTATTTTTTCTGTCGCCCTTCTTTTTTTTCTTGAATGAATTTCTCGACGTCTTGAATTTTGAATTCGAGCGGGAAGTCGAGTATGTCTTTGGGTTCAACTTCTAGAATAGCAGCGATTTTAAACAGGGTCAGTAGGGTCATGTTTTTCCCATTCTCGAGTCTCTGGGTATTTCCCTTGTCTAGGCCAATGTCTTCCCCGAATTCTTGCAGGGTCAATTGCTTTTTTGTTCGGTAAAGCTTCACTTTTTCTCCGACTTTGGAGAGGAACTCTTGTTCTACGGAATACCCTTTACTCATGCAGCAAA
>JBDLUS010000069.1:0-6886 GCA_039805165.1 Bacteroidota bacterium | reverse complement strand
GTCCTTCAACAGTAAATCGGCTGGCTATAGTCCCGATGCCTCCTGCTCCGTGAAACGACTTGCTGTTACCTTCTTTTAGATTAATATCCAGGACAGAAGAAAGCCTTCCACCGTAAGATGCGGGTCCGCCACCTTTGGTAATTTCAATGTTTTTAACCGCGTCTGCGTTGAATACACTGAAAAAACCGAACAAGTGAGAAGCGTTGTAAACAGTAGAATTATCGAGCAGAATTAAATTTTGATCAACACCCCCGCCGCGAACATAGAATCCCGCATTTCCTTCACCACTGCTTTGAACACCCGGTAAGAGCGTGATAGTTTTTAGAATATCAACCTCTCCGAAAATAACTGGGATCTTTTTTATTTGGTCTATGCCAATCTCAATTTTACCCATGTCGGTGCTTCCAACATTTTCCCTGCGGGTTCCTTCAATGATAACGGGTCCTCCGGTAAATGATACAGGTTGCAATTCGAAATCTTTGTGCAAGTTTGCTTGAAGCTTTAGCGCTATGTTCTGATTGTCGTAACCAACGCAGCGAATTTCCAACTCATAACTTCCAGCAGGAAGTGTGATTGAATAGAAACCGAAACTGTTGGTGACTGCTCCTTTGTTTGCTACTTTAATGAAAACGGTTGCTCCAATGATACTCTCTCCAGTTTCTTGGTCACGAACTTCACCACTAACGGTATAGTTTTGAGCAGAAGAGGTAACGCCAATCAACAAAGAGAAAAGTAAAATTAATACCTTGTTTTTCATATTGAAATTTCGAATGCGAAGTTAATTCGATACTAGTAGAGGAAACATTATTTTTTTCGATTTGTTCTACATCGTAATTTCGCGGACGAATGAAAAAATCTATAGCGCTCTTTGTGGTTTTTCACTTTGCTATTTTGGCTTTGGGTCAATTGTCGAACCGCACGACTTATGCTGTTAGAGCGGAGAAGGCGCCGGTGCTTGATGGGTTGCTAACTGACGAGGCTTGGAGTAAAGCTCCAGTAACTGATCAGTTATGGGGAATTCAACCTTATCCTGGACGCTTGCAAACCCACAACACAGAGATTCGAGTAGTCTATACCAACGAAGCTCTATATGTTGGGATTTATGCATTTGATCCTGCCCCTGATAGTATCCTCCAGCAACTTACAGGAAGAGATGGCGACGGAAATTCAGATTATGTTGGTGTTGCTTTGAATTGCTACAAGGACGGTGTAACTGGATATATGTTCGCGGTATCGCCGAGAGGTGAGCAGTACGATGCGAGGCAGTCAAATAACGGAGAAGATGCATCGTGGAATGCAGTGTGGGATTGTAAAACAAAAATTGTAAAGGACGGATGGATAGCGGAGTTCAAGATTCCTTACGCTGCATTGAGATTCCCGAATCTTCCGGAACAGCATTGGCACGTGAATTTTGTTCGTGAAATACGAAGAACACGGATTCAGGCCAATTGGAGTTTTGTAGATCCAGCCGGTCCTGGTTTCCTCGCTCAAATGGGACATTTGAAGGGCATTGCTGGAATCGTTCCACCAAAACGTATTTTCTTCTACCCTTACATTTCAACATACAGTCAGAAAGAACAGGCTGGAAGTAATGAATTTGCCTACAATGCCGGAATGGATTTGAAGATTGGCCTCAATGAGGCATATACGCTAGATGCCACGCTTATTCCAGACTTCGGACAAACAATAAGCGATCAGTTGATATTGAATTTAACACCTTACGAAATACAATTTCAAGACAACCGACCATTTTTTAATGAAGGATTAGAGCTCTATCAGCGCGGAGAAATATTTTATTCCCGAAGAATAGGTGATACCCCTTTTGCATATTACGGAGCAAGTTCAAATTTGAGGGAGAACGAAATTTTAATTTCCAATCCGTCGCAACAAAGGGTGATTAACAGCACTAAAATAGGTGGACGCAATTCAAAGGGTTTGGCTATTGGCTTTTTGAATAGTTTGACCACTGAGAGTTATGCCGAGTTCCGCGATACGGTTACGGGAAGAATTAGGACAGAACTTACAAATCCAATAACGAATTCCAACGTGTTTGTGGTAGATCAGAATCTTCGAAACAATTCGTATGTATCATTCACCAATACGAATTTAACTCGATCGGGAAAGGCCTACGACGCCAATGTGAGCGCAGTGGAAGGTACTTTTCGAAATAAGAAAAACACATATGAACTGCATTTGCATGGAGCATATTCGATGAAGAATGGGTTAGATCTGTTCGATAATATTCCCGATGACAAAAGAGGGGGCATGGGGGAAGTTAGGTTTTCTAAGGTGAGTGGAAATTTCACATTCCAATTGTCACACTACACCGAAACAGATACCTACGATCCGAATGATTTAGGCTTTTTACAAGCGAACAATGAGCAAGTGAATTCCGGTACCATTGGTTACAATATCTACAAGCCTTTTTGGAAGTTGAATAAGGCTTGGACGAATTTCACCTTTTCTCGTTCGAATCTATACTTTCCGAAGGCATTTACTTCGAATTATATCGATGGTGAATTCACGGTAATTACAAATAGGTTTCTTTACATCAATCTTAATTACGATTCAAACCCAACGAGAGGTTTCGATTATTTTGAACCGCGTGTAGATGGAATGAAATTCCAAACCTACAAATACTTCAGAGGCGGAATCTATTTAAGTTCAGATTATCGAAAGAGATTGGCGATTGATGCTGGAACAGGATATGGAGTTTACGAAAACGACGGTAGATATGTATTCAATTGGCGTGTCTCTCCGCGTTTCCGTTTGAACGACAAGTGGATGTTCACTTATGTGTATAGCAAGCAGCAGCACTTTAATGATTTGGGATTTGCCACGTTTGACGAGAACGGGCCAGTGTTCGGTAGACGCGATGCTATATCCCATACCAACGTATTGACTGTAGCTTTTGCATTTAACCCAGTAAATAGTATGAACGTGAGATTCCGTCATTATTGGGGGTATTCACGCTACCACGAATTCTTCGGCTTGAACGACGATGGGTCGTTAGGTGCTTCGAATTACACGGGATTCAATTCAGAGGCGAATGATTACTCACTTGCAAATCGAGATTTTAATTCGTTGACTGTTGATTTGTTTTATAAATGGATTTTCCGTCCTGGAAGTGAGGTGATATTCGCGTGGAAGTATGCTATTGTTAATGAAGATAATCAGATTGCAGCGAACCTAATTTCAGATTTTAGATCCACTACAGAGCTGCCTTTCAACAATTCAGTCTCCCTTCGTATGATATACTTCCTCGATTATCGAATGCTTTCCAAAAACAAAGGGGAAGGGGTATACAAATACCAATAAAATCTTTTAACTTTAGTGGTGCAACCCTTTTGCAAGGGCTATTGTCTATGCTATAAGAATGGAAGAAAAGAATCTCATACAAGGATGCATTCGCGGCGATAAATCGTCGCAGCACTTGTTGTACAAGAAGTTTTCTTCATTGGTTTACGGTATATGCCTGCGTTACGCTAAGAATAAGATGGAGGCGGAAGATTCAATGCAGGAGGTATTTGTAAAGATTTACAATCACCTGAAAGATTATCAATCTGCGGGAAGTTTTGAGGGTTGGGTAAGACGAATAGCTGTTAACACAGCAATTACGAGTTACAGAAAAAATCTAAAGGGTAGGCTTGAAGATGAAATCGATGATCGTTCTGAATATGCGACAAGTTTGGTAGAACATCATGATGTGGATTACACCATGGAAGAACTCATGATTTGTGTTCAAGCACTTCCAGATGGATATCGCACTGTTTTTAACCTGTATGCGGTTGAAGGATACAAGCACAAAGAAATTGCCGAGATGTTGGAAATAGATGTGAATACATCAAAATCCCAATTCTCAAGGGCGAAAGGACATTTACAAAAAGCGTTGCTGGAACTAAGCGCGCGAAAAATAGCATTAGAAGTATAAGCGTATGGAAAATTTAATGAATAAGATCGCAGGCGATCTAAAGAATTTCGCTCCTGAGGCTCCTGTTGGGATGGAGGAGCGCATTCAAGCAGCGTTGTCGAAGAAGAAGTCGTTTTGGGCGTTTTCTTGGTACACGATGAATGTGTATGTTTTGGCATTAGCGAGTGCTGGTGTGTTGACTTTGGTCTTTTCGAATCGTGCCGAGAACAACGTTGTAGCGCAGGTTTCAACCCCATTAGCAACTGAAGTAAAAGCAAACCCTGCTGCTGCTGTTCATGCAGAAGAGAATAGCACTACGATTATAAATGCGGTAAGTGAAAAGGAATCTCAGCCGATAAAAACCACCAGACGATCAAAGATTGTTCAAGATCAAACAAGCGTTTCGACATTGGTAGTCGAGAATTGCCAAACCACCACAATTGTTGAGCCTGCTATTGTGGATGTAGCAGAAACTGTTGAAGTTCAGAAAATGCCAGAGGAAATTCAAGTTCCCTATCCGAAGAAAGAGGTTGTTAAAGCGAAAGGTAGATCGCTCAAATTGACAAGACTTACCGGAAAGTGATTTCTTACATTCGCGGCATGAAGCGATATTTTTGGTTAATAGGTTTGTTTGTGATTTTAGCCCAAGAGTCTTGGGCTTTTGTCGTTTCAGACACGCTTATTATTGATGGAGAAACGATTTATGTGGAAGAAGAGCACGCTCCTGTTACCGACTCGATCTATCGTGCAAGGCAAAACGATTTTAGAGAAAAAAAGAAACCTATCATTTGGGGCGTAGATGCTGCTTATGGAAATCAAATGACCGACTTCTCCATTTCGAATTTCAACAACCAAGAACTTGTTAGTGTAAACGAATTTTCGGGCATTTCAAATAGGACGTTTTATCATTCCGGATTTTCCTTAGGTGGTTATTTACGAGTTCATCGGAACATTGAGATTGGAACTTCCATAAACATTTTCGGAGGCGGAGTGTCTGAATCAACCGCTGTTATTAATACATCAAACACATCCGTTTCCTTTTATCTAGACGAAGATCAAATTCAGCATGTTTTTGAAACAGAAGTGCAGCCTCAAGTTTTTGAGTTGGATACGGCTGCTGTGAACACATTCACAAACGCATTTAATCTTTCGTCTATTCAAATTCCATTGAAATTTCGATTTTATGTGAATGAATTCACCGCGAAATCGAAATGGAAAGCCTACGGTGAAATTTCGCCGGTCTATCGTTCGTTTACCCTGAAAAATAATTCGTCAGAGGCAGGCCAAATGCTCTTTATCAGAGCTTCGGGTGATTTTCAATCTTTGAATTTAGTTGATCAGCGTTTTCAAAGTTTCGGAGTTCTTGTTGGAGCTGGATCAGAGTTTCAATTGACTAAAAGATTGAACGCCTTTGTTCAAGCGAATTGGAGTTTTCCGCCAATAAATTCGGCTGATAGTAATGAAGCGAATTATTTCACACAATACAGCAATGTTTTTTTGGGAATTCGAGTATTAATGAACGATGGCAAATAAAATGAAAGCTTTGACTTATATTCGTAGTATGCGATATCACTTATTACTTGTTCTTTTGGTTGCGTCGCTTACTTCGCACGCACAATTTCCAAATCCGAGTTTCGAGCAAAACACCGCTATGCCTCAACTGCTTGGGGAGTGGAATAAGATAATTGGATGGACCAATGCTGGAAGTGATGTGGCCGGTCCTGATTATTTTAAAGTAGGCGCTAGTGCCTCATGTGATTTACCCGAGACTCCCTTTGCTATATTAAATGCGCAAAACGGTAATGCGCTTGTTGGAATACAATTGTGTGGAAGAAAGTTTACGAACAAAAGAACATATCTCCAATGCCAGCTTCAAAGTCCATTAGTCCGTGGAAAGAGATACAAGTTTTCTTTTTATCTATCGAATGGAAGATTAACCCCATCGAGCAATGCTGGTTTAGCAATAGATCGTATAGGAGTATACATTTCAGCATTTGCGCCGATTCAAACGGGGAATGACCCTTTGTATTTCGACCCGCAATTTGCAATTGATTCTGTTTTCTATTCAGAAACTTGGAAGAAAATCAGTTTCGAATATGTGCCCTTGATCGACGATGAGAAGTTTATTACGTTTGGTGTTTTTGGTTCCGATTCCGATCGAGAGATTATTGTTGAAGGGTCTGGAAATCCTGAAGTGGGCTATTATTTCGTAGATAATTTTTCATGTATTGAAATAGACGGTGATAATGTTCCAGATGAGAATCTCATTGATAAGGGTCCTGCTCCAAGCAAAGTGAATTACGTATTTGTTCCGAATTCATTTACACCAAATGGCGATGGGCAGAACGATGTGTTTATGCCAGTTGGTGAAGCTGGAAATATTATCAGTGTCGAGGTGTTTTCTCGTTGGGGAGAAATACTTTTTCAATCTAAAAACAACCCGAATCCAATGTGGGATGGAACCAATGGAAAGAATATGTGTCCAGATGGAACGTACTATTACGTTGTGAAGTACCTCATTCCAAAGTTAGGGGAGGAAGGAACACAAACGGGATATGTAACACTTCTGCGATAGTCGCAGTACCTTCGCAACATGAAGGTTATTCAAGAAGTTCCGCTTAAAGTTTCCCCCTTGGTTCAAGATTTATTGAATCAATCGGAACAAGTGAGAACGTTTGTTTCAGATTTTTTTTCGAAAGAGAATTGCATTTCAGCTGCACGCAACAGATCGTTTTCAAACGGGAGTCGCGACGTTTTAGTTGCGCAATTGAATGTACAATATGCCAACGATATCGCTTCAGATGAAGTGAAAAAGAATATTCTCTCGCTTCAATCTGATTCGAGTTTTACTGTGGTAACCGGACATCAGATTTGTTCTGCAGGCGGACCTCTTTATCTGATTTATAAAATATTTTCAGCCATTCGAATTACGCAAGAATTGAATGCTTCGCAAGATGAATTTCATTTTGTTCCAGT
>JBDLUS010000068.1:0-17318 GCA_039805165.1 Bacteroidota bacterium | reverse complement strand
GCGAATCGGCCGTTAAGGGAAGTAGTTTCGAAATGTTTTTTCAAAGCACCATAAAAAATCGCACACGTGGAATGGATACACTTCCAATTGAATTAGAAGAAATAGGAATTTATGATTTTGTATATGAAATTGTTAAATAAGTACTCCTTCTTATTACTACTTGTTTTCAGCTTTTCTGCAGGATATATTGATGGCCAATTCAAAACTTCAACCCCAATTTATACTGGCGCATTAAATCAAGACAAATCGAAAATTGCTCTTGTCGACAGTGAACGCATTTCTGTATTAACCACATCTAACCTAGAGCCCATTTGGTCCTTGCCCTATGAAGATGGTTATATCATTTCTGAAATCTCATTCGCCCCCGCCAATGACAGCATTGTCATCTTCAGAAAAAGCACATTCAACGGTGATTTAGAGCGGAATCCAAACAACACCTATTACTGGGATAGTTTGTACATCTACAACTTCGTGTCAAAATTTCACTATGCTTACAACGGAAATTTATTTGCCGCTTTCGCCAAAGAAAATGACGAGTTCTGTGCTTTCGATAACCAAGCCCTTGAATATACCTTTCAAAACAAAAAATATTGGCAGACAGTCAGTTCAAAAATATTCACCAGCACGAAAGACAATATTCCTTTTCCATTTCCTGTGCTTAACTGTGCCATGAGCTCAGACGGACAGAAGATTGGTGTAATTATCAAGACATCCAATTCCAAAAGCCCGTGCGCATTAAAAGTTCTTAATACCCAGTCGTTAGATGTGGTTTTCGAGCAAGAGCTTCCTGAAAGTGATTACACTCAGCTAAAATTTTCAGAAGAAGGAAACGCTATTTATCTAGAGTCTTGCAGAACATTTAGAAAGAGTGTCTTCGAAAAATACATTAGCGATCTAGGAAACGTAAGAGATACAATTATTCCAATAATTACAGGTAAAGAAATAAGCGCAGAAACATTTTTAGGCAAACAAGAGTTCGGCTTGCGCTTGAAGGCCAAAGAAGATGAATTCGTTCTTTTCGATGTAAAGACAGGTAAAGAGCAACATATATTTTGGGCAAATGCATGTCAGCTATTCAACATTCGAAATGCTTTTATCATCAACGAAAATGAATTAATTGTTTATGGAAGTTATTCCGATTACACGGGTCCAGCGCTATCTGGCGCTGCCAATATTATAAGACTAAAAGACGTCTCTGCATTTACGAAACGTGATGAAAAAATAGGAAGCTATCAGCTTTTCGACCCGAATGAAATAAAAATATTCCCAAATGTATCTGGTGTTCGTTCCGATTCTAGGTTCGAAGTTCACCTGGGTGAAAACCGAGAAATTGCCTACGTAAACCAAGGAAGATATCTCGAGTTGTGGGGTGTCGAAGACGGCGCTCTTCTCAGACAATTCGCTTTCGAAAACAGCATTCGTGTTTATGCAGATAACAAAGACTCGGTGCTCTTGGTGATTGAAGAGCATGAGGAGTTCGGTATAAAAAATTATCGCGTCAATGTTGTGAACTTGTTTTCAGGAATGGTTTCTTTTTGGCTTGGCTCAAGCGAACAAGTCAACGAATATATTTTTGCGCAGAACTTCGGTAACATAGAAGCGAAAGAGTGCGACCACTTTCTTCGTAAAACGAAAGACCAATGGCCTTGGGAAAATGAACATCCTTCCCCGGTTTTTGACACTTTTATAAGCTGCGATAATAATTCCTCGCTGTTGTTCGATAAGTTGCTGATTAATCTTAAAACTCTCCAAACAGACCCGATAAAAAATTTCGGTCAGTATGTTCTATTAAACGGGGCGTATCAAGGTCTGGGTGCACAATTCATAACCCAAAGTTATTGGGGTGTTGACGATAAAAGTAGTCGCGAAAAAAACACCTATTTTCTTATCAAAGACATTCGTGAAAACGGTGATACACTGGCCCTAAGTACACGACTCAAATTAGGTCCTGAATCTACTTTTTATTCCCGCGAATTAACCTCTTCGAATACGAGTAGATTCATTTGCGCAACTGTTCATGAGCTGTATAAAGAGGGGGAAAGAGATATTTACATTTTCGATATTCAAAAGAATGAGGTTCATGAGTTTCGAAAAACAGGAATGTCGGCTGTTGTATTTGGTGAAAACGATTCATTGTTTCAAATTGTTACAATAAAAATGGACGCTTCGTGGAACACTTTTTACAAATACACTTTATACCAAACATCTAATTTCAAAAAAATTGGAGAGTCAGATCAAAGCTTCTTTACGGCCCGGGTAGCGCTTTCAGAGGAAATTCAACAATTAAACGCTCCTGAATTTTGGTTAGACGCAAAACACATTCATACCGAAGATGGCAACATGATCTTTGGGTTTTATAAATCGGGGAAAATGTATGTTTGGAAAAAGGGCGAGCTATCGCCTTTTAAATCCATTTCTATTGGGCAAGGCGCTCCCTTGATGTGCATGTTCATTGGAAAGAATATTTTCGTGGGTTACTCGAATAGGTCGGGAGTTTTTATAGATCCAAAAACCCAACGTGTGGTGTGCTCGTTGTTACTCTCTGTTAACGAAGAAAAAACAGATATTCTTTGGTCTTTGCCAGACGGCTCTTTTTATGCACCAAAAAGTATTATTCCAAGCTATCACATGGTGAAAGAAAATAAGTCTTTTCCGTTAATTGCGTTTGATGTTTTAATGAACAAGCCTGATAAGGTGCTTAGCGCAATTGGTTTGGCTGATGAAGAGACGATAGATATTTATAGAAAGGCGCGCGAAAAGCGTCTGTCTAAATTCAATGTCGCTGAAGTTAATTTAAACGCTAAAATTCCAATGATCAGTTGGGGAAACAAAACGCCCTCTTCTACAAAAGACAGTGTGCTTGATTTTTCAATACTCATTCCACTTGAATTTCGCAAAAACCTTCAACTGCATGTATTGGTAAATGGCGTTCCGATCTTCGGTGTTGGTGGTGTTGAAATTCCACATGAAACAGATCGGTTCAGTTTTCAAGTCATACTGGAACAGGGGAAAAACGAAGTCATTGCCTTTGTGCAAACCACCGAGGGATTAAGCAGTTTGCCTCTTTCAAAAGAAGTTGTTTGCGAATATCTCGCCACGAGACGTCTTTACTTCATTGGAGTGGGTGTTTCTGATTATGCTGATTCATTAAAAAACTTAACCTACGCGCACAGCGACATTTTAAAGCTTGAAAGTGAATTCGGCTATGCGTTTAAAAACAGGTTTTCTTCTGTTGTGCTAATAAACGAAAACGCCACGAAAAAGAATATATCATCGTTAAAATCACATCTTGAAAACACCGGCGTAAACGATATTGTTGTTATTGCTTTTGCGGGGCATGGCACCATTGCTGTTGATAGGGAGTTTTATTTCTGTTCGCACGACATTGATTTTAGTCGCCCTGAATTGGGTGGTGTCTCTTATTCAGAAATAGAAGTTTTACTTGATAACATTCCCGCCCGAAGAAAACTGGTGCTTCTCGATGCTTGTCATAGCGGTGAAATAGATTCGGCTTCGGCACCTGTTTTTGTTCACACCATAGAGACATCGAAAGATAAGCGCGGTATAGACGTGGTTCTTTCTGGTGGGGAAACCAACCTCAATGAAATTAATTCAATTTCTGAATCGCTTTTCGCAAGTGTGAATAGCAATACAGGGGCTTTTGTTATTGCGGCTTCAGCTGGGGCTGAATTCGCCTATGAAACTGAAAAAACAGGTGGTGTGTTTACTTATTCCTTCATTCAGGCTTTCAATAAAAACATGTACAATTACATAGCCGGTGCGAACATAGAGTCTATTCAAAAAGAAACCTATTCCCAGGTTGAGCGGCTCACAAAGGGCTTGCAGAAGCCTAATTCGCGTTCTGAGAACTTCCGATACAACTGGAAGTTTGAATAACAAAAATGGGCCTCTTTCGAGGCCCATTTCATAATTCTTAAACTTCGATTAGAAGTGGAAGTGAACCAATACAGCCGCTGGAGCTACTCCGAACGCGTTGTTATCAGTATCAAGACCAAATGAAGAAGACTTTCCACCAATTACAGCCTCAGCTCCTTGGATAGTCGTCTCAGAAGCACCAGTGCTAGAGAAACCTAATCCCCATCCGAACTCACCACCGATAGAAATCTTAGGTAAAACGAAGTACTCAGCACCAACGAAAGCGCGAACACCTAACCCGAAAGTTGATCCGTCTTTCTCTTCAGTGATATCTCCTGCTACTGCACCTGCACCGTACTCGTAAGAAGTCTTGCTTCCGCCTAGTCCAACTAATGCCATAGCACCATAATAACCTTGAAGACGAGTGTTACCACGACGGTACTCAACACCACCACCTAAAGTAATGTTGTTGTAGCTGTTTGTTACAACATCTTCTCCTGTTGCCGCTGGAGTAACAACTTTATCAGAACCAAATCCGATACGAACCATTCCGCGGTAAGCCATTTTATCTGTCATGAATTTCTTACCAGTGATAGCAGTTGCTCCGTTGGTGTAACCCATTCCGAAACCTGTGTTTGTGCCACCGTTCAACATGTTTCCGAAATAAGACAACATTGAAGAAGCGTCTGCTCCAATAGCATACTCTCCAGCTTCAGGTAAATAGTTTTCACCTTTCTTAGATGTTAACTGAGCATTCATTGTGCTCACTAGCGCTACTGAAGCGCAAAACAAAAAGATTTTTTTCATAATAAAAAAGTTTGATTTTGTCAAACTTATGTGGAACTAGAACTGATGCGTCTCACTTCTGTTTAACATTTCAACAACACACCGTTAGTAATCCCGTAACTTCTGAATAGTGAGTGATTTAGCTTTTTTCTGCTCAATAAAAAAGGGGCCGAAGCCCCTTCCTTTTTTCTCCCAAAATCCTTACTTGATAATCTTGTACAACTCTTTCAAGTTTGGCTCAAGAATTATTTCAATCCTTCTGTTTCTAGCCTTGTCGTTTGCATCTAATGGATGATATTCACTTCTTCCAGATGCTGATAATTGTGATGGGTCAATACTGCTATTTGCAGTAATTAATTTAATCACCTCTGTTGAACGCAATACACTCAACTCCCAGTTATCTCTTGGTATAGATCCCCCGGAACTAATCTTGTCTGTATCGGTATGCCCTTCAACAATAATATTCAAATCCTTTTCGTCTTGGATAATTTTTGCGAGTTGAATAATTGCCGATTTTCCATCTGCATTGATGTCTGTTTTTCCTGAAGGAAATAACAATTGCGCTTCCATGCTCACGTATACTTTTCCGTTCTCTTCACGAACCGTAATTCCTTTGTTTTTGTAGTTCAACAACGCTGCTTCCAACTTTGCTTTTAACAACTCGCTGGCACTGCGCTGCGCTTGCAACAAAGAGTCAAGTTCTTTGATCTTAACCTCACGTTCAAACAAATCTTTCTGCGCCTTGGATAACGCCAATTGTTTTTCTTTAACAGATTTCTCAAGTTTGTAAAGCGAATCTTCTTTCACCTGAAGTGCTTCTTTTGCGCGCTCCAAATCACGAAGCAATTTTTTATTTTCTTCCAAAGAATTGCTGTATAGCTTTTCGTTTTTCGACAAAAGTTCGTTATTCAACTCGTTTACTTTATCGTACATAACACGCAGTCGGCGGTATTCCTTGCCGTACAAAGTCGTGTCTTCGTTCAACTTGTTAATTGATTTCTTCAACGTTTCAATTGTAGCGCCTTGTTCTTTCGTTGTTGCGCTAACATTGTCAATCTGCTTTTGCAGCTCCTTGTTTTCAACGTCAGACTCATCCTTTGCTGTTTTCATTTCAGCAAATTTTCTTTGAGGCACACAGCCCACAAATCCTATAGCCACAATCAGCGCCAGGGATAAAATCACTTGAATCTTTCTCATAGTTCGTTTAATGTCCTTCAAAATTGCAGCACAATTCAATCTTGAATAATGCTAAGTTTTTGAATTGTTAACCACCGCTTGTTCGTCAAGTTTGGTTTAACCCTGTATTGTGATCAAAAAACAAGGGCATTTTCGTGGCCATGAATAACATTTCTTTCCATAGCGAAGGTGTTAGCACTAAAACACCGTCAAAACGTCTTTTAAAGGCCTGGATTAAAGAATTCGTCTCAAATCACGGCAAAAAAGTCGGTGAATTAGCTTTCGTCTTCTGCTCCGATGAAAAATTATTGGAAGTAAACCAGAATTTCCTCCAGCACGATTATTACACCGATATCATCACGTTCGATTATTGCGAAGGTGAAATTGTGTCTGGTGATATCTTCATAAGCGTGGAGCGTGTGAAAGAAAACGCTATTTCTCACAATGTAGAATACAATACAGAACTCCTCAGAGTTCTTGCACATGGTGTTCTACATCTTATTGGTTTTCAAGATAAAAGTACTGAAAAGAAAAAAGAAATGACTGAAAATGAAGACTTGTGTATCTCACTCTTTTTTACTAAATTCGCCCAATAATTCAATCAGCCAAATAAGTCAAAAAATACGTTTCACGTGAAACATTAGATAAAATGAAAAAACATTATAACGTCGTAGTTGTTGGCGCAGGACATGCTGGAAACGAGGCTGCAGCTGCAGCAGCCAACCTTCAAAATAGCGTTTTGCTCATAACAATGGACATGAATAAAATAGGGCAAATGTCTTGTAATCCAGCAATGGGCGGAGTCGCTAAAGGACAAATAATCAGAGAGATAGATGCTCTAGGTGGTTACAGTGGGATAGTCTCAGACCTCTCTGCAATTCAGTATCGTATGCTTAATTTAAGTAAGGGTCCAGCAATGTGGAGTCCGCGTACGCAGAACGATCGTATGTTATTCGCAGAAGAGTGGCGCAACGCGTTGGAGCAAACACCCAACGTAGATTTTTGGCAAGACTCGGTAAATGAGATAATCATTGAAAATAACCGCGTCAAAGGCGTGAAAACCGCGCTAGGCATAGAGTTCTCTTGCGATGCAGTAGTGATTACCAGTGGAACTTTTCTAAACGGAGTCATACACATTGGCGAAAAGCAATTCGGTGGTGGAAGAATCGGTGAAAAAGCTTCTCACGGTATCACGGAACAGTTGGTTTCATTGGGTTTCAGAGCAGGAAGAATGAAAACTGGGACACCGCCAAGAATTGACGGAAGGTCACTTGATTATTCCAAAATGGAAGTGCAAGACGGAGATGTAAACCCGCAAAGATTCTCGTTTATTCATCAACCCAAAATAACAAAACAACGCTGCTGCTGGATAACAAATACAAACAGCGCGGTGCATGAAGTATTGGCAACAGGGTTCGAACAAAGCCCAATGTTCACGGGTAGAATTACGGGAACTGGGCCTCGCTATTGCCCGTCTATCGAAGATAAAATCACTCGTTTTGCCGACAAGGATTCTCATCAACTTTTCGTAGAGCCAGAGGGTTGGAAGACAGTTGAAATTTATCTGAACGGTTTCTCTACAAGCCTTCCTGAAGAGGTTCAACAAAAGGCTTTAAACCTAATTCCAGGATTTGAAAATGCTAAAATGTTTAGACCCGGTTACGCCATCGAATATGATTATTTTCCACCAGATCAACTCAAACCAACATTAGAAAGTAAAGATGTTGCAGGGTTGTTCTTCGCCGGACAAATCAATGGAACTACGGGATATGAAGAAGCAGCGGGACAAGGAATTGTCGCGGGTATTAATGCTGGACTTTTTGTGCAAGAAAAAGCTCCGTTCACTCTTCAACGAAACGAAGCATACATCGGAGTTTTGATTGATGATCTCATTACCAAAAGCACAGATGAACCTTACCGCATGTTCACGAGCCGAGCGGAATATAGAACTTTGCTCAGACAAGACAATGCCGACGAACGTCTAACTCCACTTTCACATGCCATAGGTTTGGCTACAGACGAACGAATGGAACTTCTAGAAAAGAAGCGAGCGAACATTAAGACAGTAATGAAGTCCATAGAAAAAACTTCTACATCCCCTGAGGAAATTAATGGACTATTAGAGGAAAAAGGAAGCGCTCCTATTGAACAAAAAATGAAGTTGATTACGTTGCTCAGCAGACCACAAATCTCTTTGGAGGATATTATTTCAGTAAATAATGATTTAGAGGCCCAAATTTCAACATTAGGAGAAGATAGGGTAGAAGTAGTTGCCGCCGTAGAGATAAGTGTGAAATACGCAGGTTATTTGCAGCGAGAGAAGGATATGGCAGATAAGTTAACAAGACTCGATCACATTCAACTTTCTCCTGAATTTGATTATCTGAAGTTGACATCAATGAGTATCGAAGCAAGGCAGAAACTTTCGAAGATTCGTCCGGCTACTGTTGGACAAGCCAGTAGAATTAGCGGAGTAAACCCTTCAGACATTTCAATCCTGTTGATTCACATTGGAAGATAATTTCATGTGAAACAACCTATTTTCTTTGCTTCAGCTTGATACCGTCAACTTTGTACAGTTTACCTCCTTGGTATGTTACAGTATTGATGTAATTTCCATTCTCATCGAAATACATCCAATCGCCGTCTAACTCTCCGCCAGAGTAGGTACCTCGCATTTCAGGTTTTCCGTTCGAATAAAAATATTCATGCTTTCCAACGGCTACTCCCAATTCAAAATTACCCTCGAACATTTTATTTCCGTTTGAGTGGGTGAATACCCAAAGTCCGTTACGCTCATCGTCTACGTAGTCTCCTTCCTCTTTATGGTCGTTAATAAAACGAATCCACTTTCCTTGCTTCAAACCGTCGGCGAAATCTCCTTCTAAAACTACGTTTCCTAGACTATCATTTTCGATGTAATGTCCATCTAATTTTCCCTTCCGATAATATTCTTCTCTCAAGACAATTCCAGAAGAATAATACCACATCCATTTTCCAACTACCAGATTGTTATCATACTTACCTGATTGCTCCAGTTTTCCATTTTCGAAATAGAATTTCCAATCACCTACTTTCTTTCCATTTGAAAAACTTCCAACTGATCGAACTGAACCCGATGGATAGAAATACTTCCATTCACCAACCTCTCTATTCAGCGAATCATACTTACCCTCGGCTTGCTTCAAATCGTTCAAATACAATCGCGAGAAAATAATGTTTCCCGTGGAATCCAGTGTTTGAAAGATTCCATGTCTTAATCCGTTTTTCGTTCCACCTCGTTCGATTACCCTTCCCTTCGAATCATAGAATTTTTCAATTTTCACAAATTCCGTTTCTTCCGAATTCTCCTTCAAAACACCTAATTCGTAAAATTCAAACTTCCAGAAATCCCCCTGTTTGTTGTATAGTTTGAAAGTTCCTTCTTTCAATCCATTGAGGTAATTTCCTTCTTCTTTCAACTTTCCATTCTCTCTTAAATCAACCCATAAGCCTACACGCTGTCCGTTTTTGTTATAACGATTTATCTTTTCTTCAGAATAAATAAGTCCGTTCTTATACGTCCGACGAGTAATAATCCTTCCGTCTTCTGCGTATTCGAAATACTTTCCTTCGATCAGATTATTTGTGTAATTGAAAGAAGTTCTTTTTCCGCCAGATGGAAAGTATTCCGTTGCAGGTCCTTCCTTGACATCTAATATGTACGAAATAGATTTTTCCTTCCTTCCCAACGAATCGTAGAAGCATTCCAATCCAAATTTCAAATTCTCTTTATACTGGATAGACTGCTGAAGAGAACCATCAACCCTAAAAAACTTCCACGTGGAATCTAGCTGAAAATCTTTCCGATTACCCTCTGATTTCAGAATACCCGTCTCGTAGTAATTCTTCCAATAACCATTAGGTTTTCCTTGTTCCAAGAAACCCTCGCTGCTCTTCTGGCCATTGCTGTAAAAGAATACCTTGAACTCTTTCTGGGACCAAACGGCAAAATGTCCGGCCAAGAGAAAAGTGATTAATATTCCGATTGATTTCATTTTTCAAAGTTCGTTATGATTTCCATTTTAAAACGTATTTGGGACTAACTTTGTTTTCACCAACATCTATTATCTAATTATATTCTTTATAAAAGAAAATAGTAATAGTAATAGGGCTGTTAATACCGTCAGTAAGTTCTTTCTCGTTTCTTTGGATTTATCGTTATTATCATTGAAGTAACATGTTCTTAACAATTTGAAATACCTTAATTCTTTGAATTTGAATATCATTAAGCGTAATGAACATAGTTATCAAAATGTGGCCTTGTTCATATTCTGTTGTAGGTAATAACTTCTTTTATGTTGAAGAATTTCGTTCATAACAAAATTAAAAAAGTGAGAACTAAATTTTGATAGGAATTCATTCTGTATAAGCGTCACTTTAAAATGAAATCTAAAATTTTGTTTTGAACAGTTATTCACAAGTTAGACACACAAAAAATTGCAAGTTGTTAAAAGTCTCACCTTTCCATTCACAACGTTATTCAAAACACAAAAGAAAGGAATAAGTTTGTACAAATCTAAATTTTTATGAAGCTTTATATAGGGTCTGACCACGCTGGTTTCGAAATGAAAGAAACCTTGAAAACATGGATGAATACTGAATTTCCTTCAATTCAAATTGAAGACAAGGGATGTGAATCAGCAGACAGTTGTGATTACGCAGACTATGCTCATGCAGTGGCTGAAAATGTAACAGGTGATTCACGTGGAATATTGCTTTGTGGTTCAGCGAATGGAGTGAGTATTGCTGCAAATAAGCATGCCGGAGTGAGAGCAGCTTTGTGCTGGACAGAAGAAATTGCAACATTAGCAAGACAACATAACGACGCTAATATTCTTTCTATACCTGCAAGATTCGTTTCATTAGATGTTGCGAAGTCTATGGTAAGTGCGTTCGTTAATACGCCTTTTGAAGGAGGAAGACATGCGAAACGTGTAGAAAAAATTGATTTGTAAGATGAAAAAATTAATAGGATTCTTATTTATCGTTATTAGTCTTAATGCCTTAGGACAAGCATCTTTAGATGCATTCGATAAGCGTGACACGTACATGAACACCATTACGGTAAAGGAGCTTAAAGAACAGCTTTTTATTTTAGCGGCAGACGAGTTTGAAGGAAGAGAAACGAGTAAACCAGGCCAGAAAAAAGCAGCGGCTTATATTGAGAATTATTACCAGTCACTGGGATTGGAAAAAGGCTCTATGACGGGTGTTCAGCAGCAGACATTCCCCTTGCGTAAGCGCAAACTAACATCAACAATTCTTACTGTAAATGGAAAGAACTATGAAAGTTCGAGAGATATTTTTTCATTGGATGCAGAAGGATTAGAGGGAACAAAAACGTTTACACGAATTGTTTTTGCTGGATACGGTATCACGGAAGGACGTTACAATGATTATGAAGATTTAGATGTAAAAGATGCTTTGGTGGTTGTGATGGACGGTGAGCCAAAGAATAAAAAAGGAAAATCTTTGATTTCGGGAGACGCAGAGCAGTTAAGCGATTGGTCTTACGATCCAGGATTAAAGGTTGCTCTAGCCCAACAAAATGGTGCAAAGGCTATCGTTGTTATTCGTCGTGATTACGCCACGTTTTTGCCTCGTATTAAATTCTGGTTAGAATCGGAAAAGATGGAGTTGATTGAAGATATGGATGTTGCTGTTGCAACCGGAATTCCATTGATTTTCACCAATGAGAAATCTGCCAATGAGTGGTTCAATTTAGATCTTGCAAAAAATTTAGATGGTTTAAAAAAGAAGAGAAAACCGTTGTTTTCAAGCAAAAAAATAAGGCTTTGTGAAAGAGAAGTTGAAGCTTCGTTGAATGTAAGTGTCACTGACGAAATTGTTTCGAGCGAAAATGTACTGGCATTTATAGAGGGAAGTGACCCATTGCTGAAGAATGAAATTGTTGTTGTGTCTGCGCACTACGACCACATTGGTATTGTGAATGGAGAGATTAACAACGGAGCTGATGACGATGGTTCAGGAACGGTTTCAGCCATGGAAATTGCGGAAGCGTTTATTCAAGCGAAGAAGGACGGAAATGGTCCGAAGCGTAGCATACTCATTCTTCACGTAAGTGGTGAGGAGAAAGGATTGTTCGGAAGTGATTACTACACGAGACATCCTGTTTATCCGCTTGCAAACACGGTTTGTGATTTGAATATTGACATGATTGGTCGTGTAGACGAGGCGCACAAAGACAATGAGAAATATGTTTATTTGATTGGAAGTGATCGTTTGAGCATGGACTTACACAACATCTCTGAAACGGTGAACAAGCAAACGTCTAACCTAGCGTTAGACTACACCTTCAATTCGGAAGATGATCCCAACCAGTTTTACTACCGTTCAGACCATTACAATTTTGCAAAGAACAATATCCCTGTCATCTTCTATTTCAGTGGTGTTCATGAAGATTATCACAAGCCTGGTGATGACCCTGAAAAGATTCTTTACGACAAGATGTGCAGCATAGCGCAACTGGTGTTTTCAACGGCATGGGAAATAGCCAATCAACCCGAAAGGTTAAAGGTGAAGAACTAATTTTCTTTTTTCGGAAGGAAGAAAAATAATGTACTGAAAAACGCAAAGAAGGCTACGCCTGGTTGCGTTGTAAGGGTGTCTTCCGTAAGGCAAGACAGCAGTGCGAGTATGACAAATGCTAAAGCAATTTCATGTTTTCTTGCTTGCTTCCACATGAAATAGAAATATAAAAGGAAGAATAGAATTGCAGCTAGACCAGCGGCTATCCAATACGACAAAAATTGGTTATGTACAGCGTGTTGCACCTTTTCATCGAGGTTTGGAGAAGTTTGCTTGTACGCCTCGCTGTATGCAGATTTCACGTTGCCTTGTCCTACACCGAAAATGAAATTTCTTTCAATAATAAATTGCGCACCTTTGTAATATTCTAAACGCTGGAAGATCGAGTGTCCGCTTGAGTTTTCCCCGCTTTGAAAGGTTTGATATTCGAAAACAATTTGGTGCCAGCGCTTTTCTAAAGCGTTCCATTGTGGCTCGTTACAATTTGTGTTTCCTGCTAGAATATTAGAAATATCAGTATCAGATAATTCTTGAATTCCAGAGGCATCTTTGGTTAATCCTTTGCTCGCTAAATAGCGAATAAGGGTAGTTTGAACGAGCTGGCCTCTTCCGTCTTTCTGAAGCAATGGCCTATTCGTTCGGGCCACCCATGCGCTGTCTAGCTCAAGTGGAGCAATGTTTACGAAAATGCGATTTCCATTTTCCGTTTGAAAATTGGATGATTGGTGAATATATTTTTCTCCGCGAGCAGACTGAATTTGTTCGGGTTGGAAATTTGTTGAGTCGATATTTTTTGAAAGGAAAAAGAGAAGAACTGAAGCGAGGGTGATTACACTTCCAACAACAATGATTTTGTTGCGTTTCGACTTTGAAGCAAAGAGAAAAACGATCAAAACAATTAGAAGCCCCCATCCGGTTAGTGTTCCAACAAAAAAGAAAAAAGCACATACCACTGTGGTAAGTGCAAGTTTCAAGTACGTAGGAAGAATACCAGGCATTCTCCAGGCGCCAATAAGCCCCAATACGGCCATTAAACTAAATCGGATGTGTGATATGAAGAGTGAAGCGCTGCGAGGCTCAGGAAGCGGGTATTTGACAATTGCATACACTACGCAAACGACAGCAGACAATCCAACCGAAGCGAAGAATACTCTCCAAATGAATGATTCGTCGTTTTTTGTAAGTGGTGAAAGATTTTGCAGGAACAAAGGAGCAAGGATCAGAGGCAGAAGGGTTTTCAATTCCTTCAACACCAACGAATTTTCTCCGCCTCGGAATAGTCCGAACGCGATGAGCGCCCAAACAATAAGTAAACTCAGGTAAATAGGGTTTCGTAAGACAGGAAGTAATACGAATTTCTTATTTTGAATGGAAGTGATGACCGCTACGAACAGCAGAAAGAACATGGCAACAGACATTCCTAAGTTCCAGAGTGGGAGCATAAAAGCCCACAGCGCCAGCGCTGCAACTTGTGTTTTAGGATGACTGAAGAATTTCAGCACGGATTATTTTTTTTCGGTGCCTGCTGGTCCAGCAAGAATGGTTGAATAGCTCTTTTGAAAGACCTCTTGTGAAGTCTGAATTAAAGGATCGTTGGTTAACGATTGTTTAATTGCAGCAGAACGGAAGTAATACATCTCTACAATTTTAGCTTCAAGTTTCGGTGTTATTTCGTTTTGAAGTTGAGACAACGTACTTTCTAATGCAGTAGAAATACCGTTTTGTAAATTGTTGAGTTGGTCTTTTAATGCTGTGTTCACAGCAGTTTGACTAGCCAATTCTTTTTCCAATTTCTCAACGTGTTCGAACCAAGAAGGAACAAAGTCTTTCGCATTTTTCTTCGCGAATTGAACAAACTCGTTGTATTCGTTTTGTGAAAGTTTAAAACTTCCAGCAGAATCAATCGAAGGGTGAGTCTTCTTAAACTCAACTCCAAAGCGGAAGTAAGCGAAGTTTCTTTGAAGCTGCGCAAGTATTTCTTTCGATGCGCTTGCAGACATTATAACGTCTGGATAAATACCACTTCCGTCTTTTACAGGTCTTCCGTGTGTGGTGTAGAATGTTCTGATTTTAGTTGTGTCTATCTGCGTTGCGTGTCCGTCTTTTTTGTTACCGTAGTCTAGCTTTTGAATGCATCTTCCGCTAGGGGTGTAGTACTTCGCGACAGTCACTTTCATCTTTGCGTTGTAGGACAGATCCAATGTTTGTTGAACCAAACCCTTTCCGAAAGAAGGCACGCCTACAATAACGGCGCGGTCTAAATCTTGAAGACTTCCACTTACGATTTCAGAAGCTGAAGCCGACATTTCGTCAACCAAAACAACCAAAGGCATAGTTAAATCAATGGGGTCGTATTGCGCAACATAGATCTGTTTCCAAGACTCTGTCTTTCCCATTGTACGGGTGATTTCCGTTCCTTTCGGAACAAAAAAGTTTACAATCTTTACAGCCTCATTCAATAGTCCGCCACCGTTTCCACGAAGGTCTAAAATGAGTTTATTCATTCCTTTTCCTTTCAACGTATTGAAACTGTTTTTCACATCTTCAGATGCTGTTTGTGTGAACTCGTCTAGTTTGATGTACCCAACATTGTTTTCCAAAAGTTGGAAGTGAGGTACATCTGGAGTCTTAATGCTTTCGCGGGTTACAGCAAGTTCTGATGCGTTTGCTTTCCCTAGTTGAAGAACTGTTAAATTCACGATGCTTCCGGGTGTTCCGGTAAGTCCGTCTTCCAGGTTGTCGAGGTCAATTCCATCAATGGATTTTCCTCCGATGTGTGTAATAATATCTCCAGCACGAAGTCCGGATTTGTAAGCCGGAAACGATTCAAACACTTCAAGTACAGTGTTTCTTCCGTTTACTAAATCTACACGAGCGCCTACTCCGCCGTACATGCCTGTTTGAAGGTACATTGCATCTTCAATGCGCGATTCGGGATAGTAAACCGTGTATGGATCAAGCGAAGCTAACATTCCGCTAAGGGCAGTATTCACAAGGTTTCCAGGCGTAGCCTCTTCCACATACAATTGATCTATTTGACGGAAAACGTCGGTGAATATTTCTAAGTTTTTTACAACTTCGAAATAGTTTGTAGAGGGGTTGGGTTGTGCAAAAGAAGGAAGTGAATAAAGGGAGAGCAAAGAGAAAAGAAGGGTGCGCTTAATTATTTTCATGGTTGGAATGCTCTTGGTTCGTAACGGAAATAAGTTGTCGAATAAGGTACTTGATTTTTTGTTCCACATAGTCGTAATCGGGAATGCGGTTACCCGTAAAGATAAAGGCTAACGACAATTTTTCACCCTTGTTGTTAAGATGGTCATAAAGAGCTTGTTTTTCTTTTCGATAGACCTCTTTGATTAATCGCTTGATTCTATTTCTGTCGTGCGCACGTGCAAAGCGACGCTTGGGTGCGGTGAATAGCGCTTGTACAGGAAATTCAGAGTCATCCTCTGAAGGGTGGTACAAGCAAATTATAGCGGGTGTTTTTATGCTTTTTCCATGAGCATACAACGACTCAATGGATTTCTTTTTATAGAGCCGTTCCTGTTTGGAAAGCGTTTCCATTAGTTATGATAGAAGTATGTGTTGTAGTTTTTAGAAATCTCTACAGCCCTTATCAGTTCTGGATCTTCGGTATTCATAATACGAATCATTGCGTTTTCATCGAACAATGCACGCGCAATTTGAGCTTTAAATCGAAGTGAACATTGAGAACGAAGTTTTGCTACTTCAGCCTTACTGTATGTAATGTTTTGTTCTACTGCAGTCTTCAACGTTTTATCAATTAACGCGTCGTCTGTTTTGTAGGTTTTTTGGTATTGATCGAAAGATTTCCAGTTGGAAAGGGTTGCTCTGTTTTGATCAACATAATCGAAGCATAAGTGTCTCAATATTCCAAAGTTAACGATATCAATAAGTGCAAACGATGTTGAGGTAGAATCGAATGGAATGAAGACGTCTGGGGTTATTCCACCACCACCGTATACTATTCTTCCAGAAGGTGTATAGAACTTCAAGGAGTCGACGTGTGTTATTTTTTCTTGGTTGAATAATTCACCGCTTAACCAACGTTGGTGTGTTTCGTTGAAGTACTTCGAAGAATCGCCATAAGGCTTTTGAATACATCTACCCGTTGGCGTGTAATAGCGAGCAGTGGTAAGGCGAAGCGCGCTTTTATCTGGAAGTTCAATTTCACTTTGAACAAGTCCTTTACCGAACGAGCGTCTTCCTACAACAATAGCACGGTCCCAATCTTGCAACGCACCCGCAACAATTTCACTTGCAGAAGCGCTGTATTCGTCTATGAGCACTGTAACTTGAACATCTGCGAATGATCCACGCTTTTGTGTGTTGTAGTCGTTTCTTCCTGCGTGTGTTCCTGAGGTGTAAACCATTAATCGGTCTTTTTCTAGGAACTCTTCAGCAATGCTTGTGGCTTGTTCGAGCAGTCCACCTCCGTTTCCACGAAGGTCTAGAATGAATTTGGTGCATCCTTGGTTTCGAAGTGAGTTTCCCGCAGCCAAGAACTCGTCGTAGGTTGTTTTCGCGAAGCGATCGATTTTGATGTAACCAAGTCCCTCTTCAACTTTGTAATAAGAAGGCACGCTTGGAAGAGGAAGTGAACCTCTTTCAACATTGAAATTCAAATACTCTTTTTTGCGCAGCACGCTAATGTTTACATTGCTTCCAGCCTCACCTTTCAACATCTTCATAACACCTTCGTTGTTCAAGGATTTTCCTGAGATATCTTTTCCATCTACTTGAACAATGCGATCTCCAGACTGAATTCCTGCGCGGAAACTAGGGCCGAACGGGACAACGCGATTCACCATAAGCGAGTCGCGAAGAATCAAAAATTCTACACCAACACCTTCATAAGAACCAGACAT
>JBDLUS010000067.1:0-10233 GCA_039805165.1 Bacteroidota bacterium | reverse complement strand
CATATTTGCCGATTGTTGAAGCCAATATGAATTTAGAGTTTACAGAGCAGCAGAAGCAATGGCAATTGCTTCGCAGAGGTCGTTATGTTGAATTTAATCTCGTTTGCGATAAAGGAACCCTATTTGGTCTTCAGACCGGAGGAAGAACTGAAAGCATCCTCATGAGCCTTCCAAAATTCGCGTCTTGGGAATACGACTTTCAAGTCGAACCCAATTCCCCAGAAGAACAAACATTAAACATATTGCGTTCTACCGTCGCGTAGCGTCATCCGCGCAGCGGTCATCAATCGGAGATTGTCATCACAAGGAATTGTGTCGACCGCTTACAAGCGATTGTCCACCATCTTCACGCCAGGGAATCCTCCTTGATTGAACTTGAAGTCACCTTCGTTAATTGCAGGATTCGCCTTGAAGTTTTTAATCTTGTAGGTCACGTTTGCGTTTTCGCGAGTAACTACATTCACTTTGGTCAATTCCATTTTCGCTTTGTCAACGAAAAGAGTTACGGTGTGAAATGATTTCGATTTTGGATTCAAAGGGTAAAGTGCGATTTCGTAACAAGCAACACCATCAACGGTTACGTTAGTGTTTTTCATTTCGTGTTTGAAGTCTTTGTTCCAGATGGTGTACATCTCTGAAGGATCAAATCCGCCATCTTTTACATCGGCAAGATTGTCAATTGAACAAGAATTCGATTTTTTGTTGTAGGTCCAAACAGTAGCGCCGTCGCAGTATACAGAATAATCTGGAAGCGCAAGTTGGTATTTTTTTCCTTTAACTTTTACAGTGCCGTTTTGCTTTGTCACTTTTCCAGTTTTCGGATTGCTTAATTCTGAACTGAAGTCAGAAGAGGTGGTTGCCCACGATTTTGCTTTGGCAGAAAGCTTGTCTAATATTTCTTTAGAAGTTTGAGCTTGAAGAGAGAACGTTGCAAGAAGTGCGAACGCTAGAAATAGATTTTTCATTTTGTTTTTTTATTAATCACGCAGGTTTTTCAAGAACTGTTCCAAAGCTATCTCATCAGGTATTAAAACCTTCCGAGCCTTACTTCCTTCAAAGGGGCCAATAAGTCCAGCAGCTTCCAATTGGTCGATCAATCGGCCTGCTCTGTTATAACCCAATTTCAATTTGCGTTGAAGAAGAGAGGCCGATCCTTGTTGACTTAAAACAATGACCTTCGCTGCTTCTTCGAACAATGAATCGCGTTCCGAGTTGTCAAAATTACCAATTTCCATTGAATTTTCATCAGCAACTTCAGGAAGATGGAAAGCATGGGCGTAACCCTGCTGACTTCCAATGAATTCAGTTATGGCCTGAACCTCTGGTGTATCAACGAATCCACATTGAAGACGAATGAGTTCATTACCCGTACTCAAAAGGAGGTCACCTCGTCCAATCAATTGGTCTGCACCTCCGGCATCGAGAATTGTACGTGAGTCAATTTTCGAGGTTACACGGAACGCTATACGCGCAGGGAAGTTAGCTTTGATTGTACCCGTGATGATGTTTACAGATGGACGCTGAGTCGCAATGATCAAGTGAATACCAATGGCACGTGCCAACTGAGCAAGACGGGCAATAGGTGTTTCAACTTCGCGACCTGCGGTCATAATCAAATCGGCGAATTCATCCACTACCAATACGATGTATGGAAGGAAACGGTGTCCGTTGTTCGGATTTAATTTTCTTGAAATGAATTTCGCGTTATACTCTTTAATGGTTCGACATTCGGCGGTTTTAAGCAAGCCGTAGCGCTCATCCATTTCAACACACAATGAATTCAAAGTCTTTACGGCTTTGCTTGTGTCAGTGATAATTGCTTCCGCTTCGTCGGGAAGCTTCGCTAAGAAATGTCTTTCAATTTTATTGAAGAGGGTAAGCTCAACTTTCTTCGGGTCAACCAACACAAACTTAACTTGTGAAGGGTGCTTGCGGTATAGAAGCGATACCAAGATTGCATTCAATCCAACAGACTTACCTTGTCCAGTTGCACCGGCCATAAGTAAGTGAGGCATTTTCGTTAAGTCTGTTACGAAGATGTCGTTGGAAATGGTCTTCCCTAAAACTAACGGAAGTTCCATGTCTGCATTTTGGAACTTGTCGCTTGCTATTAACGAACGCATAGAAACCACGTCGGGTCTGCTGTTTGGAACTTCAATACCAATTGTTCCTTTTCCAGGAATTGGCGCTATGATACGAATGCCAAGTGCAGCAAGTGAAAGCGCAATGTCGTCTTCTAAACTTTTGATTTTCGAAATGCGAACACCGGGCGCAGGAACAATTTCGTACAAAGTAACGGTGGGTCCGATGGTTGCTTTGATCTTGGCGATTTCAATCTTGTAATGATTGAGCGTCTCAATGATTCGGTTTTTGTTTTCCTCTAATTCCTCTTTCGAAATTTGAGGTCCGTTTCCGCCATAGTTCTGCAAGAGATCAATGGAAGGAAGTTGATAGCGTGAAAGGTCTAATTTCGGGTCGTACTCACCAAATTCTGTGCTTTCAATTTCATCGGAACTAAGTTCCTCGGCTTGAACCGTCGGAGCAATTTCAATTCCTAAATCGCCCATGTCATCCTCTTCGAAGATGGTTGAGCTTCCTGAAGAAACAGGACTTAGTTCAAATTCATCCGTCGTTTTTTCTTCTTCTTCCTCTTCCTGAATCAATTCGAAAGTAGGCTGTGGATCCAGTGGATTGTCAAAGTCGAAACTTGCTGGTGTTGTCGAAGTGGGTGTGTCCTCGTCGGAAATAACTTCATAGACTTCCGGTTCCGGCTCGGGTTCGGGTTCGGGCTCTGGGGTGTAACTCGGAACGGCTTCAGCCTTTACTTCAACGGTGGTTTCTTGTGTATTTACAGTGGGTTGAAAGGGTGTTTCCTCTTCTTCCTCTTCTTCGAAAATTCGAGGTTGGTCTGCCTTTGGTTTCGATCTGAAAAGCACACCCAATCGAGCAATAAAGGTGTCAACGTGGTGATTGAAATTCACGATGAAGAATACTAAAACAACGAAAAGAATTCCGAAAAGGGTACCCATCCATCCTAAATTTGAAACACAAAAATGTGTCGCAACAACACCGTAGCCGCCAACGAATAATCCATTAATTAAGATTTCGATATGATCAAATGGAATAGGGTTGGTGCGGTGTGCAAAGAATCCAATGGCCAATGGAAGAAAGAGCATAACGCCAACGCTCACACGCAGAGTTTTTAGGAAAGGAAGTAGATGTTTTCCGGTAAGCATGCGCATGCCAACAAGGAAAGTTAGCAAGGGAATGCAAAGGGCAGCGATTCCAGCAAAATGAAACATAAGTGCATGTGCCCAACGCGCACCCAATCCGCCCATCCAGTTGTGAAATGATTCGTTCAGTCCACCACTGCCAATAAAAAGTTGTTGATCATGAGCGCCAGAGAACAGATAAGAAACGCAAGCGAGTGCAGTAAATGCAGAAAACAAAAGAATAGCAAGTCCCGCTATGCGCATTGAGCGGACGTCGCGATGCAAATGTTCGTTTCTATCTTCAAACTCGGCGGAAGTGTCGACTTCGCCTTTTCTTTTTTTAGCCAAAATGTACAGATGTATGGATGTGTGAAATTATTCAGTAGAACAACAGAAAAAGCAGGGGGTGTAGTGTCTTATTAACATAGATTTGTGGCTATTCGGTGTGGTTGAGTAGAGAATAGTCGAAAAAAATGAATAGCAAAGTTGCAATTCTCAATATTCTACGTATATTTGCCGTCCAATTTCTGCAACAATGGCTAAGAAAGGTAATAGAATACAAGTTATAATGGAGTGCACAGAACACAAAGAGTCTGGCAAACCCGGCACAAGCCGTTACATCACTACTAAGAACAGGAAGAACACTCCTGAGCGCTTAGAGAAGAAAAAATTCAACCCGATTTTGAAGAGAATGACGGTTCATAAAGAAATCAAATAAGACTAAGTCATGGCAAAGAAAGTAGTTGCGACCCTTCAAACTGGTGGTGGTAAGAACCACACCAAGGTTATTAAAATGGTGAAGTCTGCAAAAACAGGCTCTTATTCCTTCAAAGAGGAAATTGTACACAATGATAAAATCGGCGATTTCTTTGCTAAAGGCTAATCGCTGTTAGAAATATGTTAAAAGGCTTTTCCTTTGGAAAGGCCTTTTTTTTATTTTAGACCTAAACTATGAGTTTCTTCAAACGCCTCTTTTCGAAAGAAAAAAAAGACAAGCTAGATCTTGGTCTTGAACGCACCCGCGAAGGTATTTTCGGGAAGCTTGCTCGCATAATTACGGGGAAAGCTCACGTAGATGATGAGATGTTAGATGAGTTGGAAGAAATTCTAATTATGTCTGATGTTGGAATCGACACCACGGAGAAAATTATAAAGCGTATTCAAGAGCGTGTTCGCAAAGAGAAGTCAATGCCAACGGATCAATTGAATCAGGTTTTGCGCGACGAAATTGCGCAGATGTTGGTTGGTCACGAAGGTGAAGAGAGCGAGGAAATTTTCATTCCAGCAACGGATGGAATGCCTTATGTGATTATGGTTGTCGGGGTAAACGGTGTAGGCAAGACGACCACCATTGGTAAGATGGCTTACCAACTTCAACAACAAGGAAAGAAAGTGGTATTGGGTGCGGCAGATACCTTTCGCGCAGCAGCCATTGACCAATTGAAAATTTGGGCAGAGCGTGCAAATGTTGACATAGTGGCTCAGGCCATGAATGCCGATCCAGCGGCTGTTGCGTTCGACACGCTACAGTCAGCGGTTTCGAAAAATGCCGATGTTGTGATTATTGATACAGCAGGACGATTGCATAATAAAGTGGGTTTGATGAACGAACTTTCGAAAATCAAGCGTGTAATGCAAAAAGTAGTGCCGAATGCACCTCACGATGTGATGCTTGTTTTAGACGGTTCAACCGGACAGAATGCTTTCGAGCAGGCGAAGCAGTTTACCGCAGCAACAGAAGTTTCTTCGTTAGCCATTACAAAAATTGACGGAACGGCGAAGGGTGGAGTAGTGATTGGAATTTCAGATCAGTTCAATATACCTGTCCGCTTTATTGGAGTTGGAGAGCAGGCCGGAGACCTTCAGGTTTTCAATAGATTCGAATTTGTAGATAGTTTATTCGCAGGAAAATCAAAGTAATGAAAACGAAGACCCTCAAGAAGAACAAGGTGAACGTGGTAACCTTGGGTTGCGCAAAAAATATTTTCGACTCGGAAGTCATGATGGCGCAATTGAAGGCCAATTCTTTCGATGTTGAGCATGAATCTGAAGAGACCGATTCGGAAATCGTGATTATCAACACCTGCGGTTTCATTGATAACGCCAAGGAGGAAAGTATCAATACAATCTTGGCTTGGGCAAAGGAGAAGGAGAAGGGAAATGTTTCTAAGCTATATGTGACGGGATGTTTGAGCGAACGTTATAAACCAGAATTAGAAAAGGATATTCCGGAAGTAGACGCGTTCTTCGGAACACGTGATCTTCCTCGTTTACTAAAAACATTAAAGGCGGATTATAAAACGGAATTGGTGGGAGAGCGATTGCTTACTACACCAAGTCATTTCGCCTATTTCAAAATTGCGGAAGGATGTGATCGTCCGTGTTCGTTTTGCGCTATTCCGCTTATGCGCGGAAAGCACGTGAGTACTCCAATGGAGCAGTTGGTGAAAAACGCGAAATCTTTGGCGGCCAATGGTACTAAGGAGTTGGTGCTTATTGCCCAAGATCTTACGTTCTACGGTTTAGATATTGAAAAGAAAAGAACTCTTTCAGAATTATTAAAACGTCTTTCCGATGTGGAAGGAATCGATTGGATTCGTTTGCAGTATGCCTTTCCAAGCGGGTTTCCGATGGATGTGCTTGATGTAATGAATGAGCGTGATAATATTTGTAAGTATTTAGACATGCCTCTTCAACATGGAACAACAAAAATGTTGCAAGCCATGAAGCGCGGTATTACGCGTGAGAAGACAGATGCGCTTATTCAAGACATTCGCATGAAGGTTCCTGATATTGCCATTCGTACGACCTTGATCACAGGGTTCCCTGGTGAAACAGCTGCTGATCACAAAGAATTGTTGAAGTGGATTGAGCAATCACGCTTCGAGCGCTTAGGAGTGTTTACTTACAGTCACGAAGAGAATACAACAGCTTTTGCATTGAACGACGATGTTTCTGCGAAGACGAAAAAGAAACGCGCAGACGAAATTATGGAAGTGCAATCGCACATTTCATTGGAATTGAACGAAGCGAAAGTGGGTAAGACCTTCAAGGTTTTGATAGATAAGATGGAAGGTGACTATTACATTGGTCGCACCGAGTTCGATTCTCCGGAAGTAGACAACGAGGTAGTTGTTCCAAAGTCTGAAGGATACTTGCGTGTAGGCGATTTTGCAGATATTGAAATTATTCGTGCTGAGCATTACGATTTAATTGGAAAAATTAAGGCGTGAGTTCTGAAGTGAAATATCCCGTAATGGAAACCTTCACAAGTGTTCAAGGTGAAGGAGTTTACACGGGTGTTCCAAGTTTTTTTATTCGATTGGCTGGATGTGACGTTGGTTGCGTTTGGTGCGATGTGAAAGAGAGTTGGGACAAAGAAAAGCATCCGATGCTTTCTCTCGAAACTCTTGTAGAAGCTGCTGTTGGCAGTGGAGTGAAGGTGGTAATTGTTACCGGTGGAGAGCCTACGATGCATGATTTAGCGCCATTGACAGAGTCGCTTCGAAATGTGGGGATGCGTATTCATTTGGAAACAAGCGGAACTCAGAAACTCACTGGATTGTTCGATTGGATAACCTTTTCTCCTAAGAAATTTAAAGCCCCGTTGGAAGAGTATTTTCAATTGTCGAATGAATTGAAAGTGGTTATTAATCATAAGTCAGACATTGAATGGTCTCATGAATTGTCTGGACGCATGAATGACCAAGCACAATGGTTCATGCAACCTGAATGGGAAAAACGTGAAATGATGCTTCCGCTTATTTTCGATTGGGCATTAAAAAACCCACACTGGCGTGTGGGTCTTCAGATTCATAAGTATATGGGAGTTGAATAAATCTTTTATTCTTTCACTACTCTAATTTTATTTCCTTGTTCATCAGAGACTAGATAGATTCCAGCAGAGTAATTGCTGAAGTTTACCTGCCATACTCCGTTTAATATTTCGATTAAATTTCCGTGAATCGAGTATACCCAGATATTACTTTTCTTTGAGCATTGCACTATGCCACGAGTTGGATTCGGATACAATGAAAAGTGATTGTTCAATGCGCTTTCTTCTTCGATTCCAACGATATAAATACCTTGGTTGTTCGAAGCGTCTGGAGTCGTAACTAAAAAGCTTACCCAAGTTGGGTCTCCGTCTAATTTTCTACCAAGACTTGTGTCAGCGCCCATGTGCGACCATGCGATTTCATCTACACGTGTAAGCCCATCTGGACTATAAAGCCCAACGAATTCATTATTGTTGTTTAGGCTGAAGTTGGCATGGCGAACACCTTGTCCCACATCGCCATCAGCGAAAAAAGTAAGCCAACCTAACGCAGGAACGGTCACACTATCTATAAACGATGTTGGAATTTGCCATCTTCTTGGATTGTTACTGTCGTCACTCATGAAATAACCAGCTAGACTTACATCGTAATTCAAAGGATTGTAAATTTCAACCCAGTCATCGAATTCTGCGAAGTTGTCTGTGAATGTAAGAATGTTATCAGCCATTACCTCATTAATCACAACAGGTTCAGGTGTGATAAATACAAGTGAATTACTGTTAATGGGGGTAGCGGGATTGAATGTTATAATGTTAGGCGATCCGTCTGTAGAGCAACCCGCGCTTTGTCCAGGTAAAAGTATACCCCATGTCAAGCTGCTAACTAGAGATGTGCCATCAGGTCCAGTAAGTGTTGCAGTTCCTCCGTTTGGATTCAATATCAGGTTGGTGTGTGAGGCTCCAAAAGCGAGGTCGTTATCGCACCAAAAAACTTTGAAACTGTTTGGGGGAATGACAGTGTTGAAAGGTTCATTCGAAGGGATGAGCCATTGTGTGGAAGTTCCGTTAACACTCAGGAAATAACCACCTAAATTGACTTGAAAACTGTTAGGATTGTATATTTCTATCCAAGGGTCATATTCAAATTCAGGATCATGATAAATACCTGTATTTTCAGCCTGAACTTCATTTATGAAAAGTAGTTGTGCAACAGGCGTAAGTTCAATATTGGGAGCTGAATAAGTAACTGAATTGAAGTATTGCCAGGTTGAGCATGCCTCACAGGCGCGACCATAACTAATGTCGGATGCCATTTGTGGGTACTGAATTTGATCAATGATAGTAACTCCATCTGGAGCAGTCAGAAATATAGTTTCACCATTTCCGCTTAAAGTGAAATTGGTGTGCAACGCCCCTTGAGTAAGGTTATCTTTATCTGCAAAAAAAACTTTGAAGCTCCCAGGGAGCATGGTTGTCGCTCCTGGATCTGTTGCAGGAATCTGATGTTTCGTTAAAAGCAAAGGGTCATCGGATAAATAGTACCCTGCTAAATTTATAATTCCACCTGGATTGTAAATTTCAATCCAATCGTCGAACTCGAAAAACTCGTCCATTTGATTGGTGTTATTCGAAGCGAGTAATTCATTCAATTGAAGTTGAGTCTGTCCTAAGAAAGGGGCAACGATCAAGCTCAAGAGTATTAGGTGTTTTTTCATAACAAAGTTTGTTAGCTCAAAGTTAAGTCGGGAAATTCGAAATCAATTCCTTGGAAACTTTTTCCTTCAGGTTTTATTGAATTCCTAATTCTTTTTTTGCCTCAGGAACCGTAATTCTTTTTCCGTTTTTGTATGCGGTAATAAACGCGTCAGGAATGCCGTTAGCTCTGCAGAAATCTCGCTGCTTTAGAACGTCGGCAATGGTTTGGAATTTTCCACTAGTATATCGAATTTGACCATTCTGAAGTTTTTCAACGTGCAGATCTGAATAGGTATTCAATATTGTGTTTCGCGAAGGCTTTCCATAAACACCAACCTGAACAGTGAAGAACACACCTTCGGTCTTTTCAATAAGGTTGGCAGGAACAGCCAATGGGTCAGAGTAGTAACTAACATCGGCACCAACTGCAGTGGTTGAAGAGGCAGCAGTGTTAGTGGGTGGAGTTGTTGTACTTCCGTTTGTAGAAGCCTTTTCGGCGGCTGTCATTAGCTCGCTGTATCGAACACGTTCGCGGTTTCTGTAGGCAACAATAAAGGCATCGGCATAGCCCATTTGACGAATGTCATTACGGGCTTGAATAGCTTCAGTATATGAATTGAAAAATCCCGTACTGTAGCGTATGAATCCGTTTGTTTGACGCTCTGCATAAACGGGAGCGAATTGACCAAAGGTGTTATTCGCAACAGGCAATCGGAATGCTCCAACTTGTATCGTGTAGAAAGATCCTTCTGGCAATGGCAATCCAATTGGAATCGGATTAGAATCGCTGTATGCCGAAGTGGATTGTCTTTGATAAAGGGTAGCCTGAACAATTTTTGGAATGCTTGTAAACGAACTAGCGTTGATAGAACTGGTGTTGTTGGCACCGGCGTTGTTAGAACTGGCGTTGTTTGAACTAGCGTTGTTAGAACTTGCGTTGTTGGAACTTGCGTTGTTTGAACTGACGTTGTTAGCGACTGGAGTGGTTTTTTCAACTAAAAATTGCAATTCGTTTTTGGCATTTCTTTCCAAAGCGAATGCTTTTGCATTTTTAGCATATCGTTCAAAGAAGTCTATTTCTGTTTTTGCGGCTGCACGCAGCGTACTTGCTTCTTTCATATCAGCTACAGCATTGTCGTAGCCTTTTTTGTCCTCCAATGTGGCTATGTTAGTTGGAGTATTGGTATTCTTTTTCCAAGCCGATTGCAAATCAATCAACGCGTTCGAATTGTGCTCTGCAATCAAAGAAGCGTTCTTGTCTTCTTCTTGCATTTTTTCATAGGTCAACTTATTTCTTCTTTCAGTCAATTGAGCAATTACTTCTTCTGACGTTTCTTCTTTAATTCGTCGATTGATGGTTTCAATCTCGGTATATATTTTTTCAATAGTTTCTTGATTCGTGATCTGAATATTTGCATCCTTCAGTTCGGTGAAAATTTGCTCGTCGCGATAGTTGCTTTGTCCAGGGCTGTTTAATATGCTTTTTTCTTGAACTGTAAAGGTTACAGAATTCGCGTTGTCTGAACTAGCATTGCTCGTATCGGCGTTGTT